>DATAXI010000105.1:0-28388 GCA_036266845.1 Chthoniobacteraceae bacterium | reverse complement strand
GGTCGTCATCGGCGACGACGACGTTGTAAACTTCCGGCGCTTGCTCGTTCTCAGGGGTCGGGATGCAGTTCATAGCCATTTTGATCAACCATTGGTTTTCGAGCAGACTGAGCTGAAAAGGCCGCTGGATGATCATGGGCTCCCATAGGAGCAGGAAGCGGGACCGCGGGCGGGGTTGACCTATGGTATTTATGGCTAGGGAAAGTCTGTACGGAATGTTTGGAAAAAAATCTGCGCGATGGCGCTTTTTGTGCTGTCCAAAGCGCCTTCCCAATGATTTCCACCGCGCCTCCCGCTGAAGTGAAGACGGTACGCATCCTCGTGGCCGATGATCAGGACCTGATTTGCGCCGGGCTGGAGCTGATCCTGGGCCGGCAGTCCGATATGGAGGTCTGTGCCACGGCGCGCAGCGGCAGGGAGGCGCTGGAGAAAGCGATCCGCCTCCAGCCGGATGTGGCGGTGCTGGATGTGGAGATGGCGGGAATGAACGGGATGGAATGCACGCGGGCGATCCGCAAGGCGATCCCGGCCTGCGAGGTGATGCTTTTTACGGGGATGGAGACGGATGACCTGATGCGCGAGGCGTTTCTCTGCGGCGCGAAAAGTTTTATTCTGAAAAGCGACGCGAAGACTCATCTGCTGGACGCGATCCGCGCGCTGGCGCAGCACAAACCTTATTTTACGACGAAGGTGTCCGAGGTGATCTTCTCCCGGCTGTTGCGTCCCGCGCGCGCCCGCGCCGCGGAAAGCGAGTCCACGGGGCGATTGACGCCGCACGAGGAGGAGATCGTGCGCCGGCTGGCGCTGGGGGATGGCAACCGGGAGCTGGCGGAAAAGCTGGGGGTGAATCTCCGGACGGCGGAGGGCCAGCGGGCCGCGCTGATGAAGAAGATGAAATTTGAATCGCTGGCCGACCTCGTGCGCTATGCGGCGCGCAATGGCATTATAGAAGTTTGACAGCCGGGGCTCGCCTCGCCGTAATTGGCCCCCCTTTCATCTCCCTGGTCCGGATGCCCCTTTGGAAAATCGGCCCGCCGGCCCCCGGGGCGATGCCACCCTATATCCCATGAAAGTATTGGCACTCCTCCTCCTTACGGGGGCCGCGGCCATGGCCAGCCCCGCGCCCGCGCTCCCTATCCACCCCTCCGCAGCCCCCACTCCCTCGCTGGAGCAACGGGTGGGCGTGCTGGAGGCTTACCTCCTTAACTCGAACCCCCAGGATGCCCTCCGCGATGCGGACGGCGCCGTGATTCCCGGCATGGTCGCGGAAACGGCGAATATCCCCGGCCCCGGCCACAACGGCTGGATGATGGTCTGCTCGGCGCTGGTGCTTTTCATGACGCTGCCGGGCCTTGCGCTCTTCTACGGCGGGCTGGTGCGGCGGAAGAATGTGCTCTCCGTGCTGGCGCAATGCTTCGGCATTACGGCGCTGGTGACGGTGCTGTGGTGGGCGGTGGGCTACAGTCTGGTCTTTGCGCCCGGCACGCCGTGGATCGGCGGGTTGCGCTACGCGATGCTGCGCAATGTGGGGCCGGCGCCGAATGCGGACTATGCGCCGTGGGTGTCGCACAGTGTGTTTGCGATGTACCAGTTGATGTTCGCCATCATCACGCCGGCGCTCATCATCGGCGCGGTGGCGGAGCGGATCCGCTACGCGGCGGTGCTCACTTTCGTGGGGTTGTGGATGTTCGTGGTCTATTTTCCGCTGGCGCACATGATCTGGGGCGTGGATGGGGCGATGAACGGCATTGGCAATAATGCCGCAATGATCAAGGCGATTGATTTCGCCGGCGGCACGGTGGTCCACATGTCCAGCGGATGGTCCGCGCTGGTGCTCTGCATGCTGCTGGGGCGGCGGGCGGGCTATGGCAAGGAGAAGATGCCGCCGCACTCGATGGTGCTTTGCATGGTGGGCACGGCGATGCTGTGGGTGGGCTGGTACGGCTTCAATGCCGGCAGCGCGCTGGGCGCGGACGCAATCGCGGCCAATGCGTTCCTCACCACGACGCTCGCCGCGGCCATCGGCTCTGGCACATGGGCGTTTGCCGAGTGGCTGCATGCGGGCAAGACCAGCGTCCTCGGTTTTTGCTCCGGCGCGGTCGGCGGCCTGGTGGTCATCACCCCCGCGTGCGGTTATGTGGATGCGACCGGCGCGATCATCATCGGCCTGCTGGCGGGTCTGATCCCCTACTTTGCGGTGGTGAAGCTGAAGGGCTTTATCGGGTACGACGATGCGCTGGACACCTTTGGCGTGCACGCGGTGGGCGGCACCCTGGGCGCGTTCCTGACCGGGCTGCTCGCGCGGCAGGATGTGAACCCGCATCTCGGGGTAAACCTGGGCGCGATCGTGGGCCATACGCTCTGGCTCCAGCAACTGGAGGCGATGATCGTCACGATTGTGCTGGCGGTGGTCGGCACGCTGTTTGTCGGCTTGTTCGTGCGCTCCTTTATCGGCCTGCGCTCGTCGTCCGAGGATGAATCCGTCGGCCTGGACCTTTCCGAGCACGGCGAGGAGGCTTATATCCTGTGAGCGGGACGAACGATTTTTTACCGAAAATCGATCATCATTTTGGCAGGTGATGTCCTGCCGGGAGGAAGAGATTCCATCACCGCCGGAATCAAATCAAAGCGTGGAAAGCCCCGGCAGGGGCGGTGGAAAATCGCGAGCCTACGCCAATAACTCAGCGCGGCAGATCCCGTGCAGCTCGAAGAGCCGCAGGATCGCATCCTCGATCAAATTGTTCGGGCAGCTTGCGCCCGCCGTGATGCCGATCGTCACCGGGCGGCGCGGCAGCCAGTTTTCGGTCGTGATCTCCTTCTTCTCGTGCGAGTCGTAATGGGTAATGCAGTCGCGCGATTCCAGCCGGCTGGCATTGCGGATGAAATAGGTGGGCAGCTTTTGCTCCCCCATCTCCGCGAGGTGCGAGGTATTGGACGAGTTGTAACCGCCCACCACGATGAGCAGATCCATGGGCTCATCCAGCATCACGCGCAACGCATCCTGCCGCTCCTGGGTGGCGCCGCAGATGGTATCGAAGAAGCGGTAATTCTGCGTGGCCTTGGTGCCATCGCGATCCTGCACGGCCGCCATGATGCGGCGCTGAACGTCTTCCGTCTCTCCGCGCATCATCGTGGTCTGGTTTGCCACGCCCACCCGCCGCAAATGGACCTCCGGGTCGAAACCCTCGCTGTATGCGCCGCGGAATTTCTCCAGGAACGCCTCCTTGCTCCCGCCATGGCGGATGTATTCGCAAACGTAGTCCGTATCCTCCAGCGTGAGGACGATCAGGTAATGGCCCTTGCCGTTGCTCATCGCGCGGGAGGCGGTTGCCTTGGTTTCCTCGTGCGCGGCCTTGCCGTGGATGATGGATGTCATGTCGTCCTGCGCGTTTTGCCGCACCCGTTTCCACACGCTCATGACGTCGCCGCACGTGGTATCGACAATGTCCGCGCCGATCTCCTTGATGCGCGCCAGGGTCGTCACGTCCGTGCCGAACGCGGGCACGATGACCACGTCCTTGGCCGTCAATTCATCCACGTGCGCCTCGGCTTGCTGGCCGATCAAGTTCCTGATGCCAAGCGCCCGGATTTGCTCGTTCACCTCCGGGTTATGGATGATCTCGCCCAGGATGAACAACCGCCGGTCCGTGAAGACCTTTGCCGCCGCATAAGCCAGGTCGATGGCCCGTTCCACCCCGTAGCAAAAGCCGAACTGCTTTGCCAATTTCACCGTCACTTCCCCTTTGGAAAGCGTTCCGCCGCCGGCGCGCAGCTTCTCGACCACCTCGCTGCGGTAATGGGATTCCACCTGGGCCTGCACGGCTGCCATCACCGCCGGCGTGCGCAGATTGACGCGCGGAGGCTTGGCGGCGGGAGCAATTTCTTCGGTTTTCATTGGGCGAACAATCAACCTAAAGGAAAAAGCCGCTTCGGGCAACCCTTCAACCCGGGTTCCGCCTGCCCGGCGATTTCCGGCAATCGCGCCGTTCCTTGCCAGAACCGCATTCGCTGCTCTGACATTTCAATAGAGCCCTTTACGAGCGCGGTAATTTATATCGAAATTGAATCAGAAGTTACCCCAAGAAAAACCACTTTGACCTTTGACCAATCCGGTGGCCAGGAATCAGGGAACTTTGGCGGGGGGCGTCCCCAAATTTGCAGAGTAGTACAGTTCCGCGTAGGCGCCGCCGCGGGAGACCAGCTCCGGGCCGGGGCCGGTTTCGGCGATTTTGCCGTGTTTGAGGACGACGATCTGGCCCATGTCGTGGATGGTGGCGATGCGGTGGGTGATGAGGAGCGTGGTGCGGCCGCGCATCAGTTCCTTGATCGTCTCCATGATCGCGGCCTCCGTGGTGGCGTCCAATGCGCTGGTGGGCTCATCCAGCAAAAGAATGGGCGCATCCTTGAGGAAGGCGCGCGCGATGCCGATGCGCTGGCGCTGGCCGACACTGAGATGACCGCCGCGCTCGCCGACCTGCGCGGAGTAGCCATCCGCCATGCGCAGGATGAAATCGTGCGCCTGGGCGCGTTTCGCGGCTTCCACGATCTCCTCCTCCGTCGCATCGGGCCGGCCATAGGCGATGTTCTCGCGGATGGTGGTGGAGAAGAGGAGCGTATCCTGGAGGACAATCGAGATATGCCGGCGCAGCGATTTTTTGGTAATGGCGCGCAGGTCGTGCCCGTCCAGCAGCACGCGTCCGCGGGTGGGATCGTAAAAGCGGGGGGCCAGCGAAAGCAGGGTGCTCTTGCCCGCGCCGGTGCCGCCGACGAAGGCGACCGTCTGGCCGGGCTCGATCCGCAGGTTGATGTCTTCCAGGATGAGGCGGGTATCGTCGTAACCGAAATCGACCTTCTCGAAAACGATCCCGCCGTGCGTGCCGGTGATTTCCCTGGCGTCCGGCGCATCCCGCACATCGTCCTCATGATCCAGCACCTCAAAGCAGCGCTGCGCCCCCGCGGCGGCGCCCTCGAGCGCCCAGGTGGTGTAAGTGAGCGCCTCGAGCGGCTGGTAGAGCATGATGAGATAGGAAGAGAGCACCGTCAGCGCGCCGAGCGAGAGCTGCGAGTGCAGCACGTGGATGGAGCCCAGGTAATACATCGCCGCCGTGCCCAGCGCCATGAGCGTGCCGATGACGACGGAGCTTTTCATCTGCGTGCCGGTGAAGCGCAGGCTGGCCTCCAGCGAGTGCGCGGCGCGCACCCGGAACTGCGCCACCTCGTAATCCTCGCGCCCGAAAGCGTGCACCATGCGGATGGAACTGAGGCCCTCCTGCGCCACGGCCAGCACATCGCTCTCCCGCTCCTGAATGGTGGTGGACTCGCTCCGGATGCGCTGGGCGAAATGGAAGATGGCCAGCACCACCAGCGGCATGATGGCGAGCGCCACGAGCGTCAGCTCCCAATCCATGCGGAACATCAATACCAGCGTGCTCACCAGCGTGATGACGGAGGAGAAAATAAAGGTTCCCTTGCTGTAGATGCTCTGGATGGCCTGTGAATCGTACGCGACGCGGAAGCTGGAGTCCGTGCTGCGGCGGGTATCGTGATACTTGAGCGGCAGCGCCTGGAGGCAGGCGTAGAGATCGGTGCGCAGCTTGAGGAGCGATTGCAGGCCGATGCGGACGAAAATCATATTCGTCACCATGTTCAGCAGCGCGGCCAGAAAGTTCACGGTCACGATCACCGCGCAGAGGCCCAGAATCATCCCCGCCGGCGAGACAGGGCCGGCCCAGCGCACCAGGAGAGCGTGCACCGGCTGCGCCTTGTTCGGCGCCAGCACCTCATTGACAATGATGCCAAAGGGCCACGGCTTGATGAGATTGAACGCGATGCCGGCGAGCATCAGCACGCCGCCCCAGATCGTCTCCGGCAGGAATGGGCGGAAGTAAAGGAGGGCGCGGCGGTAAACGGACATCAGCGGATTAGCGAATCACGAACCTGCCATGGATTGCAACCCGCGCGAGCAGGGAAAGAGCCGGGGCACAAGTCCAACCACGGCGCACGGTCCGAAAATTAAGGGAAGGAGGGTTTTTCCCATGAAAATCACTAAAATTGCCTTGATCGGCCTGATGGCCCTGAGCAGCGCCGCGTATGCCGGCGCGATCCGCGACACCGCGAGCGAGGCCAAAAACAAGAGCCTGGACTTTGCCCAGGCGACCTGGATGGAAACCAAGCGCGTGACGCGGACCGTTGTCGATTCCCCCGTCATTGCCTACCACGTGGTCCGCGGCGACCGTCCGCTGTTCACGCACGACTCCACTCACCGGGAGAGCATGGCCCTGGCCGGCCATCGCGTGGAGCCCAGGAATCAGAAGCCGAGCAACCGCGGCCAGGAGCCGCCGGTAAAATCGGACTAACTGGCTGGGGCTGAAAAACTCCGGCTTAAAATCTCCACGGGAAAGCGCTCTCAACGGGCGCTTTTCTTTTTTTGGGGGGAAACCTATCTTTCAAGGGTGATGTCCCTTGATCCGAGCAAACCGAAGCGGACTCCGGCGCCGACATGGCGCGGGGTCCTGGTGGTGCTGCGCAACAAGCTCTTTGCCGGCATCGTCGCGGCGATTCCGCTGATCGTGACGTTTTACGTGCTGAAGATCGCCTACGGCTTCATCAATGACATCAGCGAGCCGGTGCTGGACCGGATTTTCGGGAAGCCGACGCCAGGCCTCGGCTTTGCGGTGACGGTGGTCATGCTGATGATTCTGGGCTTTGTCTCCACCAATGTGCTCGGCCAGCGCATGCTGCTCGGGTTTGAGAAACTGGTGCTCCGCGTCCCTTTGGTGGCGACCATCTATGCCGGCGTGAAGCAGTTCATTGATTCCGTCAAAGCGTTTAACGGCGGGAACCAGTTCAAACGGGTGGCCTACGTGGAATATCCGAGCCCCGGGTGCAAGCTGATCGGTTTCGTGACCGGGCATTACTTCGACGAGCGGCTGCAATTGGAGATGACCAGCGTGGTCATTCCCACAGCGCCCAATCCGATGACAGGGCTCGTCATCGTCGTGGAATCGTCGCGTGTCATCGACAGCGCATTGACCATCGAGGAGGCGACGAAGCTCATTGTCTCCGCCGGCCTGGTCGTCCCGCGCAAGAAGGGGGCGCCGCAGGAGCCGACGCCGGTGGCTGCGTGGCCCATCCCGGATTCCGTGGCGCTCGCGGTCTCATCCTCGCGCGAGTTGGAGAAGTAAAATCAGGGCGCCACCTGCGCCTGCGGGCTCTGCCCGGCTGTGAGCGCGCCGCGCAATATCTCCGCGAGCATGGCGGAGGTGTATGGCTTGGGCAGGTAATTGACGCCTTCCTCGAGGGTGAGATTGCCGTCGAAAAGGTCCGGGCTGTAGCCGCTGGTGTAGATGACTTTCAAGTCGGGATGATCCGCCGTGAGCCGCGCCGCCAGCTCGCGCCCGGAGACGCCGCGGGGCATGACCATGTCCGTAAGCAGCAGCGCGATTTCATCGCCATGCTCGCGCGCCAGCGCCGTTGCCTCCTCGCCATCCGCGGCCTCGATGACCCGGTAGTGGTAATGGATGAGGATTTCCTTCACGAGGCCGCGCACGGAGGGATCGTCTTCCACCACCAGGACCGTGCGCCCGGCGCCCAGCGGGCGGGGGTTGAAGGAGATGACCCGCGAGGGATCGACGATTTCCTCCGGCTTCTCGCAGACCGGGAGGTAAACGCGGAAGGTTGAGCCCGCGCCGGATTCGCTTTCCACCTCCAGCCAGCCGTCGTGCTGCTTTACGATGCCGTACACCGTGGCGAGGCCCATGCCGGTGCCTTTGCCAACTTCCTTGGTGGTGAAGAAGGGCTCGAAGATGCGATTGCGGGTCTGGACATCCATGCCGATGCCGGTATCGCTCACGCTGAGGCAGACATAGCGTCCGGTAATGGCCTCCGGCACGCGGCCCAGGTGGTTATCGTCCACATGCACGGCCTCCGTCCTTACCGTCAGCGTGCCGCCGCTGGGCATGGCGTCGCGCGCATTGACAGAGAGGTTGAGGACGATCTGCTCCATGTTGCAATCGTCCGCGAAAACGGGCGGCAACTCCTCCGTGAGGTGGGTGACCAGGCGGATGTGCTCGCCGATGAGGCGCGGAAGCACCGTGCCGATCTGCCGGACCAGCGCGTTGAGGTCCAGCCGCTTGGGCTGCATGACCTGCTTGCGGCTAAAGGCGAGCAATTGCCGCGTGAGATTTGCGGCGCGCTCGGCGGCGGAGGCGATGTGCTTGAAGGAATCGCCCACATCCTGGTCCAGCTCTGTCACCGAGAGCTGCAACGAGGCATGCCCCTGGATGATCGTGAGGATGTTGTTGAAATCATGCGCGACGCCGGCGGCAAGCTGGCCCACGGCCTCCATCTTTTGCGCCTGGCGCAACTCCGACTCCAGCTTGCGCCTGTCGGTCTGGTCCTCGGCGATCATCAGGACGTGCGGCTGGCCGTCGAGGTTAAAAAGCTCCATCGAGAGCAGCGCCTGCCGCAATTCCCCGGCCTGGGTCACCACCTGGCACTCCAGGTTGCGCACGCTCTTCTGCGCGCGCAGGTTCGGCAGCGCCCGCGTATCGAGCTCGGCGCAAAGGGCCAGATCCTTCACCGTGAATCCGACCAATTGCTCCCGGTTGTAACCGGTCATCCGGTGGAAGGCGTCGTTGGCATCGGCAAAACGGCCCTCCTCGAGGGTGTGGATCGCCATGGGGATGGGGCTTGCCCGGAAGGCCTTCGAGAAGCGCTCCTCGGAGCTGCGCAGCCCATCGTGCGCGGCCTGCAACTCCTGCGTGCGCTGGCGCACCATCACATCCAGCTCCTCGACGCGGAGGGACGCCTGGCGGGTGACCTGCCACTTCTTGGTCAGGGCGTGGGCCAGTTGCAATACCTCCACGTTATCGAACGGCTTCTTGAGGATGAGCAGATTATCCGAGCGGCCAAAGCGCCGCATCATATCCTCCCAGGAATAGTCCGAGTAAGCGGTGCAGATGACGACCTGAAGGTCCGGCTGCGCCTCCCACATGCGGGCGACGGTCTCGATGCCATCCCAGCCCGGCGGCATGCGCACATCGACAAACGCCATCGCGTAGGGACGCCCCAGGTTGATCGCCTGGTTCACCATCGTCAGGCCCTCGCGGCCCTGCATGGCGGAGTCGATCTCGAAGTCCTCGATCTCACTCGGCCCGCTGTTGATATCGCCAAAGAGGATCGCCTCCGCGGAATCCAGGTGATCGCTCCGGTTTGCCCCCTCGTGGAGGATTTTTTTGAAGTCCTTGTGGATGGCCGGGTTATCGTCCACCACCAGGATGCGGTTGTTCTGCATCAGGCTCATGTCGGAATGGGTTCTGAGATGGGAAGGTCCAGAATGAACGTCGCGCCCCGGCCCTGGCCTTCGCTTTCGGCAGTCAGGATGCCCCCCATTTCCTGCGCTGCAAGCGCGCCGCTATGCAGGCCGAAGCCGTGTCCATCCTTCTTGGTTGTAAATCCGTGGGAAAAGATGCGGGTCAGATTCTCCTTGGGGATGCCGCAGCCGGTATCGCGGACGATCACGCGGACGTTTTCCTCGCCCGTTTTTTGGATGGTCAGGTCCAGGCGGCGTTCGCCGGGGTTGGAATCCATCGCGTATTTTGCGTTTCGGAGCAGGTTTACGAGGATTTGCAGCACCTTGTGTTTATCCACCCGGACATTGGGGACATTATCATAATTGCGAATGACGCGGACCCGGTGCCGGTCGAAAGCGGCCGCGTTCATCTGAATGGCGTCCTCCATCAGCTTCTCGACGGGGAGAGACTCGGTAAAGCCGGAGACCTTGGCGTAGTTTTGCTGCATGGCGACGATTTCCTTGATGTGCTCGACGTTCTTCACCAGCAATTCCAGTTCCGCGGTCATGTCCGCATGCTCGGTGGCCAGGTGTTTTCCGAGTTCGGCCAGGTAATTCGGCAGCATTTTGCCCCGCTCATCGGTGGCCAGCCAGGTGGCAAGGTCGCCGTTGCGCTCCTTGAGCAAATCGGCGGCGCGGACCACATTGGAGGCGCGGGACTTGCGCAGGCGGTCGGACAGCAGGGTGGAGGAAACATTCACGCTGTTGAGAACGTTGCCCACATTGTGAAGCACACCGGTAGCCACCTCCGCCATGCCCGCGTGGCGGGAGGCTTCGACGAGTTGGTTGTGCAAGACCTCCACTTCCTCCTCGGCGCGTTTGCGCTCGGCGATCTCATGCTGCAGCTCGGTGACCTGCCGCTCCAGGGTGTTCTGGACTGCCTGGAGCGTGGCGTCCTGGTACTGAATCTGTTCCAGCATGTGGTTGAACGTATCGGTAAAGGCGCCGATCTCGTCCGCCTCCATCTTCTCCGCGCGCAGGGAGTAATCGTTCTCTGCCGCGATCACGCGAGCCGTCTCCGCCAGCTTCTGGATGGGCACGGAGATGACGCGCTGCAACTGGGAGGAAATGGCAAAGGCAATGCCCGAGGAGAGCGCCAGCACGACCGCGAGCGTGCCGAGGAAGAGATCGCGCGCTGAGGCGTAAAGGCGGCCGTAGTCCGACCGCAGGTAAAGGGTGCCCAGTTTCGCGTTATCCAGCCGAATCTCCTCCATCTGGAGCAGGTCGCCCCCCCGGAACCGGTATCCCGGTTTCGTGGGATACTCCGTGAATGGGACGGAGCCGTCATCCTGGCCGAAGCGGGCAAGCACCTTGCCGTTGCTCTTCACGATGTAGGCGCTGGTGAACTCCTGGCGGTTGAGGCCGGCCAGGATATCGCGCGCGGCGTTGCCATCGTCAAACTCCAGGGCCGCCACGCTGTTTGCGGAGATGATGTCCGCGGCGAGGCCCACATCGTGCGTGAAGTTCTGCCGGAACGTGTAAACCTGGAACGCGAACAGCGCCACGCTGACCACCAGCAGCGCCGCCGCGGAGGAAACCAGCACGACCAGCGTCAGCTTGCGCCGGATCGGGATATTACGGGGAAACCACATCATGGCGATTGACCGGATAATACCCGCAGCGCAAGGAGCCGGGAGTCGATTTTGAGATTGGCGTGCCTCGCGGCGGAATCGCTGATCTGGAATTTTAACTGATCGCCGACCATCACAAAGTTGATGATACCACCTTTTGAGATGAATTTGTCGGATTCGCCCACGGTGAGGACATTATCGTTATGAACCGCGGAGAGAATGCTGGCCAGGCGTCCCGCCGCGGACCGGGAGACGAAGAGGATGTGGCACTTGCGCCACTCGCCGACATCCTCGACCCGGCGCACGATGACCGTGTGATCAAAGATTCGCTTGTCCGCGGTCGCCTCCGAGAGAAGATCGCCAAAGGAGGGATCCGTCCCCACGATGCCGATGACCAGGGGAGAATCCGGCTGGGTGAACTTGCGCGAGGGCCATTGGACGAATTTCGCAAAACTGAAAAGGAATTGCACTTCCTTGACATAATCCGCCCCGGACTGGCCTGAATCGACATCCGGGTCCGCAAAAGCCCATGCGAGCGGAGCGACCAGGAGAAAGATCGTCGCCAGCAGCATTGTACACGAGCGTGTGGAACGCCAGCTCATGAGATCAGAAAACTAGGGTGGGGAAAGGGATGAAACCGTACGGGAATCCGTAGAATAGCGGCTCTTGTGAACAAGCCAAGCCTCCGGAATGGCCCGGCGTCCCCCTCCCGAATGGAAGGAAAGACACCCGGTGCCCAGCGGTTGGGAGGCTGGCGACGGAGGAGCTGCATGCGGCTTCGCAATTTCTAAACAAAATGCGAAGCAGGAATCGCGCCGCATAAGCAGGGCCACCTACGTAAACTCCCCCTGGCGCCTGGGCGCCGCTACGCTTGCACGATTCCGTTGCGAATCGCGTACCGCACCAGCGCCGCGAAGGAATCCAGGCGCAGTTTGCGCATGATGGCGGCCCGGTGGGTTTCCACGGTCTTCACGCTGATGCCGAAGATCTCCGCGATCTCCTTGTTGCTCTTGCCCTCCGCGATCAATTGCACCGTCTCCCGCTCCCGGGGCGTGAGCGAGGTGTCTTCCACCCCGGCTCCCCCCTGCATGTAGCCGGAGAAAATCATCTCCGATACCTTGGAGGAGAAATAGGTCCGGTGCTTGCAGAGCATCTCGATCGCGGGGACGAGGTGCGCGTTTGCCTCGGCCTTGAGCAGGTAGGCCCTTGCTCCGGCCTTGAAGACGTTCCGGACGATCTCCTCCGTCTCGTTGGCCGTGAAGATGAGCACTTCCGTTTCTGGCAAAACGCGGCGAATCTGGCGTGTGGCATCGAGGCCGTTAAGCTCCGGCATGCCGATGTCCATGATGACGAGGTCCGGCTTGAGCTTTTCCGCTTTCTCGACCGCTTCCCGCCCCGAAGCCGCTTCCGCGCAGACTTCCCAGCCAGGCTGGCGTTCGATGATCGCTCTTACTCCCTCACGGACGATTTCGTGATCGTCCGCCAACAATATCCGCACCGGATTCATGATTCGCTATTAAACAGCATCTGGTCGGGCGGACCAAGATCAAAGAAAAATGTAGCGCCCTTGCCCGGAGTACCTTCCGCCCGAATGAAGCCGCCGTGCCGCCGGATGATCCGCTGGACCGTGGTCAGGCCGATGCCGGTCCCGGGAAACTGATCGGGGGAATGGAGGCGCTCGAATGCATTGAAGAGCCTGCCGACGGACGCCATGTCAAAGCCGGCTCCGTTATCGCGCACAAAATAAGTGCGTCTGCCGGTCACACCCACCTCGATTTGCGGGTTCGGCGTGCGGCGGGTGAACTTCCAGGAGTTGTTGAGCAGATTCTCGAGGGCGATGCGAAGGAGGGCCAGGTCCGCATCCACGAGAAGCCCCCCGGTCACGAGCGCGGAAACCTCCCGGCCGGGATCGCGATCCCGCAGGTCATGGAGGATACCGCCGGCGAGGATGGACATATCCACTTGCTCGCGCCGGATGGCGGCCCGGCTTGCCCGGGCCAGCCGCAGCAGATCGTTGGTCAGCTCGTGCATTTGGTGCGTCGCCTTGGAGATATACCGGAGGTGATCCATGGCCGTGGGGCTGATATGCCCCTCGCACTCGGTGAGCAAAATGTGGCTGAACCCGTCGATGGCCATGAGCGGCGAGCGCAAGTCATGGGCGATGGAATGGCTGAAGGCCTCGAGCTCCTGGTTGGCCTGCACGAGCTCCGCCGTCCGCTCCTCCACGCGCCGCTCCAGCCCTTCGTTGACCCGCATGATCTCCTCGCGCGCCTTCTCCAGCTTCGCGTTGCGCTCCTCCAGCTTCCGCACCAGCGCCGCGTTGTACTCGCGCATTACCAGCAGCTCCTCCGGCATCTCCGCGGGGCGGGGACGCGGGCTGTGGGGATTGACCAGTTCCTCGATGGCGCTCATCAATACGTTGAGCGGCGCAGGCTTCTTGATGTAGCGGTCCGCGCCGCAATCCAGGGCCAGCTTCTCATCGCCGGTGCTCGTGTAGGTGCTCGTGTAAAAGATGAACGGGATGGATTCCAGCTTCGGGTTCCGCCGCACCTCCTGGCAAAAGCGATACCCATCCATGCGGGGCATGAGGATATCGGAGATAATGACGTCCGCTGTCTCTTCTTTCAGCTTGTCCAGCGCCTCCATGCCATCCGCAGCCTCGAAAGTATCGATGCCCTCGGCCTCCAGGTTCACCCTCAGCAGTTTCCGGTTCGTATCCACATCGTCAACGATCAGTACCTTCATACTTCCCTGTTCTTCTAACTCCTTTGTTCCACCGCGCTTGCCACCTGCGCCGTCAGTTTCCTGGTATCGATCGGTTTCACCAGGTAGGCATCGCATCCCGCGGCCAGCGCATCCTCCCGCGGGAAGCGCTCCGGGTAAGCGGTGACGGCGACGATGACGATGTGCCTGTGCTTTGGATCGTTCTTGAGGGATCGCGCAAGGGCGATCCCGTTTATATTTGGCAATTCCAGGTCCAGCAGGAGCACCTCGGGCTCGGATTCCTCGATCTCGCGGAGCGCCTGCTCCACCGCAGCCGCGGTGGCCACCTCATGGCCATCGGAGGAGAGGACCAGGTGGGCCAGTTTCAGGCTCGCCGGCTCGTCTTCGACCACCAGAATTTTCATGGTTTTTGCTCCTTCGCGCCCAGGATTGCAGCCACCTGGTCTGCAAGCAGGCGGGTGTCGATGGGTTTGGAAATGTAACCGTCGCACCCGGCGTCGATCACCTTCTGCTCGTCACCCTTCATGGCAAAGGCCGTCAGCGCCACGATATGGATGCCGCGCGTCGCCTCGCTCGCCTTGAGCTTGCGCGTGAGAGTCAGGCCGTCCATGCCCGGCAATCCGATATCCATCAGAATGAGCCGGGGCGGCGTTTCCTCGATAACCTTGAGTGCCTGTTCGGCATCGGCGGCTTTCAACACTTGGTAACCGGACCACTCCAGCACATCGCAGGCCAATTTCAGATTGGTGGGATTATCGTCCACCACCAGCACGCGGATCTCATTCATCGCTTTCGCCTCCCAGGTAAATTATGGGCAGCGTCACGGTGAAGACGCTCCCCTTTCCAAACTCGCTTTTCACAGTGATTGTGCCACCGTGGCATTCCACTAGCTTCCGGGTGAGCGCCAGGCCCAGGCCGGTGCCCTCGAAACGCCGCGAGGCGCCGCTGTCCAGTTGCTCGAATTCGCGAAACAGGCGCTCCATATCCTCCTCCCGGATGCCGATGCCGCTGTCGGCGACGCATACCTCGATGTGCTCGGTGCCCCGCCGCCCGGCGGTGATCTTCACGGTGCCGCCGGCATCGGAGAATTTGACGGCGTTGGAAAGCAGGTTGTAACAGACCTGTTTGAATTTCTGCTTGTCCAGAGTCACGTTCACGTCTTCGAGCGGCTCGGCCTGGATCAGGACGCTCTTCTTGTTCGCGATGCCCTTCACGACCGCGCATACCTCGATGATCGCGGTGCCCAGGTCGAACTCCTCGGGCTTCAAATCGACGCGCCCGGCTTCGACTTTCGCCAGGTCCAGTACGTCATTGATCAGCCGAAGCAAATGCTGGGCGCTGTTGTACACATCCGCCAGGTATTCCTTTTGCTTTGAATTCAGCGGTCCCGGCTTCTCATCCGCCAGAAATTCAGTGAACCCAATGATGCCGTTGAGCGGAGTGCGCAGCTCATGGGACATATTGGCGAGGAATTCGCTCTTCATCCGGCTGGCCTCCTGAAGCGAGCGCTCAAACCGCTTCCGCTCGGTGATATCCCGGATGGAACTGCTCACCAGCATCCCCTCGTCCGTCTTGAGGGGGCTGAGGCTGATCTCGACCGGAAACTCGGAGCCATCTTTCCGCTGCCCGTAAAGGTCCAGCCCCACTCCCATGGGGCGAAACTTCGGATCGTGAAAAAACATCTCGCGATGGTGGGGATGCCGTTCACGAAAGCGCGCGGGCACCAGCTTCTCCACAGTCTGGCCCAGCAACTCCTCCCGGGCGTAGCCAAAAAGCCGCTCGGTCTGGGAATTGACGAGGACGATTTTGCCCTCGCGATCCGCAATGACCATGGCGTCCGGCGCGGACTCCATGAGCATCTTCAGCAGGTCCGGAGTAATCATGGACGCTTTGGGGGGCGTTGTTGTTTCGCGTGTGTTCGGCGGGCTGTTCCACGCATCCATCGCAATTCTGGTTTTGGAAACGTGAGAATCGTACCACTGAGCCTTTGTGGGACGCCATTAGGAAATCCCTCATGGGACTCGGACGAATCCCGCATGAGTCAGCCCGCATCCGGCGCCTCCGGCGGCGTCAGTCCTGTTCTCATCGCATAGCGCACCAGGCCGGGGAGGTCGCGGATATCGAGCCGTTCCATCAAGTGGGCCCGGTGGGCTTCGACGGTTTTTACACTGACCTTGAGCGTCAGCGCGATTTCTTTGGTCGTCCTCCCGTCCACCATCAAACGCAGCACCTGCCGCTGGCGCGCCGTCAGCGCGGGGCCGGGCGTTGTGTATTTTTCCCGCTCCATGGAAGCCTGGATCACCAGCCGCGAGATTGCGGGGCTGAGATAAGTCTCGCCGCGGCCCACCGCGTGGATTGCCGCCGCCAATTCCCCGGACGCCGCATCCTTGACGATGTAGCCGGAAACGCCGGCCTTAAAAGCTTGCAGCACAAATTCCGCGCCTTGATGCATGGAGAGGATGATGACCTTGACGCCTGGAAAATCCGCCGCGATCCGCTCCGCGACTCGCAAACCGCTCATATCCGGCAGCGCAACGTCCAGGAGGACGATATCCGGCGCGGCTTTTCCAATCAAAATCAGCGCTTCCTTCCCGGTGCCGGCTTCTCCCGCGACGGCCACGCCGGGAACGCTCTCGATCAATGCCCGGATTCCGGCACGAACAAGCGCATGATCATCGGCAAGGATGACACGCAACTTCTTCATTCCACGCAACTTCCCGGTCCGCTCGGGCATTCTCTTCACGCACCGGGATTCTGCCGGAATTACGGAGGATCGTCCAGCGATGGATTTAAAAAACCGCAAGCCGTTTCAAGCATATCCTTTTGATGCAAAGTGGACAAACAACGCTCCCTCGGTATTTGATTGAAATATCCCGGACCAATGACCGATGCACCGCCCATGAGTACCGCTCCCGCAGCCAGTTTTTTTGGAGATAAAGGGACGATTGACGCCATCTACGGCATGGGACGCCGGGAGAGGATTGCCGGTCTGACGCGGCTCCATCCCGAGGTCATCACCCTGGAGAACTTTGATCGCCACGCAGATGCGCTGGGCGAAACCGAAGTGATCTTCAGCACCTGGGGCATGCCGTTGCTGAGCGGAAAGCATCTGGACCGGATGCCGCGGCTGAAGGCGGTGTTTTACGCCGCGGGGACGGTGAGGCAATTCGCCGGGCCGCTGATGGAGCGGGGGATCGCATTGGTGAGCGCGTGGCAGGCCAATGCCGTGCCGGTGGCGGAATTCACGCTGGCTCAGATTCTCCTCTCCACGAAAGGCTACTTCCAAAACCTGAGCATCTATAAATCCTCCTCCGGCAGGAGAAACTTCAGCGGCAATGGCAACTTTGGCGAGAAAGTGGCTCTGCTCGGAGCCGGCGCCATTGGGCGGAAAGTCATTGAAATGCTGCGGCGCCACACGCTGCGCATTCTGGTTTTCGATCCTTTCCTTTCCGAGGAAAGGGCATCCCAGCTTGGCGTGGAAAAGGTCTCGCTGGAGGCCGCGTTTGCCGAGGGCTGCGTGATTTCCAACCACCTCGCCAATGTGCCGGAGACGCGCGGCATGCTGGGCCGCCGCCTCTTCGAGACGATGCGGCGCGACGCCACCTTCATCAATACCGGCCGCGGCGCGACGGTGGATGAGGAGGGAATGCTCACCGTGCTGCGCGCGCGCCCGGACCTGACGGCGCTCATCGATGTGACCATCGTCGAGCCGCCGCCCGAGGGCTCCCCCTTTTACACGCTGCCCAATCTCCACCTGTCCAGCCACATTGCCGGTTCCATCGGGGACGAACGGGTGCGGCTGGCCGATTATTGCATCGAGGAATTCCTCGCGTGGCGCAGCGGCGAACCGCTCCGCTATGCGGTGACGCCGCGGATGATGGAGACGATGGCGTAAGGCAATTCGCCGCCGCCGCGCCGGCTATTTTACTGGGAGTTTGCGAGGCCGAGCGCCCAACGGATGCCGCCGAGGACCACGGTGCGAAACTGCTCCGCGGTTTCCGGGGGATTGATCCGGTTTTTATAGGTGGGATCCCACAGGTCTTCCCGGTGGCCGAGCGCGCAGTAGAAGACGCGGCCTTTTCCATAGCTCTTGCACCAGGCCAGGGGAAAATCGCCCGGCGTCCCATTGAGCGGGCTTTTATCCAGGGCCAGGAGCTCGTGCACTTTGCTGCCGTCGTAATTCTTGAAGTTGTAGATTTCCTCCTGCTTCACCGTCCACACGGCGGGCAGCGCGGCGGTCGCGGGATTTTTCGGGTCCAGGTTATGGATATCCACGGAGATTTGCGGGCCGTGGCGCATGAATTCTCCGCCCAGCATATCGATGTAGCCGGGCCAATGGTGGAGGGTATCGCTGGCGGCATGAAAGCCGATGAAGGCGTGGCCGGCCTTGATCCAATCCAGAAAACCCTGCGGATCGGGAAGCGGCAAATCGCCCGTGGTACTGGCAAAGACGACTCCGTCGTATTTTTGCAGATTTGCCGGCGCCAGCGCGGCCAGCGCGGGCTTGAGCGCGTTATTCTCCCACGCGGTTTCCTGCTCGTGATAGGCCTGCGCGGCGATCTTGTGGGCTGCGACGGCCGCCTGGTATGCCGCTTTTTCCGCATCGGTGGCATTGGGCGCCAGCGGCTTGGGATTCTTCGGCGATTCCGGTTTGCCGGGCGGCTGATCGAGGAAATCCACGGTGTAGCCGCCTTTTTGACCCAGCTCCTGAATCGCTTTTTCCGCAAGCGGGATGGAGCTGTGGCGGTAGCCGGTGGTGATGGCGACGACCAGCAGTTTCTTGGGCGCATCCTCCGCGTGGAGGGAGAGCGTGGTGGCGAGGAGGGTGAGCAGGAGGAGGGATTTAATCATGTGCGGGAAGATTGGCGGATTGGTTGGTGGGAATGTTCGATGCGCTTTCGAATGGCTGCGCGGATGGCTGCAGGAGCTGAAGTTCACTGATCGACCAGTAGTATTTGGAATCGGATCCGGTCTGCACGAGGCGGATAAACCGGGTCTTGACGGGCGGGAACGCAATCTCCTGGGCCGCGCCGGAGCGGCTGTCGGTGACGGCGGTTTGCCATGCGTTGCCGTCATTGGAAACATCCACGCGCAGCTTCCGCGGAAAATCGGAGGAGGCACGCCCCTCGGTGAGATAAACGCCGGAGACCAGCGTCTCCGCGGGCAACTGGACCTGGTACCACTCGCCGCCCTTCTGATGGGCGCCGCTCTCGTAGCGCGTGCCAGGTTTTCCATCGATGGCCAGCGGCGCTTCCCGCGGGTTCGAGCTTGCGGTCACTTTCCAGGTTTCGCGGCCGCCGATGACCCTGGGGATTAACTGGCCGTTGATCTCCGGCAGCGTCCAGGGCTGCGGATGGGCGCTGGTCGCGGCGCGAATGCGGGCGACATCCTGCGGCTCGATCATCCCGGCATTGTTCCCAAAGTCATTGCGCACATAGGAGGCGACGGCGGCGACCCATTGGTCGTTATTGGAGCCCATGGGCACCATCTGCATGGTGTAATTCTTTCCGTGCACCGGGCCGGTCAATCCATGCAACAGGACGGAAGCCATGCCCGCCAGCGGTCCCCGCACCGTGGGCGAGCCGGCCAATGGCGGCGCGATGGTCACCGATTTGTCCGGCCCGTCGAGCGGCATGCCGGTCGCGTCGTATCCATGGCAGGCAAAGCAAATCTGCGCGAAGACCGTCTGCCCTTTTTGCAGAAGTGCGATGTCCGCGGGCAGGAAATGCTGCCGGTCAAAACTGCGCGGAGTGACAATCAATTGCTTCCCAAGCTCGCGAAAACCGGCCGAAGCGGTGGAGGTGACGGCGACGCTGAGCGCACGGTGCCAATCCGGAAAACCGAGCCGTTTTCCAGTCATGTAGCTTTGCAGGGAGACATCGATGCTGGGGTCTTTCTCCATCGCGATGATATCCGTGGCCAGGGAGGTATTGCCCGCCTTGTAGAGTGTTTCGCTTGCGCGGATGGCGGCGCAGCGCATGTGGGGATCGGGGTCCTTCATTTCCTCGCGGACGAGTTCCGCCGGCAGCGCGTTCAGGCCTTCCAGAGTCCATAAGGCATGGATGCGGGCCAGCGGGCGGGGATCGCCGTGGACCATGGCCAGCAGGGTGGGGACCACGCTGCGATCCTGCCGCAGGACAAGAAGCTTCTGGGCGGTATCGCGCCACCAGCCGTTTGGATGATCGAGATGGGAAACGAGCTGCGCGCTGGTTTCCTCCAGCATATGCGGTTGCGGCCCGGGCGTGTAGCCATCGTGAACGAGCCGCCAGATGCGCCCGCCGCCGATGTTCTTATCCAGGCCGTACCGGAGGATCACATTGCGGAGGTAAGACCCGCGCGATGTCCACGCCCCCTGCTGGATGATGCCGCGGTACATATCCACAATGTAAAGGCATCCATCCGGCCCGGTGGTCAGATTGACGGGCCGGAAATTCGGGTCGGTGGAGCGAATGAATTCCGAGTGATCGTACACATTCGCCAAATGGGTGATGCCATCCTGCTCGGTGACCTTTGCCCGCCGGATCAGCCGGCCCACCGGCTCGCACAAGAGCGCGTCGCCGTACAAATCCGGCGGCAGCCGGTCGCCACGGAAGATTTCCTCACCGCAACAGCCGGTGAAGTGGTTCAGCGTTTTCTCGACCGGCCGAAAACGGCTGTAGCCGCCCTGCACGTCGGGAATCGGAACCAGGGGCCAGACGGTCAGGAAATCCGGCGCAAACTGGTTGACCGAGCTGGCCTGGCCGTAAGCGGAGTGAACCTGAAAATTGAGGAAGCTTTTCTCTCCGCCCGCATTGGATGGCCAAAGCTTTCCGTAATCATCCTGAGCCAGGCCCCATTGGCCGCCGTCCGGGGGAATCGATTCTTTTTTGACCCCCTGCGGCGTCCAGCGCAGCCGGTAATCGCGGGTGGTTTCGTAAATCCAGTTATCGATCGACCAGAGGAGGCCGCTCGATTGGTGTTCCAGATTCGCATCCACCCGGTTGCCCTGGTAGAAAACGCTCTTCTGGTCGGCGTGCCCGCTGCCCGTCGTATCCCGGTAAAGGTCGAGAGTGTCCGAATAAGTCTGCCCGATGAGGACGCCGCGGCCATCCAGCGGCAGCACCATCCGGGGGAGCACGAGATGATCGGCGAAAACGGTGTGCCGGTCGTAAACGCCGTTATGCCGGGTGGATTCATGGAGGGAGACCAGGCTTGTCGGAGCATCCTCGCCCGTGGCATCGATATCCTGCATGTAGGTGCGCATTTCGGCCACGTACATGCGCCCATCCCCGTCGAAGGTGCAGAGGACCGGCTGGCGGATCTCCGGCTCGCTGAGCACAAGCTCCATATGATACCCCGGGGGAAGCCGGAAGGTCTTGAGCTCATCCTGCGGCGAGAGTGGCTTGGTGGGATACAAAGGCGCGGATGGCGCGGATGCCGGCGAGGGCGAAGGGGATGCCGCCGGGGCGGTGGAGGGAAGGTATTGGGCGGAAAGGGCAAGCCACGTGGTGGCCGCGGTTGCGGCCACGGCGGTGAGGAGGATTTTGGATCGAGCGGACACGGCAACCAAAGAAACCCGGAAACCAAAAAACGTTTCACCTTAATTGGGCTCGATCCTCGCAAAATGGACGAAGGCGCTGCATTCCGCAGCGGGGGATGCGGCGGGCGCGGGGTGGCAGGGGCCACGCCCGCCCGGCTGCGCCTATAGCGAGCCGTTACGCTTGAGAACGAAGGAGATCGTGCGGATCAACTCGTCGTTGGAGACGGGCTTGTGGAGAACGACGGCGTCCTTGAGGCCGGAGAGAAAATTGACGACTTCCGGCTTGTCCGGGTAGCCGGTGATGAAGACGAACCGGGGGCAAAGGTGCGGCTTGGTGCGTTCCACGGCAAAGTAGAACATGTCGCCGGGCATCTTGGGCATCATCATGTCGCACATGATGAGGTCAAAATCGAACCGCATGATCTCCCGCACGCCATCGACGCCGTTTTCCACCGTGGTCACGACGAAATTATGCGTCTCGAGCAATTGCTTGAGGGTGTCGGCCAGGTCGATATCGTCATCGAGCAGCAGGATGCTCTTGATGGTGTGGCTATTGGTGGGCACTGACGGTTCGCTCTGCGGCACTGGCATCCGGGGAAAGTAACAATCCGCGATCAAATCGCCAGCGTGAATGTGACATCATCCATATTAAGGCAATCAACCGATTGGTTATCAGACATGCGCGCGTGGCTTCCCATCTTCCTTGCCGGATTGATGCCGCTTGCCGCATCCGGGCAGGAGAATATCCCGTCCGAAGCGGGGCTGGATGCCGCGCTGAATTATTCCGCCGCTCACAACGGCCTCTCGCTGCTGGTCATCCAGCATGGCCGCACGCTGCTGGAGCAGTATGCGCCTGGAAACGGACCCAATATCCGCCACAGGATTTACAGCGGCACCAAGGGCCTCTGGTGCGTGGCGGCCGTGGCGGCGCAGACGGACGGCATCCTGAACCTGGATGAGCCGGTGGCGGCGACGATCCCCCAATGGCGCGACGACCCGGCCCGCCGCCAGATCACCATCCGCGAGCTGCTGAATTTTACCGCGGGCATCGATCCCGGCTTCCACCTTCACTCCGATGCGGTGACGGACCGGGACGGCTACGCCCTGGCGCTGCCCCAGGTGGCAAGGCCGGGCGGCTCCTTTATCTATGGGCCGGGGCAAATCCAGGTGTTCTGCGAGGTGCTGCGGCGGAAGCTCGCCTCGCGGGACGAGACGCCGTGGCAATACCTGGAGCGCCGCGTCCTGCGTCCGCTGGGCCTGAGATCGATCCCGCACAAGATGGACTCCCGGGAAAATCCGCTCATGGCCACCGGCATCCAGCTTACGCCGCGCGAGTGGTCCCGTTTTGGCGAATTGCTGCTGGACGGCGGCGGAAAGGTGGTGCCCTCCAACGCACTGGGGCAGTGCCTGTGCGGGACGGCGCGAAACCCCGCGTTCGGCATGGGCTTCTGGCTGAACCGGGAGGCGCCCGGCGGCCGCGTGGTAAACGTGGAGGACAACCTGGAGCCCAAATGGTGGCGGGAAAACTGGAGCGACGCCTGCCTCTGCCCGCAAGCCCCGCGGGACCTCTTTGTCTCTCTCGGCTCGATGGGCCAGCGCCTCTATGTCATCCCGTCGCTGGACCTCATTGTCGTCCGGCTCTCCGAGGATTCGAACTTTTCCGATGCCAGGTTTCTCGACCTTTTGCTCGGCCGTTCATGAGTCTTGGCTCCGGGGCGGGAGTGAGCGATGCTGAAGGGCGATGACCGCCGCCCGTTCCATTGGCAAAAAGCCTGTCCGCTCGCTCCTGGCCCCGGAGATCGAGGAGGCGTTTGCCGCGCTGGGCGAGCCGGCTTACCGCGCCCGGCAGGCGCTGCGGTGGCTGTATGGGAGGCGGGTGAAATCGTTCGAGGAAATGACCGATCTGCCGGCGCCGTTGCGGGCGCGGCTGGCGGAGTCCTTCGCATTCGATGAGCTGGAGCCAATCCGCAAAACCGGCTCGCGCGATACGACCCAGAAATTCCTTTTCCGGCTCGAAGACGGCAATTTGATCGAGTCCGTCCTGATCCCGGCCTCGCCCGCCCTGTACGGGGAGGATTCCGACCGGAGGACCCTTTGCGTCTCGACCCAGGTGGGATGCGCTTACGGCTGCAAATTCTGCGCGAGCGGGCTGGATGGGTGGACGCGGAATCTGCATGCCGGGGAAATTGTCGAGCAACTGGTGAAGGCCGAGGGGCTCTCCGGGGAACGGGTCAATAACATCGTCTTCATGGGAATGGGGGAGCCGCTGGCCAACTTTGACAACCTGATGCGGGCGGTGGAGATCATCAATGCGCCATGGGGCGTACACCTGGGGGCGCGGCACATCACCATCTCCACCAGCGGGCTGGCGCCGCGCATCCGGGAGCTGGCGGACCAGCCGTTGCAGGTGAGGCTGGCGATATCCCTGCACGGGGCGACGGACGAGGTGCGCGAGCAGATCATGCCGGTAAATCGCAAATACCCGCTGGCGGTGCTCCTGGACGCGTGCGCCTATTACGTCCAGAAGAAGAAGCAGCATCTCACGTTCGAGTACATCCTGATCGACCACGTGAATGATTCGCCGGAGCAGGCCCAGGCGCTGGCCCGCCATGCCGGGGCGCTGCGGGCAAAGGTAAACCTGATCCCCTACAACACCGTGGAGGGCCTGCCGTGGAAGCGCCCGGCCCGGACCCGTCAACTCGCCTTCCTGGAAATCCTGAAACGGCGCCAGGTGGGCGCCACCATCCGCACCGAGAAAGGTCACGATATCGATGCCGCCTGCGGCCAGTTGCGGCTAAGAACCGAAAAAGAGCTCCGGACGTCCTAGACTTGGCAAAGACAAACCCTTTGCACAAAATGCGGACTCGGGTTAACTGTCCCGCTGATTTTTTATGGGCAATCACGACGATCAACCGGAACGCGTGTGGGACGAATATCAATGGGAGAGGTTTCTCCAGCAGCAGGATCGCAAGACCGAGCATTACATGGAATTGCTCGAACGATACATGGACCACCCGGACCGGGACCAGATCATCGCCCGGGAGATGGGCTGGAGCCACCTGCTGGACGGGGCGGAGGAAGATTGGCTGGAGGAAGCGGACGCCCAATTGACCAGTGAACTGGGCCTGGAGCCCATGGATGGGGAAGCGGAAGGGGAGGAAGGGTCGATGGGCGACTTTGAGATGCATCCGCTCTACCAGGCCTCTTTTGCGCTCACGGTCTGGATCGACCAGTTATTCGACGAGCTGGGAGACCTCCAGAACCACCCCGCCGCGGTCAAGCTGGCCACCCAATCGGCAATCGCCAGCGCGAAACTGGCCGCCGCCCTGAGCGATGACGATATCGATGAGATCGGGATGACGATCGCCTACCTCAAGCGCGCGCTCAAGGCCATCACCAACGCAATGGAAGCGGCCGTGGCCCTCCGGAGCGAGGTCCGGCTGACCAGGGACCGGTATGGCGTCCTCAACAACCGCCTTTTTCAGATTCGGGACGGCATTATTGCCCTCATGGGCGAGTACCGCACCGAGTGGCGCCGGCGCTATGGCGCATAAACCCGCCCAGCGCTCCCCGCGTCCTTTACGGCAGCTCCCCCGTGGAGGTGATTTTTTTCGAATACCTCCCACCCCTGTGCGTCCAAATTCATGCCGCTAGAAGGCGAGCCAGACATTGCGCCGCCAGACGCGCATGGCACGGAACCCCCGGACCCCAACGATGGGGAGCTGGTCAGCCGGTGCCAGCGCGGGGACGCAGCCGCATTCAATGAGCTGGTCACCCGTTACCGCGGCAAAGTTTACGCTATGATTTACAACATGGTCCATAATGAGCAGGACGCATGGGACCTGGCCCAGGACGGTTTCCTGAAGGCCTGGAAATCCATCGCCCGGTTTCGCGGCCAGAGCTCCTTTTACACCTGGCTCTACCGGATCATGATGAACGTGACCATCGACTCCCTGCGCCGCAAGCAGGTGGGGGGCGAGACGGAATTTGACGATTCCATCGGTCTCCGAAATATTGATCCCGGTTCCGTTACCACCCCACGCGCCGGCGCCCACCCCCAGGACAAAATCGCCGGCGATGAAATCCGCTCCCGCATCGATGCCGCAATCCTCCGTCTCAGCCCCGAGCACCGTGCCGTCATCCTCATGCGCGAGATCGACGGCATGGAATACCAGGAGATCGCCGATGCGCTCGATTGCTCCATTGGGACCGTCATGTCCCGCCTCTTCTACGCCCGCAAGAAAATGCAATCCATGTTGAGGGATGTGTATGAAAACCTTTGAAGAACGTCTCGCAGCCTGGCTCGAGGGCCGCCTCACCGGCAGGGAACTGGCGGCGTTTGAGCGTGAACTGGAGGCAAATCCCGAAGCCGTGGCGGAAACCGAAGCCGACCGCGAGCTGGGCAATCTGCTCCGCGCCCATCTTACCGCCCCGCCCCTGGGCAATGCCGATTTTTTCAATCACCAGTTGCTCCGGCAGATCGAGGCCGATCCCCAGGCGCCGGCCCGTGCCGCCCGGCGCCCGCTCTTCTGGAGCCTGCGGCGCATGGTGTACTCCGGCGCTTTCTGTCTGCTGCTGGCCACCGCGCTTTACTTTGCGGCCGTGCCCAGGACCCGCCGCCAGATGCTGCACAACGAGCTGTATGTCCACAACGTCCTGAACGCCAGCGCCACCGACCCCTCCATCACCGCATCGGAGGTGGTGCATGTCCGCTCGGATGATCCCAACGTGACCGCGACCTGTTTTCACTCGAAGGATAATGATGTGAATGTCGTCTGGCTGGATGGGCTGAGCTATTTGCCGCGGGATCATAAGCTTAAATAGCGCCTGCATGCCTCTCCGCCTGGCCCTCATCGTCCTTTGTGTGGCGCTCGCCGCCCCTGCCCGCGCCGGGGAACCCTCTTCCCCGCCGCCCACGGCCATCTGGAGCGGCCTCATCCTGGCCACCAATGACCCGCACCCCTCCGAGCCTCCGCCCGAGTTGCGCAAATGGGTGGACAAACTGCATACCATCTTCGGCTACAATGACTTTGAGCTGGTGGGCGAAAATTCCGAACGGGTGGACGATCCGAATCACCGCAGGCTGGTCCCGAGCAAGGATTTCTCCCTCAGCGTGAGCCCTCATCCCGCCACTCCCAACGGACGCCTCCCGCTGACGCTGACGCTTTTCGAGAATCATCACCGGCTGGCCGAGATCGAGGCGCGGCTGCACCCCAACCATCCCCTCTTCATCCGGGGGCCGGAGTATGCCGGGGGCGAATTGGTCATCGTTATCCGCGCGCTCGCGCCCTCCGAGGCTCCGGTGCGGATTTATCACCCGGCGGTGGTAGTTCCTCCGCCGTATTACTACGGGGCTCCTGTGGTGACGGCCTATCCCCCGTTTCGCCCGCGCATCCGCGGTTATCCCTCTCCCGCTTACTACATGCTGATGCGGCACGAGCGCGTCTATCCCTATGAACGCCTGCCGGTCCAGCGCCCGGGCGATTACCTGGACCCGCGCTTCATGCGCCCGTAGCGGAGGCGGACGGTGCTTCGCCGCGGGAGAAAAGCTGAGGCGTTGCCCTGATCCCAAGATCGCGGCTTCTGCTTCTCCCCTGTCTTTACCCCGCCTCCCCGCCCGCCGGCGCGCTTTCTCCTCCGTTCCCATCGCCGGGTGCCACCGTTTTTTCCACAAAAATCCGGACCTCCGGCTTGCCGGGCAGGAGCTTCTGGGCCCGCCTGAGGGCGTCCGCGGTGGAAGCGGTCGGATTCGACTGCCGCGGAAACACGTTTTCCGAGCCGATCTGGCTTAGCAGCCCGCTGTTGCGGAGGACGCGCATGGCGTCCGGCCCGCAGCCGCTGATGAGGAGGTAGCGGTCCGTCTTCCGCAAATAATCATGCAAAGATTGCAGCGCCATCATTGTGGAGGCGTCGAAGTGGCGGGCGTTTTTCATGCGCAGGATGAAGACCCGGATGTCCTCGTCCTCCGCCTGGCGGCGGACCTGGCTCTGGAAGAGTTCCGCGGCACCGAAATAGAGCTCGCCCTCCACGTGGATGATCGAGATTTGCGGATTGGGGCGCCGGTTGCGCTCCCCGAGCTCCGCAAGGTGGCCTTTTTCCGTGAAGGTATATTCCATCAGGATGGGAGTGCTGGTCTTGCGCAGGAAAAGGACGAGCGCGGCGCCGATGCCGACGTAGATGGCGGTATCGAGCTGGAGAAAAAGCGCGGAGAGGATGGTGACGAAGAACACGATGGCGTCCGAGCCGGTGGAGCGGGTGGCGAGGCGGATCTGGGGGCGATTGATCAGCTTGTACCCGACGCGCATCAGGTGGGCGGCGAGCGCAGGAACGGGGATGTAATTGAATACCGGGGTCAGGAACAGGAGGATCAGCAGGACCGCCAGGCTGCTCAGCATGGAAGACAACTGCGTGGCCGCGCCGCTCTGGTAATTGACGGCGGAACGGGTGAACGAGGAGGAGCCGGGCGGCAGCCCGAAGAGGCCGGCTGCGAGGTTGCCGGCGCCCATGCCCATCAGCTCCTGGTTTGAGTCGAGGTGCTGGCCGCTCTTGGTGGCAAGCGAGGTCGTGATGGCGGATGCCTCGAGCATGCCGATGATGGCGATGGCAATTGCGGTGCCGGCCAGATGGTGGAAGATGACATATTGCCCGCTGGATCCCGGCATGTGCGCCAGCGTCGGCAATATCGCCGAAAGCGCTCCCTCATCCTTGACCAGGCGGAAGGGGAGTGCCGGATGAAAGAACGCGAAAATACGGGCCGCAATGCCGAGCGCGGCGAGGCCGATGAGCGCCTCCGGCCATGCGGGCCGGTACTTCTTGATTCCCAGGAAGATGCCGAGGGTTATCAGCGCGACCGCGATGGCCCAGAGTGACGATTCCCCGGAGAAGATGGCGTGAGCCAGATCGCCGCACGTGGCTACGAGGCTTTGCCCGGCGGGTACGGTGAACCCGATGCCATTCCCCACCTGGCTGAAAATGAGGAGAATCCCAATGGCCGCGGTGTAGCCGATAACCACGGAGCGGGAGATGAATTTGGTAACCTCGCCAAAGCTGAGGAGCCCGGCGATGAATTGTACAATCCCGATCAGGAAAGCGAGATACGCAGCGATTTCCAGGCGGTGAAGCCCGAGGCCGGCGTTGGCATGAATCGTTGCCGCCGTGATGAGGGAAACCGACGTCGTGGGGCCAAATACGTGGTGATAGGAGGAAAAGAAAAGCGCGCTGA
>DATAXI010000067.1:0-35087 GCA_036266845.1 Chthoniobacteraceae bacterium | reverse complement strand
GCCCTTTTCTTTTTCACAGTTCGACTCGCGGCCATTGAAGCGGCCAGCCATCCGGCTGAGCGCGATCCAAAAAACCGCGCCAAGGAACTAAACTTCATCCGTGCCGTAAGCCTGTCGGGAAATCGGTGGCGCCCCACATAGCCACTCCTTAAAGACACTTCCAGATACCGGGTTCGTTATTAAAGCAGGCCCGAGATTGTATTGATCGTGAGCGCCAGGATTACGGTATTGAAGCAAAACGAGAGGGTGCCGTGGATGAGCGCGGTCCCGCGCAGGCCCTTGGCGCTGATTTGCACATCCGATACCTGGCACGTCATCCCAATGACGAAGGAGAAATAGGCGAAATCGAAATAATTAGGCGCGTCGTCATTTGGAAACTCAAGGCCGGCGGCCGGCTTTTCCGGTGTCTCCCCCTCGTCATAATAGGCGTGCGCGTAACGGAGCGCGAACACCGTGTGGACCAGCGTCCATGAGCTTGCCACCGCGACCACCGAGAGGGCGGCGTGCAGCCCCACGTGGCTCGATTGCTTGGCCGCCGAGAGGAGCGCAACCACGGCGAAAATGCTCAGACAGGCCGCGGTGATGGTGAAGATGAACACCACGAAACGGCTTACATCCTGCTCCCGCGCCCGGGCCCGCATGTGGCTGATATCCGCGGCGCACATTCCGGCCCACACCAGCGCCAGCAGCACGAGCGCAAAGCCGTCCCATGCGGCGATCAGGCTGCTGCCCGCGGAGGTGTGCATGCGCATCAGAAAATAAACACACATTCCCGCCGCCACTGCGGCCATCGTGCGGAACCGCGAATCAAAAAGGATGAACTCGCGGACGGCGGGCTGCGGCTGGCTGCTCATAGGTCGGTGATCGCTTTATGCCGTGGCACGAGGGTTTTCATAATGATCCAGGCCAATAGATAACTGGTCGCGCAAACCATGAACATAATTAGATAAGCCGTCTGTGGATGAGCCTTGAACGCGTCCGTCAGGTGGCCGGGGAGGATTTGCATCAGTACGCCGCCAATACCGCCCGCCGCGGAGCCGATGCCTGTCACCGAACCCACCGCTTTTTTCGGAAACATATCGGACACTGTCGTAAAAAGATTTGCCGACCACGCCTGGTGCGCCGCCGCCCCAATGCAGATCGTCGCCACGGCAAGGGCGGCAGCCGCTCCGCCGAAACGCTGCACATCGCCAAAATATTGTGTCAGCAACACGGCCAGCGGGCAGAGCGCGATAAACAGCATCGCAAGCATTCGCGCCTTGTACACCTCCATTCCCCGCTTGATGAACACCATGGGGATGCCGCCGCCCCAGATGCTGCCGGCTATCGCGATGCCATACACGATAAAGGTGGGCAGCATCAACGCCTCCTTGGTCATGTTGAATTGCTTGTGGAGGTAGTCCGGCAGCCAAAAGAGATAAAACCACCAGACGCCGTCGGTCAGGAACTTACCGGTTGCAAACGCCAGCGTCTGCCGGTAGCGGAAGAGGCGCGACCACGGCACCTTGCCGGCATCGCCATCCCCGCGGTCGCCGGGATCCTTGTCATCGGCGTGAATGTAATCAAACTCCGCCTGAGAGAGGCGCTTTTGGTCATGCGGCGAGTCGTAAAGCCAGAACCAGAAAATCAGCCAGACAAGGCCCGAAGCGCCGGTAAACAGAAACGCCATCTTCCATCCGCGCGCATCGCCATAGTGCACCATGCACCACGGCACGAAGAGCGCGGCGACCATTGCGCCGAAGTTCGATCCGCTATTGAAAATCGCCGTCGCCAGCGCCCGCTCCCGTTTCGGAAACCATTCCGCCACGGTCTTGATGGACGCGGGAAAGTTCCCCGCCTCGCCAATGCCGAACGCGCTGCGCACCAAGATATGCGCCGCCAGCGCGCGCCCGGCCAGGGCATTGACCGCGCCGCAGATCGACCAGATGAAAAGGCATAACGCCAGCCCCAGCTTTGTGCCAATGCGGTCAATGAACCAGCCCGCAATGATCGTCATGCCCGCATAGAATGCGGTGAACGCGGAGGTCAGCGTGGAGAAATCGGTATTGCTCCACCCAAAGCCTCCCTGCGCGACCGGCATGCAAAAATACTCCTTGAGGTAACTGATGACCTGGCGGTCCAGGTAATTGAACGTGGTGGCAAAGAAGAGAAGTCCGCATACGACCCAGCGGTAGGCGGAGGTTTGGGGGCGGGAAGGCATGGCGCCCCCCAGCACCTGCTTTTCCCCATTCGCGATCAAGCGAAAACATCCGCAAACGCCACGCGCGCCGCATGGTAGCCGCACATTCCATGCACTCCGCCGCCCGGCGGGGTGGAAGCGGAGCAAAGATAAACGCCCGGCAGCGGCGTGCGATAGGGCGCCGAGCCCGGCACCGGACGGCAAAAGAGCTGCCAGAGGGAATTGGCGCCGCCGGAAATATCGCCGCCAATGAGATTCGCGTTCCACGCCTGGAGGCGCGCCGGACCCATCGTGTGCCGGGCCAGGATGCGCTCCCGAAAGCCCGGAGCAAATCGCTCGATCTGCTGCTCGATGCGGCTGGTCATATCAAAAATGGAACCGAGCGGCAGATGGCAGTACGCCCAGAAGGTGTGCCGGCCCTCCGGCGCGCGCGTGGGATCAAACACGCTGTGCTGCGCGGCCAGCACAAATGGCCGGTCCGGGATGCGCCCGCGGGCGATCTCCCGCTCGCACAGCATGATTTCTTCCGCGCTGCCGCCCAGGTGAATGGTCCCCGCGCGGCGGCAAGCCTCATCCCGCCAGGGCACGGGTCCATCCAGGGCGTAATCGATCTTGAAGATGCCCGGCGCATGGCGGAAACGCTCCAGCGCGCGACCGTACCCGGCCGGGAGCCGCGCACCGGCCAGGGCGAGCAATTGCCAGGGCGAGACATCCAGTAAGATCGCCCGCGCGGGAGGTAAATCCGCGAGGGAAGCGACCGGCGTGTTGCATTGCAGGACGCCGCCATGCTCGCGCAGGCAGGCCGCCAGCGCATCGGTAATCGCCTGCGCCCCTCCGCGCGGAAAAGGCCAGCCGACCGCATGCCCCATCATCCCCAGCGCCAGGCCGATTGCCGACGAGCCCGGCGCCGAAAGCGGCAGAAACGAGTGTGCCGCCAATCCCGCAAAAAGCGCCCTTGCGTGCTCTCCGCGAAACCGGCCGCGGATGATCGACATTGCCGGAAAAAACCCGCGCAGCCCAAATCTCGCGAGCGCCACCGGGTGCCGCGGCAGATGCAGCATCGGCCGCAAAATCTCCGCCGCAACAGCCTCCCAGTTTTTCACCAGCGGCTGCATCAGGCGCCGGTAAGCCGGCCCGTCCCCGCGCAGTTGCTTCGCCGTCGCCTCAAGGGAACGATGCATCGCGGCAGTTCCCCCGTCCAGGGGATGGGCCAGCGCGATCTCCGGCTGCACCCACTCCAGTCCATGCCGCTCCAGCCCCAATTCCCGGAAGAACGGCGAGCCGGCCGCCATCGGGTGAATTGCCGAGCCCAGGTCGTGCACAAAACCGGGCAGCGTCACCTGTGCGGAGCGGGCGGCTCCGCCGGGAGTATCCGACGCCTCCAGCACCAGCACGCGCACTCCGGCGCGGGCCAGGTAAATCGCCGCCGCGAGCCCATTGGGACCCGCGCCGACTACGATGGCATCGGTTTCATTCACCCGTTCCGCTGGCGCCTGCGGCAGACGGAGCACGTCCACGGCTTGAGCGCCTGGTGAATGATGAGGAGGCCCCAGAATGGCAGCCACAGGCCAATCGTCCCGATCGAGAGCAGAAAATGCAGGGAGTGCCGCGTCTTCCGCCGGTTAAACACGCGCGGCAATTTGCACGTGTGGCATGTCATGACGCGGTGTTCGTCATCGTCCCATGGGATATGGGGGCGGTCTTCCATCGCATCGCCGGTCAACGGCTCATCCGGGATCGTGTCTCGTTCCACGCTCCTATAGTAGAGGCAAAAGGCGCGGGCGCAAAGCGCGGGCTATATCAGCGCCAAGGCGCTCATGGCGGCCAGGATACCGCCCACGGCAAGAATTAACGGCAACATCCACACCCCCCCTTCGAAAAGGGGCTCCGGCCTGAGGGTCTTTGCAACAACTTTCACAGCGACGAACTAAAGCATGGCCCATGCCACTGCGCAAACGGGAGACTCCTTGCCGGGACTGCCGGAAAGTTGGAACTTGAACGGGCCGTTAGGCCATGCCAAAGCAGCCGGTATGAAAATTGGCTTCATCGGCAGCGGCAAAATGGCCTCGGCACTTTTGGAAGGCATTCTACGCGCGGATATCGCCGCGGCGGACGAGGTCTTTATTACGGATAAAATCGCCGCCGCCGCGACGGAGCTTGCGCAGCGCACCGGCGTCCGCGCCTGCCGCGATAACGCCGCCATCGCCAGGGAAACGGAGGTGCTGATCCTGTGCGTGAAGCCGGGCGATGTGCCCCCGGCGCTCAAGGAGGCGGGCGATCTCTCCGGGAAGCTGCTCATTTCCATTGCCGCGGGCATCCCGCTGCGCCGGCTGAAGGAATGGGCGCAAGGCGCTCCCCGGCTGATCCGCGTGATGCCGAACACCCCGGCGCTCATCGGCCTGGGTGCGGCAGCCTACGCCGGAGCGGAGGGCACGGGCGAGGAAGACCTGGCCATCGCGGATCGCATCTTCGGCGCGGTGGGCATTGCCGTGCGGACCAAAGAAGCGCTGCTGGACTCCGTCACCGGCCTCAGCGGCAGCGGGCCTGCGTTTGTCTATACGGTGATCGAGGCGCTGGCCGATGGCGGGGTGCTCATGGGGCTGCCGCGCGACATCGCGCTGCGGCTGGCGGCGCAGACCGTGCAAGGGGCGGCGGCCATGGTGCTCCAGACGGGGCTGCACCCGGCGCAACTGCGGGACCAGGTCACCAGCCCCGGCGGCACCACCATTGCGGGCCTGGAGGCCCTGGAGGAGGCCGGGCTGCGCAGCGCGCTCATCGGCGCCGTGCGCGCCGCTACGGAACGCTCTGGCGAATTGGGCGCGGTTGGTTGATCTTCCATCGTGCGCCTTTCCCGTCACCAAATCATCGCCGCCGCCACAGCGGGCCTCTGCCATGCCGCCGCTGCCCAAACCAGCGCCCTCCCCTCTCCCACGCCTGCCGGACCCAGGCTCTCCGCGCCGGCCAAGGCGGCGGCGGAGGCCGGCATTGCGGCGATGGGAAAACAAAACTTCGGGGCCGCGGAGGCCGATTTCATCAAGCTGCTCGACCTATCGCCCGACAATCTGAACGGTCTGGTGAACCTGGGCCTTGTCGAGTTCCGCCTCGGGCGCGCCGAGGATGCGCAGAAATATCTCCAGCGCGCGGTCCACATCAATCCCGACGCCGCGCTGGCCTGGATGACGCTTGGCGTGATTTACAATAACCAGGAGGATCTGGAAGCCGCGACCGCCGCCCTCGCGCAGGCCGTTTACCTCAACCCCAAAAGCCCGCAGGCGCACAATTACTTTGCGGTGACGCTGTCCAAACGCGGCTGGTACTCCGCCGCGGAGGATGAGTTGCAAAAGGCCATCGAGCTTTCGCCGGACTTTGCCGAGGCGCATTTCAATCTTGCCCTCACTTACCTGCAACAGAATCCCCCCGCCATCGAGCTGGCCCGACGCCATTACCAGAAGGCGCTGGACCTCGGCGCCCCGCCGGACGCCGGCATCGCCGCAAAGCTGGCCGCCGCGCCGGCACAGAATACCGTGCAGTAAGGAGGGGTTTTCACATCCGGCGGAGGATGTTACGGCGCTGCTCCCGCTTTCCGCGCCCGGAGCTGGTTGACTCCCAACTTCCTACAGCGCCGCTACTTTCCGGACGGTGACGGCGCCCCAGCGATACCATCCGGTCGCGGTCCGCGGCGCGGTGATCGCCAGTTGGATTTCCGCTTTGTTGTTATCGGAAGTATCCACGACGCCCACGGCCAGGTCGTAATCGCCCGGCGGCACATTGCCGAAGCTGCCGTTGACGGAAGTGGTCGCGGCCCGGCCATTCTCCCACGTCCAGGGATCATCGGCCTTTGCCATGTCCACCAGGATTCCCACCGGCTGGTCGCCGATCGGGTTTAACAGCGCGAAGGCCAGTTTGTACTTCCAGTTCCAGCACTTGAGATTATTCGGCAATATCCCCACGCCGACGTTGCGGATTTTCGAGGTGATCGCGATGGCCGCGCCGGAATTGAACTCACGCGGGTATCCCACGGAATCGATGACAAAACGGTAGCCGCCGCGAAGGTTGAACTCGCGCACGAGGCCGGGATGGTTTTTCACCCAGTTGTCCGCCGGGACCGGCGTGCGGAGATCGAGAAAATTGGCATGCAGGGCAAGCGCCTGTTCCACCGTCGCCCGCATCTGGTCCGCGGTGGGCGCTTGATAGTAGCCCTCGGCGATGAATGGCATGCCCGGCCAGCGCTGCGTGATCTCCTGCGCCTGCTGCGCCGAGACATCGCCAAACGACCCGGCGACCCCGTCGCGGCGCATCGCGAACATCCCCTTGCTGAAGCATTCGTCATCCATCTGCTGCGCGGTCGCGAGCTGATTGGGGAAACTGATTGCGATGGGTACGTGGGTAAACGCGGCGGCGTAGGCGTTGGCAAGCCATTGCAGCACGAGTGGTTTTGAAGCCGCGTCCAGGTAATCCAGGTGGTGCATCTCTCCCCACCAGCCAATGCTGGCCGCATCCACCCAATTGACGCGGGCCGGATCGTCAAATGCCTTGCCGAACGCGCGGAGGAAATCGCCAAACTTTTGCTGAAACACTGGGTCGCGCACATCCGGCGTCTTGCCGTCATTATCCATGGTGGCCACGCGGGCGCCGGCCTGGAAGACCCACTCCGGGGTGGCCTGCAACGGGACATCCCGGCTGGTGACGTAAACGCGAAACGCAAGCCGCAGCCCGCGATCCAGCGCTCCCTGGATGAGCGCCTTCAAGTTCGCGTCCGTCTCCCACGCGTAGGCGCCTTCCGAGGGCTCCATCTCTGACCAAAGGATGCGGATATAGCAAGTGGAGGCGAGACGCGCATTTGCCTCCTGCGAGAGCCAATACCGGCGGGCATTGGGGATATTCCCATTCTCCGCCGGGTAAAGGACCCAACCCATGAAGGGATTGCGCAGGACCGATTCTGTATCCTCCGCCGGCACGGAACGGGTCGCAGCGGCCGCCGCCTGCGAAGGCGCGGGAGAGGGAAAAGCGGCCGGCGACTGGCCGGGAATGGCCGCCGGAATCACGGCTGGAGAGGAAGCAGGAGCGGCGTGTGGCGCCACGGCGCCGCCCCGAAGAAAGACATACGCGGCAGCCAGCAGCAGCAGGATGAAAAGCAATATCTTCCAGAAAAGCCCGCCGCCCCGCGCAGCCGGCTCAGACTCGGGGTCAGGCTCCGGGCCGGCCTCGGGCGCCGCGGGCGCCGTGGGCGCGTGCGCGGGTTGCCTGGGACGCGGCGGCAGCAGCGGATTGCCCGGCAGTAGCGAGGGAAGCGGCGCAGTCAGGTCAATCGAGGCGCCGCACTTGGGGCAATCGAGGCGATTTCCGGGCCAATTGCCCTTGATCTCCAGACGTTGATGGCATTGGGGGCAGGCAAACCTCATGAGTCGATTGGGGTTGAATATGGATGATTCCGGGACGGCGGTAAACATCGGGCTTATGCGCCGGCAGCGCCACTGCCACTGCCGGAGCGGATGCAATCCCGCACCGCCTCCGGCGTGGGCATCGCCAGCACGCGCGTCTCCGGGTAGGCCCATTGCGCCGCGTGCGCGGGCGCGGAGGGGACGCCCGGCCCGAGGACCACGGTGCACGGCCTCGCGAATGCCGCCGCCGCGTGCATTGCCATGCTGGAATTGCACACCACCAGCGGCGCAGCCGCAATCGCCGCAAAGCTCTCCCGCAGGGTGAGCCGTCCGGTGAGGTCGCTGACCCGCGGACCCAGCGCGGCCAGGCGCGCCCCGGCTTCGCGTTCCGTCTCCCCGCCGATCACGGTGATGCGGGCCTCCGGCAGCAATTGCGCGAGCGTCACGAATCGATCCACCGGCCAGCATTTTTCCCGATACCCGCCGCCCGGAGCGAAGATGATGCTCCCGCCTGGCGCCGGCGGCGCGGGCAATTCGATGATTGGCCGGTTCTCCGGCAAATCGGACGCACCCAGCATCTCCGCAAATCGCAACGCAAAACGAGCCACGTGCTCGCGGGAATCGAATTCCAAATGCCGCTGCGCGCCGCTGTGCCCGCCCGCATAGCCGCGCACCCCCAGGCGGAACGGAATGCCGGCCCGCATCATCAACAGCGATCCATAAGCGCTCCCCAGGACGTCGATCCCGATTTCGTATCGACCCTCCGCGATCCGCCGCACCTCCGGCGAGCCCGCGATATACCGAAGCGCAGGTCCCAGCCCTTGCGGACGAACCTTCCCATTGTGCCAGGGCGCATTCACCGGGATGACTTCGCCCACATCGCGATTCCCCTCCAGGACCGGCGCCGCCCAATCCCCCACTCCCGCCGCGATGCGCGCTTCCGGAAACTTCCGCCGCAACGCGCGCAGGAGCGGGGTGACCAGCAAGACATCGCCCAGGTCATTATTGCGCAATACAAAGATAGACCGGGGCGGCTGCGGCTGGCGGGAAGAACGCGGCGCAGCCATCGCGCAACCGCGCGTAAAAAGCTCCAGTGCTATTCGTCGCCAGCCCATGGTTCAGGTGGAGCGCTCAAGCCGCCGAGCCGGATCGATGACTACCATGAAAGCGATGTTCCATCTCCAGGGATCAACCGTTTCTCCAGCCTGGCCGGGACGGCGGTTATTACCATGGGATGGAGCTATCACAGGACGAAAATATCGGCGAGCGCTTTGTCTTCCGGCGAATCCCCGGAAACCGGTTTCCATGAGAAACAAGCAATGGCCCCTCCTGTGCCACTTGTTCCACGGAGCAACATTCGGAACAGCTCCCCCGGGATAAAGCGGCCGGGGCCGAATATGCTAATACACTCCCGGTCAGCGAGATAGGAATACCGCCCCCCGGTGGCACGGGGATAGCTAAGCAGCGCCGCGAATCATGAATCGCACATTCGTCATCGAGGCGGAGCCGTATGACTATGAGTTTGATCCCGTCCACACGGCGCTGCTCATCATCGATATGCAGCGCGATTTTCTGGAGCCGGCGGGCTTTGGGGAGATGCTGGGGAACGATGTCTCGCAACTGCGCCGGACCATCGAGCCCAATCAGCGGCTGCTCAAGGCATGGCGCGAGGCCGGCCTGACGGTGATCCACACGCGCGAGGGCCATCGCCCGGATCTCAGCGATCTGCCCAATTGCAAAAAGGTCCGCGGCCGCGGCCCGACGACCATTGGCGATGCGGGGCCGATGGGCCGCATCCTCGTGCGGGGCGAAGCCGGGCACGACATCATCCCGGAGCTGTACCCGCTGGCGACGGAGCCCGTGATCGACAAGCCCGGCAAGGGCGCTTTTTTTGCAACCGATCTGCACGCGATCCTGCAGCACCGCAATATTCATAAGCTGATCGTCACCGGCGTGACCACGGAGGTGTGCGTCAATACCACCGTGCGGGAGGCGAACGACCGCGGCTACGATTGCCTGGTCCCGGAGGATTGCGTCGGCTCTTATTTCCCGGAGTTTCAGGAAGCGGGGCTGAAGATGATCAAGGCGCAGGGCGGAATCTTCGGATGGGTCTCCCACTCCGGTAAAATCCTGACCGTGTTGGAAAACGGTCACTAACCACCAAAATGAACCAATGAGCGAAGCTAAACCTAAAATCTGGGTGCCTGGAGACTGGAACGCATTTTTCGGTTTCGGAACCAACATCCTTGTCAACCTCCTCACACTCACGGCGCTGCTGCGCTTTGTGCTGAAGATGCCCGACGATCTTGTCTTCGGCCGCATTCTGCCGGCGACAGGACTCATGATGTGCCTGTCCACACTTTACTACGCATGGCTGGCCTACCGACTGGCCAAGAAGACGGGCCGCACCGATGTATGCGCGCTCCCTTCCGGTATCAGCGTGCCGCACATGTTCATCGTCACGTTTGTGATCATGCTGCCCATCGCCTCCAAGTATGGTCCCATCAAGGGCTGGGAGGCGGGATTAACCTGGGTGTTCATCCAGAGTTTCGTGCTGATGGCGGGCGGATTCGTTGCGCCGATCATCCGGAAGATCACTCCCCGCGCAGCGCTGCTGGGCACGCTCGCGGGCGTCTCGATCACCTTTATCTCCATGAAGCCGGCGATTGAGATGTTCATGACGCCGGCAATCGGGCTGACCTGTTTTGCGGTGATCCTGCTAAGCTGGTTTGGCGGGGTCCGGTATCGCGGAATTCCGGCGGGCCTGGTGGCGATCGCGGTGGGTACGCTTGTTGCCTGGGGCTCCAATATCTTCGGACTGAATTTTGGCGGGTTGAGCGCGAAGGGCCTGACGGACGCATTCTCCAATTTCGGCTTCCGCATTCCGCTTCCCGTGCTGGGACACACCTTTGGCGGATTCCAATTCCTCGGCCAGATCCTGGTAACGGCAATCCCGTTTGGCATTTATGACCTGGTGGAAGCGATGGATAACGTGGAAAGCGCGGCGGTGGCGGGCGACAGCTTCCCCACCACGCGCGTCCTGACGGCGGACGGCGTGGTCAGCCTCATTGGCTGCCTCATGGGCAATCCATTCATCAACGCGGTGTATATCGGCCATCCGGGCTGGAAAGCCATGGGCGGACGCATCGGTTACTCCGCGGCCACGGGCATCATGGTGATTCTGCTCTGCTGGTTTGGCACCATCTCGCTGATGCTGGCGCTTATCCCCAGCGTGGCGATTCTGCCTATCCTGCTTTACATCGGCATGTTGATTGGCTCGCAGGCATTCCAGGAGACACCCAAAGCTCACGCCCCGGCGATTGTGCTGGCGCTGGTGCCGCACATCGCCAACTGGACGGTCACGGCCATCAACGGCGCTCTGGCCGCGGTCGGCATTTTTACGGTCACGGACAAGATACTCGGAGCCATGAAGGACCAGGGGGTTCTCTATAGTGGATTGAGCACGCTGGGAGGCGGCTCGATCCTGGGCGGCCTGATTCTGGGCGCCATCGCGGTCTGCATCATCGACCGCAATTTCCCGAAGGCCGCGGGCTTCTCGCTGGCCGGCGCAATTCTCACCTTTTTCGGGTTCATGCACGGAAGCGGGATCGGCATCGCGCAATCGCCCATCATGGCGACTTCTTATCTGATTGTGGCCGTAATCCTGTTCGGCTGCGCGAAGTTTGCGACGGTGCCCGCCGCCGCGCCGGCCGATGCGCACTCCGAAGGGGATTCAGGCCTTCCGGAGCTGGCCGGATAAAGACTTGTTAGGCATGGGGGTTACCTGAGCGCCGCGGTTCGACTGTTGTGGCGGGCCGCGGCGCTTCGAGTCTCCTCTCAACTCCCCTTCCAGGAAACTCGGCGGTTACGATACGACCGGAGTTTAACGGTCGCCGGTGTAATAGGTTACACTCACTCCCTGGCCGACTTGCGCGTGACTTACGCTCTGGATCGGCGCGGTGTTTTGGTCTTGGCTTACTCCGCGCCCGGATACGAACAATGCCACTTGCCTATGTTGCTTGGACGGACAGGTGCGAGCGGCGTAATGATGGCACTTCACCACTTCCTTGTCAGAGGCGTGGCTGGTTACCGGTGCGGTGGTCAGGGCCGCAAGAGCGGCCAATAATACAAACGTAGTTTTCATGTACTGATTTACTTTTTGGTTGTGCCCTGCCGCGGATGATACCGGGGACAACCAGCGCCCGGCGCCCTCACGGAAAGGCGCGCTTAACCCCTGTTTCGGCGCGGCGCGGGTGTTCAGCCGTATGGAGTTGCTCAATCGCCGGCGGGCCGGCTTCCGAACGGCTACCGTCGGATTATCGTATCCTACCCGTAATGAAGTACTTTCGTGAAATGAACCGGGTTGCCGGATTCTGTCACTGCCGGCCTTGGCGCTTAGCGGAGGCGCGTGCCCCGGCGATCAACTCGCTGAAACACAGCGAAAACCATTTCGACCGCGGAGACGGCGCCGGCCATCCGCGCCAGACGCCCATTTATCCCGTAGGTTCCTTTATAGAGAAAAGACGGCGTGCGAAGACGCGAAAACCCCGGCAGGGCCGGCTGAGAGGTTGCGCACATTCCCGCAAACGCACGCTCTCGAGCCGGCCCGGCCGGGGTTGGAAATGTTACGCCTGGATCGCGTCGATAAACTTCGCGGATTCCGATACCGCGCCGAAAACGCCGCCCTGCATCTTGATCATCTTGAGCGCTGCAAGGTAGTTCCCGTAATCCGTCGCCCCGGTGCAATCGGAGAGCAGCAAGCATTCGAAACCGCGATCATTCGCCTCGCGCATCGTCGTATGCACACACACATCCGTGGTGATGCCCGCCAGGATGATGTTTTGGATTTGCCGCTGCCTCAGCAGCATATCCAGATCGGTGCCGTAAAAGGAGCCTTTGCCAGGCTTGTCGATAATCGGCTCGCCGGGCAGCGGAGCCAGCTCCGGGATAATGTCCCATCCCGGCTCGCCACGCGTCAGGATGCGCCCGCACGGACCGGGATCGCCAATGCCAGCGCCGATCCGCTGGCTGCGCCACCGCTTGTTTGCCGGCAGATCGGCGAGATCCGGCCGGTGCCCCTCCCGGGTATGGAAGATGTGATAGCCGAACTTGCGCACGGCATCAAACACGCGCTGGATCGGGCCGATCGGCGCGCGCGTCAGCGATAAGTCATAGCCCATTTTATCCACGTAACCTCCCGGCCCGCAGAAATCCGTCTGCATGTCGATGACGATGAAGACGGAATTTCCGGGCCGGAGATCGCCATTATAGGGCCAGGGATACGGGTCCGCTTCTACATGACGTGTAACCATGGGCTATGACTATCGCGGGATGCGCCCTTTTAGAAGAACACACTTACGCCGCCGTACACCTGGACGGTTTCCCGTTTCGGCTCCTGCGGCGCGTTGAAGACGTTCAAGTTATACAGGTTGTTATCCACGAAGTTGAAGTAATTGACACCTGCGTGCATCGACCAATGTCCGTAATTCGCCGGGATGCAGGTAATCGGCACCGTAGCCTTGAGGCCAAGCTCGAACAGACCGACCGTCGAGCTGGCGCCATAGTAAGTGCCGTAGAACCGGGTATTGGGCAGCAGCACGCTGCATGGCGCCTCGATCTTGAGGCCGCCCAGCACGTGCGGGCCAAACTGGTATTGCGGATCGATGCCCACATCGAAGTAATAGCTGGAGCCGGGCGCGGGATTTGACGCGGAGTTCCGGGACGGCCCGTAGACCGCTTCCGGCACGTCGGCATCGGTGGCCTTGCCGGTAAGTTCCTGCCAATACTCGAAGTAAGGATGCAGCGCGAATTGCTTGAGCCAGGTGCTATCGTCGAGAGTCAGCTTGGTATCCAGGTGGTTGGAGGTGCCGATATCCTCGATCTGCTCCACAAAGGCCGTGTAAGTCACGTCGAGTGTGAAGTACTTCATGATGCCGAGCGACACGCCGAAGATCGGATCGATTTCCGTCCAATGGGTCCTCGGCTCACTGCCGAAGGGAGCATGGACAGCCACCGGGTCGGTGCTGTAATCGTTCCAGACGCCGCCGACAATCTTCGCGCTGCTCAGGAAGCCGTCTCCCTTGTAAACATTGACGAAGGCCAGCAGCAGCGGCTCGATGGTGACCCCCTCGTCATGCACAATCATGCCGCGGGGCGTGACGTACTCGCTGGCAAATTCCACGTCCAGGAGGATGTCAATTGGGGATGGAGGTGGAGGCGGCGGAGTTACTTCCTTGGCCGGCGAGGTCGCTGTTTCTTCGCCTGCGCGCGCGGGAGCGCCGATGACGAGCAGCGCGAGCGCTGCCACAAAGGCGCCGTAGATACATCTGCGGATGGGTGTTCTATCGTTGATCACTGAGGTTTCCTTGGGTTGGGTGTTCATTGGTTGTTATCCGGACTTCTCCGACTGGAGCCGCAGCGGGCTTAGCTAGACATGTGCCACAGGACACCCATTATCGTATGTGGTTGTGAACGAACTACTTCCAAATCGCGCGCTCGAAACATGCGACCGGTTTGAGATGTCACCAGTGTTACCAGTGCAACACTTGAAACGCCGTGCTAAGTATTTGAAGCTTCGTTACTTGAAGTGGTTTCTCAAAAAAACCCGCGGCTTATCCGCTGCCGGTGTGAAGCGACACAATGATCCACCTGGGCACTCCCGAGGCGGTCCGGACCACCCGCGTTTGCCGGATTCCCTGCGATTCCCTTACCCGCCGCGGCTTGAGGCCAATTTGCGATAGATGCGCGTGCGATTAACCCCCAGCAATCGGGCGGCTTCGGCAATGTTGCCGTTCGTTTGCGAGAGGGCACGCTGGATCAATTCCTCCTCCGCCGCCTCCACGCTGAGCGGCAAGTCGGAGTAACGGGCGGGCGCCGCCTGCCCGGAGACAGCCCGTGGCGCGGGCGCCTTGAGCAGGTAAAGGTGGCGCGGCTCCACGCGTCCGCCTCCGCTCTCGATGAGCGCCCGCTCGATGATGTTTTTCAACTCGCGGACATTGCCGGGAAATTGATAGGCGGTGAGGATATCGAGCGCCCCCTTGTCGATCTCCGCGGCGCGAACGCCCATCTCCGTGGCCAGCATATCAAGGAAATGGCGCGTGAGGATCGGGATATCCTCCGGACGCTCGCGCAGCGGCGGCGTGACCACGGTAAACCGCGCGAGCCGGAAGTAGAGATCCTGGCGAAAGGTGCCATCGGCGATCTTTGCCTGCAAATCGACATTCGTCGCCGCGATGACGCGCACATCCACCTGCCTGGTGGCGCTCGCGCCCACGGGCATGATGACGCCGTCCTCCAGCACGCGCAGCAGCTTGGCTTGCAAGGCCAGGGGCATGTCTCCCACTTCATCCAGGAAAAGGGTGCCGCGGTCCGCGAGCTCGAAGTACCCCTTGCGGTCGCTCACGGCTCCGGTGAAGGACCCCTTGAGATGCCCAAAGAACATCGATTCCGCGAGGTCCCCGGGAATCGCGACGCAATTGACCGGGATGAAGGGCTGCTGCGCCCGCTGCCCGCCAAAGTGGATGGCGCGCGCGATCAATTCCTTGCCGGTGCCGCTCTCGCCGGTCAGCAGCACGCTGGTGGCGCCAAAGTGATGCAGCTTCCGCACATTCTCCAGAATGCGCGCGACCGTCCGGCTCTTGCCGATGAAACCCTCCACTCCCCAGCGGTCCGCCTCCCGGTGGGTGAGCACGGCCAGCTTCTCGCCCACGGTTTGCACCGCATCCTCGGCAATCTCGCGGCGCGACACTTCCTGCCGCAGCTTTTCGTTGGCGGCGGAAAGCTCCGCGGTGCGTTCCTCCAGCGCCGCATTCTTTTCCATCAGCTCGCGGGCCAGGCGGCGAATGCGGAGATGATTCTCGATCCGGATCAGAATTTCCTCGGGTTGAAAGGGCTTGGTCACATAATCGACACCGCCGGACTGGAACGCCTCGGCAAGGCTCTCCATCTCCTGCCGTGCGGTCAGGAAGATGACCGGGAGGTCCCGCGTGGCATCGAGGGATTTCAACGTGCGGCATACCTCGAATCCGCTCATCCCCGGCATCATCACATCCAGCAGGATCAGGCACGGGTCGGCGCGCTGCGCGATTTTTAGCGCGGTTTCGCCATTGGGGGCGGCGAGGATTTCGTAGCCGTGCGGCTCGAGCGCGTCGCGGAGCACGTTGATGTTCACCGGATTGTCATCCGCGACGAGGAGTCTTTCTTTTTGCGACATATCAGGGGGTGGCCGCCGCCAGTTCCTGGGGCGCGATGGCGGCGATGATTTTTTCCATTTCGTAACCGGCGGCCCAGGCGCGCAAGCGTTCGGCCAGCGGCCTCCCATCCTCCAGTGAGGCAATCTCATCAATGCACGCGCGCAGCTCTGTGACATTGTGAATTTCCGCGGCAACGCGCAAGCGGGAGGCCAGCTCGTCCGGCAGTTGTGGCGCCCTCATGGGTCCGTCTTCGCACGCGTCGTCGGGAGCGGGATCCTCCGGCACCAGTTGGATTTCCAGCAGATTCGCGAGGCACTCGCACACGCGCTCATACCGGAATGGTTTTGCAAAAAAGTCGTCGAATCCGGCGTCCAGGTAACGGTTTTGCTCATGATCGAACGCCGATGCGGAATGAGCGACGATGCGCGCCTTGGGATATTGGCGCAGGATGTGGCGGGTAGCGTCGATGCCATTCATCTCAGGCATCCAGATATCCATGAAAATGATATCCGGCTTTTCCTGCGTCGCGATATCGATGGCGCGGGACGCCCCTTCCGCGATGAGGACATCGCAGCCCATTTCCGTCAACATGCCGGCCAGCACGGCGCGGTTTTCCTTGATATCATCCACCACCAGCGCCGTCACCTGCCTGCCCGGCGGCAACCGCAATGTGGAGCCGCCGCCCGTTACCACGGCGCGCCCCTGCGCCGCACTCTCCGGCAGGGTGAGGGTGAAGATAAACCGCGCGCCATTGCCCGCGGACGATTCCACCCGCAGCCGTCCGCCCATCAATTGGATGTAGCGGTCGGATATCGCCAGGCCCAGACCGGTCCCGCCCTTGCTGCATGAGTGCTGGTGCCCCTGCTGGAAGGGCTCGAATATTTCCGCCTGTTCCCCCTCCGTGATGCCGATGCCGGTGTCCGCGACCTCGAAACGATAGGCATGATCCGCGCCGCGGCTCACGCGCAGCCCCACCTCGCCGCGGGCGGTGAACTTCACGGCATTGCCCAGCAGGTTGATGAGCACCTGCCGCAGCTTCCCCTCATCGCCGCACACCATCCGGGCCACCGGCGGCGCAGGCGGCTCGACGATCAGCCGCAGCCGTTTCTGCTCGCAGCGATGGCGGAACATCCCCTCCAGCCGCGCGATCAGCTCGATTAAATCGAAATCGTCACACTGCAATTCCATCCGGCCCGCCTCGATCTTGGATAAGTCCAGCACCTCATCGATAAGGTTAAAGAGATGATTGCCGCTGCTGGCGATGGTTTCGATGGCCTCCCGCTGCCGGGGTTGCAAGCTGCGGTCCCGCCGCAGAATTTGCGCGTAACCCAGGATTGCATTGAGCGGGGTGCGAATCTCATGGCTGATGTGGGCGAGGAAAGCCGATTTTGCCTTGCTCGCGGAGGCGGCCGCATCCTCGGCACGCTTCCGCTCCGCGATTTCGGTGAGCAGCGCCTCATTCGCATGCCCCAGGTCCGCCGTGCGCTCCCGCACGCGGATCTCGAGCGCCTCATGCACCCGCCTCCGCTCCGTGACATCCTGCACCGTGCCCTCGTAGTAGAGGACCTTCCCATCCGGCTCCCGCACGGCGCGCGCGGTCTCGGTGATCCAGATGATCTGGCCGTCCTTGCGCCGCACCTGCGATTCGAAATCCGCGACGGAGCCATCCCGCTGGACCAGCCGCACAAACTCCGCACGGCGGCTCGGCTCCGTGTAAAGCTGACGCTCGATATCGCCCAGCTCCGCAACCAGTTCCTCCGGCGAAGCGTATCCGTAGATGCAGGCCAGCGCCGGATTCGCGCTGATGTAATGCCCGTCCGGCGCAGTCTGAAAGATGCCCTCGATCGCGTTCTCGAAAATGCCGCGGTACTTCTGCTCCGCCTGCCGCAGCTCCCGCTCCACATTCCGCCGCATCGCGATTTCACTGGAAAGCTCCGCCGTGCGCTCCGTGACGCGCCACTCGATCTCCGCGGTGCGGCGGGCGCCGCGAATGAGGTAATTGGTCGAAAGGCCCGTGATCAAAAGCCCCACCAGAAGGCCAGCCCAGGGCTCCCATCCCGATTGCCGGCCGGGAAACCAGAACTCGATTTCCCAGTCCAATCCCGCGATCTTCATCGGTTCCGTCCAGCGAAACGCCTCTTGCGCCGGCGCCAGCCCCTTTGGCATCAGCTCAAAAATCGCTTTCCCCTTCCCTTTCTCGTAAATGGAAATGATGCCGTCGCGCGCCTGGGGCCCGAAGGCGTCTTCCACAAGATCGCCGATCCGGAACACCGCCGAGACATACCCCTCGAGCTGTGCGCGCCGGGAGTCCGGACTATTGCCGCCGCTTCCGCGGTAAACCGGACGCAGCACGAGAAAGCCGAGCTGGCTGCCCGGTTCCTGTACCAGCCTCAGCGGCTCTGTCGCACGCGGCAGTCCCGTATCCCGCGCCAATTCGAGGGCCGACCGCCGTTCCGGGTTCGAGGAGAGATCAAATCCCAGCGCCGCCCGGTTTTTCGCCAGCGGCTCCAGCATATAGATGGGCACATAGCTGGCACGTTTCCCCGCCGGCGCCAGCCGCCCCGCGCCGCCCACTTCCGTAAAAGTAAAATCGGCGATGCCATCGTCGCGCGCCCGCTGCTCAAAGGCGCCGCGCTCCGCCAGCGGCACGCAGGGATCCCAGGAGAGCGCCTGAATCTCCGGATGCCGCGCCAGCGCCTCCGTAGTAAAATCCCGGAAACGCGACCGCGATATATCCGCCCCGGCGGCGCACAGCTCCCCGATGGAATGGAGCACTTCCATCGAGCATTCGATCTTGTTCCGCAACAGCACCGTCCGCTCCCGCGCCGCGGCCTGTGTTTCCATCTGGCTCTCGCGGCCCTCGAACTCGCGGAGCATGAGGAAAAGCGCCAACGAAGCGGCAATGCCGAACAGGGCGGAAAGTTTTGCCGCCCAGCAGCGGCGCCCTCCCAATGAAAAGTGTTTGGGCGCAGGTTTTTCTCCGAGACCGGAAGAACTCGCGCGCACGACGGACATTATTTTTGGTTTTGTGGAAGTTGAGTCGCAGGCGCGTGAAGCACACAGGATGCCGATTGCCTGCCCAATCGTCCGGCTCCTCAGTGATTACAGGGAAACGGACCGCAATATGCCTTGGCAAGGGAAGAGCGGCGCTGGTCAATCCGCGCCATGATTGCGCAAATAAACGCACCTGCTTTGGCGCATTCCACGCCAAAAATTGCCCATGGGCCACTCGGGCTGATCAGCCTGAGAAAAACGACCGGTCAGCCGCCCTTGCCCGCGATGTATGCGCGCCATCCGCCGCAGGAGCTGATCTCGCGGCGCCCCTCGCACAGGATGGGTTCTCCCAGGACGCCAAGCACGGTCTCGCCCCCGGCCAGCTTGACCTTGCCGATTGATAGCCCCGGCGGCTCTGCCAGCAATATCCCCGCAAGCCCCTCCGGCGGCACCGCCCACACCTCCAGCGCCACGGCTACCCCCCCTTCTCTCACCCGCACCATGGCCGGATGCCGGTCATCGATGGACCAAAGCCTGTACGCGGGCTCCGTTTGAGCCTCCCGCATAAAAACCGCGCCTGCGTTGATCATGTTTTGATTCAGCTCCAGGCCGCGCATCAACGTCCCATTGACCGCCAGTTGGACAGGTTCACCCATGCATCCACCGGATAACGGAGGAAAGCGGGAAACATCCAGCCAAATTCCACGTTTCCCCACGCTTGTAGGACTAACCCGGATTCTTTGTAGCGAAAGGCCAGTACAAACTCGAATCGCACCGCCGTCGCTGGCTAGCCGGAAGTCCTTCATACGCCGCGGCTTTAGGATTCAACCGAGACGATTAGCTCGAATCACGATGTTTAATGAACGGTATAAGCAAGGGAATTTCGGCTTGCGCGGAGCCGTTCGGCCTATATGGTCGCCGCCAGGGAAGATTTGGGCATATGGAAATTAAATGGGACGTACCACTACGCAGTAGAGGTTCAGGGATAGGGCCGCCCGCAGAGGTTTCGGGGGGAAGGGCGGAGCATCCCGACGAAAGTTATCGCGGCTTTTTCGAGCATTCCCTCGAGGGATTTTTCCAGACCACCCCGGAAGGAAGATACCTGCGCGCGAATCCCGCGCTCGCCCGAATGTATGGGTATGAATCGGCGCGCGCGCTCATGGAGGCGCTCACGGATTTGAACGTTCAGCTTTACGTGGACCGCAGCCGCCGCGCGGAATTTGAGCGGCTGATGAAAAATCCCGGCGAGGTCGTCGGCTTCGAGTCCCAGGTCTATCGGAGGGACGGCACCATCATCTGGATTGTGGAAAACTCGCGGGTGGTGCGCGACGCGCAGGGAAGGCCGATTCTCTACGAAGGGACGGTGCAGGACATCACGAGCCGCAAGCACACGGAGATGAGTCTTCATGCGAGTCAGCGGTTCATCGAGCACGTGGCGCAATCGTCGCCAAATATCCTGTACGTCTATGACATGATCGCCGCGCGCTTCGTTTACGCGAACGAGCGAATCTTCAAGATCCTTGGCTACACGCCGGGGGAATTAATCGCGATGGGTCCGATGTTCCATGAGCAGTACACGCATCCGGACGACCATTGGCTGCTGGCGGAGCGGAGCACGGAACTCGCCGCCGCGGAGGATGGCGAGGTGTTTGAATACGAGTTTCGAATGCTGGACTCGGACCGGCGGTGGCGCTGGATTAGCGCGAGAGAGACGGTTTTCAACCGCTCGCACGACGGCCGCCCGCATGAGGTCATCGGCACCGCGCAGGATATTACCGAGCGCAAGGATACCCTGAGCGCGCTGCAGCAGAGCGAGGAACGCTTCCGGCGGCTGGTGGAGGGCATGGACGCGCTCTTCTGGGAGCGGGACGTCTCCACAGGGCGCTTTAATTATGTGAGTCCACAGGCGGAAAAGCTGCTGGGCTATCCGGTGGAGGATTGGTACCTGCCCAAGTTCTGGCTGGCCAAGGTGCAACAGGATGACCGCGAACGGGTGGCCGGCTTCTGGCAGCAGACGGACCGCAACGGCGATCACAGCCACACGACGCAGTACCGGATGCAGCGAGGCGATGGCAAGGAGGTCTGGGTGCGGGACTTTGGGCATGTAACCGTAAATGAAACGGGAAGCCAGGTGCTGCAAGGCTTCATGGTGGATGTCACGGAGCGCCAGCGGGCGCGGGCCGAATTGCGAAAATCCCACGAGCAACTGCGCGCGCTTTCCACGCGGCTGCAATCCGCCCGCGAGGAGGAGCGCATCCACATCGCGCGGGAGATTCACGATGAGCTGGGCGGCGCGCTCACGGCCCTCAAGATGGATGTTTCCCGGGTCGGCGCCGCCGTGCGCAACGGCCAGAAGCATCCCGACGCGGTGAAGGAGATCGAGGAAAGAATCTTCGGGATGATGACGCTTCTCGACGGGACGATGGAATCCGTGCGGAGGATCGCCACGGAGCTGCGCCCTCCGGTGCTCGACGCGTTCGGCATCGTCGCCGCCATCGAGTGGCAGGCGGCGGAGTTCGAAAAGCGATTCAGCATCGCGACAAAGCTCCAGAACCGCTGGAGCGCCGAAATCAAGGCGGACCAGGCGCTGGCGACGGCGCTCTTCCGCATCTTCCAGGAAATGCTGACCAACGTGGCCCGGCATTCCAACGCGAAGGCTTGCGTCATTCTATTGGATCAGGACAGCCGCAACCTGATCCTCTCGGTTACCGATAACGGACGCGGCATCACCGTAGCGGAACGCAACGCCTCGCTCGGCCTGCTGGGCATGCGGGAGCGGGCGCAGCTCTTTGGCGGACAGGTGGAGATCAGCGGCACGCCCAAGGCAGGCACCGAGGCGGTGTTGCGGATACCTCTCAAGAACATCATCGAGATGGCCGCCGAACCGAAGAAGGAGCGTCTATGGCGCTGACGGTCCCAACGCGGCCCGCGACGGGAATATAAGGAATGCGGCCATGCGAAAGCCCATCCACCGGAACGTTCGTCCAACGAAGATTCAAAAATCCGTGAATGCCATGAATTGTTTGAAGCCGATGAGGAAATCCACCGCACTTGCGCCACGAAGTCATGACTGAAAGCAATCCTGCCGCGCCCGGCGCCTCGGAAAAAAGCGCTCCGCTCAAGGTGCTGGTGGTCGATGATCACCCGCTGGTCCGGCGCGGCATCGTGGAGACGATCTGCGAGGCGCTCGCGAACACTGTGGTGGGCGAGGCAAGCAACTCGCAGGGCGGACTGGAGATGGTCTGGAAAGAGCATTGGGATGTCATCGTGATCGATATCGCGATGCCGGGTCGCAGCGGCCTCGATCTGCTGAAGGACATCCGTCATGAGCGGCCAAAGACGCCGGTGCTCGTGCTCAGCACATACTCGGAGGACCAATTCGCAATCCGCACACTGCGGAGCGGTGCGGATGGCTATCTCACCAAGGACGTGGTGGAACTGGAATTGGTATCCGCCATCAAGCGGTTGCTGGCCGGCGGCAAATACATCCGGGCCTCGCTGGCGGAGAAACTGGCCTCGCACCTGGACGTGAATGCGAATAAGCCCCCGCACCAATCCCTCTCCGACCGCGAGTACCAGGTCATGCGGATGATCGCCTCGGGCCAGACGCCCAAGGAAATTGCCGCCGAGCTTTGCCTGAGCATCAAAACCGTCAGCACCTTCCGCAGCCGCATCCTCAAAAAAATGGCGATGAAGAACAATGCGGAGGTCATGCGTTATGCCATGGAAAACGGGCTGGTGAAGGCGCCCGACCCCGCGCAGCCCGGCGGAATGTAGGGGCGTCCGGGGTTTGTAGGCAAATTCTTCACCGGGGGCGAAGAGGTGCGCCTACAGAAAAACCAGCATGCGCCCAATTGCGCACCACCATTCTGTTCGATTAGAAATGAACGAAATGAGAAATATGCCGGGAGGATTCACTCAATGCGTTTGTTAGTTACCGGGGGCGCGGGCTTTATCGGCTCAAACTTCCTCCTGCAATGCCTTGCGGAGGGAGCGGGAATCGAGCGCATCGTGAATCTCGACAAGCTGACGTATGCCGGCAATCCGGCGAACCTGGCGGACGCGGAGCGCGATGCGCGGTACAATTTCGTGCAGGGAGATATCGGCGACCGGGAACTGGTGGGCGACCTGCTCATGCGCCACAAGATCACGGCGATTGCGAACTTCGCGGCGGAGTCCCACGTGGACCGCTCGATCGACGGCCCGGAAGCGTTCATTGAAACCAACGTGGCGGGAACGCTGCGGCTGCTGGATACCGCGCGGCATTATTGGAAAGGCCTGCCCGATGCGGAGCGGAAGGCGTTCCGTTTTTTGCACGTTTCCACGGATGAGGTGTTTGGCTCGCTCGGGCCGGAGGAGCCCGCTTTTACGGAGGCAACGCCCTTCGCGCCCAACAGCCCTTATGCGGCATCCAAGGCATCGAGCGATCACCTGGTGCGCGCCTATCATCATACCTACGGGCTGCCCGTGCTGACGACCAATTGCTCCAATAACTACGGTCCCTACCAATTTCCTGAGAAGCTGATTCCGCTGATGATCCTCAACGCGCTCGAGGGAAAAGACCTGCCCATCTATGGCGATGGCAGAAACGTCCGCGACTGGCTGTATGTCGAAGATCACTGCCGGGCCATCCGCCTGGTGATCGAGCAGGGACGCATTGGCGAAACTTACAACGTGGGCGGGATGTGCGAGCGGCAAAACATCAAGGTGGTGGATTGCATTTGCGAACTGCTGGACGAACTGGCGCCGCGCTCCGGCGGACAATCCTATCGGGAACAGAAGAGCTATGTCCGGGATCGTCCGGGGCACGACCGCCGCTATGCGATCGATTGCTCGAAGCTTGCGGGCGAGCTGGGCTGGAAGCCGCTGGAATCCTTCGAAACCGGCATCCGAAAGACGGTCGCATGGTACCTAGCCCACCGGCCGTGGTGCGAGAATATCACCTCCGGCAAATATCAGCGGCAGCGGCTGGGAACGGAGGTGGGGATATGAAACCGCGCAAAGGTATCATCCTCGCGGGCGGCTCCGGCACGCGGCTCTACCCCATCACGATTGGCGTCAGCAAGCAACTGCTGGCCGTGTATGACAAGCCAATGATCTATTACCCGCTTTCCGTCCTGATGCTGGCGGGCATTCGCGAGGTCTTGATCATATCCACGCCCATGGATTTGCCGCAGTTCCGGCGCCTCTTTGGCGATGGCAGCCACCTGGGCCTCCGGATATCCTACGCGGAGCAGCCAAATCCCGGCGGGCTGGCACAGGCCTTTCTTATCGGCGCGGATTTTCTCGATGGCCATCCCTCCTGCCTGGTGCTCGGCGACAATCTTTTTTACGGCCACGATTTCTCCACGACGCTCCAGGATGCGAGCGCCCGGCAGAAAGGGGCAACCATCTTCGGCTACTACGTCGCGCAACCGGATAGCTACGGCGTGGTCGAGTTCAACGCGGAGGGCATCGCTGTTTCCCTGGAGGAAAAACCGGCGCATCCAAAATCCAATTACGCGGTGCCCGGCCTCTATTTCTACGATGAGCAGGTGGCCGCGCTCACGCGGTCGCTCGATCCCTCCAGCCGCGGCGAGCTGGAGATCACCGATCTGAACCGGCTATACTTGGAAGCCGGCCTTTTGCATGTCTCCGTGCTTGGCCGCGGTCTCGCGTGGCTGGATACCGGCACGCACGATTCGCTGCTGGAGGCGGCGGATTTTGTGCGCGCAATCCAGAACCGCCAGGGGCTGAAGATCGCCTGCCTTGAGGAGATCGCATACATGCAGCGCTGGATCACGACCGCGCAGTTGGAGGAATCCATTGCGCGCCTTGGAAAGACGAATTACGCGGATTACCTGCGGCAACTGATCCACGCGCAAGGAGGCGCGCGTAAGACAAATACGGACACTGCCCGCGACGGGGAGCCTACAAGAAAAACAGCCCCGGCACGCTTGGCGGCGACGCCCGTCGATCCCTAAAATATTATAGCCATTATGCTGGGCCTAAAAATGTAGATTTTCGCTTCTTAAGTGTGATGAAAAAACGATCCATTGTTGTATGCGCTTTTGGCGCCGGTCTTCTCGGATTGTGCGTTTACGGCGTCGGCCTCTCCCGTCCAGATTATCCGCAGGAATACTCCGGCCCAATCCTGGCGAATGCTTCGCCCACGCCGGCCGCGCCGGGCGTCACTCCGGCGGCAACCGCTGCGCCGCCTGACGGCAAGGAAACGCTGCCTCCGGATGGCAAGGAGACGCTCGCGCCTGACGGGAAGGAAACGCTCGGCAAGGAGACGCTTCCTCCCGTGGGAGAATTCGTGGGAGAACGACCGGAATCCGTGGATCCCGGCCCCAACACAGCGCCGGCTGAGTATTACAAAAAAGCGAACCCGCTGCTCACGCCCCCGAGCTTGCAAAACGTGGGAGGGCCAGTTGTGTCGCCGGAAACCCGGTAACCGCCTGGTAAATTGGTACCGGTGAATGAACGGATCTACAAAAGCGGTCCGGGCAAAGCGATGTGGATTTGCATCTTCGCGATTGTATTTGCCACCGGAACGCTCTGCTGCATCGCCATAGGAAGCACTTCCGTCCAATGGTTGACTGCGGCGGTATCCCAGGTCCAAACGGAAACCGCAGCGTCCACGGACGACTCGACTCCGGCAAACGATCCCGCTGCCGCGAGTGATCCCGGCCCCGCCGCGGATTCTGCTTCCGCGAGCGGCACGTCATCCGGGGGCGACGATTGGAGCGTGCCATCCACGCTCGGCCAATCTTCCACCGCGCAGGCCAATGAACCCGCGCAAGCGCCGCCCGAACCGACGCCCGCTCCGGATGTCCCGCTGATCTCCACCACGGCGGCGGCGGACGAAGTGCCTATCGCGAACGATCCGCCTCTGTTGAGGTCCTTCAATGAGTGGGACCTCGCCGGTGTTTCATCGCCCATGTTCCTGACCGAGGCCATCAATGACTTTGACGAGCGGCCGCTCATCCTTTCCGGGGACTGGAGTTTCAAGCCCCATTTCAGCATCACGAGCCTGTACGACGGCAATATCTTCGTGCAGCCGGAGGATCAGGTCAGCGATTACATCACCAGCTTCTCTCCCGGCGTCACCATGCGGCTTGGGAATGATGAGACGCCATGCTTTCTGCTGGTGGATTATACGGCCACCGTCAATTACTACATGATTCATCCGAAGCTGACGGACGTGGACTCGGACGGGCACATGCAATTCCAGTGGCAGCTTCCGCAGACGACGCTTGGGGTGAATCTATCCGTGGATTCCGATACCGGCTCGGACATCGATGCGACCAACCGCGTGCGCCGCAACCTTTATTATGCCGGCGTCACGGGGCACCACATTCTGAGCGATAAAACCTCGATGGATGTGGATGCGGACTATACGCGCTCCGATTACGGCGGCCTTATCTCCTCCAGCCAGATCGAGGGCCAGATTTATTTCAATTACCAGTACTCGCCCAAGACGCAGGTGGGCCTCGGCACGCAGGCCGGCTACCTGATCGTGCCCGGCCAGGTGAACCAGACATTCGAGAATCTCAGCTTTCGCGGCAGTTACCAGGCTACCGGCAAGGTGATGGTGATTGGGGAAGTAGCCGGGCAATTGCGGCAGTACGCCAGCGGGCTTGGCAATGTGGTGACGCCGATTGTAATGATCGAGGGGGCGTGGGCTCCCCGGGAAACCACGCATGTGGATGTCACCGTGAGCCGGCAGGTTTACGCCTCGGCATTGCTGAACGATCAGGATTACACCGCGAGCACCGTGGACCTGACGGTCAGCCAGGGAATCGCCCAGCACTGGACGGTGGCAATCTCCTGCGGATATGTGAATTCCGACTACTCCTCCACGACACCGGGCGTGAATGCGACCCGCGAGGATAATTACTATTATGTGCGGCCGGAAATCCAGTGGGCGGCATTGAGCTGGCTCACGGTCGGCCTTTTTTACGAGTACAGCCAGAATCTTTCCACCGGCGAGGGCTCCGATCCGTTCAGCCGCGATCGCGCGGGGCTGGAGATGGCGATCCTTTTTTGAACCTGTGCGAAGGGAGTAATGATGAACGTACGAAAGATCTTCCGAGTGATCGTGGCCGGGACCGCGGCTGCGATGGCCTGCGCCCCCCTGGCGCGGGGCAACAATGCGCCCGCCCTCGCAGCGGCGGCTGTATCGGCGGCGGCCAGCCCGGCGGGGGATGGCGCAAGCGCGGAGCCGGCGCTCAATTACAAAATCAAGCCGCGGGACACCGTGCACGTGAAGGTATTTGGCGAGGAGGACCTGGAGACCACGGCGCGCGTGGACAAGGACGGAAAGATCGCTTTCCCGCTCCTGGGCACCGCGAAGATCGGCGGCGAAACCGTCACCGAGGCGACGGCCACCATGGAGCAACTCCTCCGGGAGTATCTTCTCAAGCCGCAGGTATCGTTCGATATCCTGGCTTACTCGAAGGAGCATTTCACCATTCTCGGCCAGGTCAACAAGCCCGGCACTTATGACATGCCCGATGAGACGCAGGTGGACCTCCTCGAAGCGATCGGCATGGCGGGCGGTTTCACCAAGATCGCCAATCCGTCGAGAATCCTGGTCAAGCGGCTGCTGGCCGGCCGGGAAACGGTCATCAAGATGGACGGCAAGAAAATCCTGAACATGAAATACGCCGGGGAAGAAGTCCCGGAGATCATGCCGGGAGATACCATCATGGTGGGCGAGGCGATTTTTTAACGCAGTTATTTTTACCGGCGCCATGAATCCACAAATCCATCACCCTGACCTGAAACTGGACGAGCCGGCAAACTCGCTGGATCTCGAACAGTTGCAATACATCGTCCGGGAGAAGGCGTGGCTCATTGCGCTCTGCGGGCTCATCGGCATCTTTGCCGGACTGGCGTACATCCGCCATACGCCGCTGACTTATTATTCCGGGGCGGTCCTGGAGGTGGACCCGCAGCCGCAGAAGGCCGTGGTGTACGCCGATATGCAGGACACCAACAAGGATCCGATTGGCGAAGAGATGGGCCAGACCTTGCTGGCGCGGTTCAAGAGCCCGACGTTTGCCGAGGAGGTCATCAAGGATAACAACCTGTTAAGCAATCCCGACTTCCTGCCGCCGCTGCCCGGCGGGAAGCAGCATTCCATGGACGAGGCGGAGTGGGCGCTCATTGGGATGTCGCGTGTGACCATCCGCCCGGGGACGCGGCTCATCGACGTGGGGGTGACGCACAGCAACCCGGTGATGGCGGAGCAACTGGCCGATATGATCGCGAAGACTTATATCACGGAGGCGATGCAGCAGCAGGAGGATACGGCCAACGTGAGCATCGAGTATCTGGAGAAAGAGGCGGCCAAGGCGGCGGCGAAGCTGAGCGCATCGAAAAATGCGCTGCAGGATTATCTGAGCAAGACGAACTCCGGCTCACTTGTGGATGGTCAGGATACGGTCGCCAGCGAGCTGCAGAACAAGATTACGGAACTGAATGACATCCATAACCAGCGCGTGAAGCTGGAGGGGGAGGATGAGGAAATCCAGAAGCACGTGGGCGATCCCGAAGCACTGCTGGAGATTCCCAGCGTGGCCACTCACCCCATGATCGTCGCGATCCGGACGCAGATCGATAAAATCCAATCTTCCATCCAGGTGATGCAGCTCAAATACACGGAGAAACATCCCAAGATGATCCAGGCGCGCACGGAACTGGCGGCGCAGCAGCAGTTGCTGAACGACAATTTGATAAAGTTGCCGTCAAACATCCATGCCGCATTGGAATCCGCGACGCTACAGGAGCAGAAGTTTCAGCAGGAGTTGCAGACGCAGGAGAAGGTGACCTCCAGTTATGGTTACGATCATATCCGGGCTGATGTGCTCAAGCAGGATGTGGATACCGACCAGGCGCTCTACGACGGCATCCTGAGCCGGCTCAAGCAGGCGACGGTGGCCAACGGGGGGGAATCGACCGGCATCCATCTCTTCGAGTCCGCGCTGCTGCCGGGCGAGCCGATCCAGGCCCGGAAATCCCGCACGCTGGCCATCAGCCTGGCGGGCGGCATCTTCCTCGGGCTGCTGCTGAGCATGGGGCTGCACCTCATGGACAGCTCGCTGAAGACGGTGGATCAGGCGGAGGAAGTGCTCGGCCTTACCACGCTGGCCGCCATCCCGCGCCAGCCGCAGAATAAGCTGAAAGTAAGCAGCCGCGCGCTGGTCGATGCCCCCTCCTCTCCGGTCGCCGAAGCGTTCCGTTCGCTGCGCACCTCGCTCTTCCTCGCCGGCAGGAGCCGCGGGCGCAAGATCGTACTCTTTACGAGCGCGCTGGCGGGCGAGGGCAAAACATTTTGCTCGATCAATTACACCATCGCGCTCGCGCAACAGGGATTGCGCACGCTGCTCATCGACGCCGATCTGCGCTCGCCGATGGTCGGCACGGTCCTGCTGAATGAAAGGAAGCTTCCCGGCCTGGGCCAGGTGCTCTCGCGCAAGATAGAGCTGGATGCCGCCATCCACTCCACCGATGTCGAGAACCTGTGGGTCATGCCGGCGGGCGAACTGGTGCCGAACCCCGCGGAGCTGCTTGCCCGCACGGATATGGCGGAGGTCATCCGCAAGCTTGGCGAGAAATATGAGCGCATCGTCATCGACACCGCTCCGGTAACGGCGGTAAGCGATACGCTTCTGCTCATCGAGCACGCGCAGGAATCCGTTCTCGTGCTTCACGCCGGCAAGACGGCGCGCAAGTGGATCCTGCGCGCTCTCAAGCTCATCAAAGAGGCGGGCAGCCAGCCGGCCGGCATCATCATGAACCAGGTGCCGCTGCGCATGGCGGGCGCGTACAGTTATTACCCGGGCAAGTACGGCGAGCCGGAGGTTTACGGCTCGAACGGACATCGTCCGGACGCGCCGCGTCCGATTGGCTCCGGAGTAGGCCCGGAGGTGGTCGGCGCAGGTCCGCGATTCTGACTTTCCCGCCCGCGGGTCAAACAGCGGTTTCCGGCGGCTGATCAGGCGTCTGGACGGACCAATACCGCATGCCCCAGCAGAGCCCGAGGCAAACCGCCGTGTAAAGCTGGAGCGACGCGATCTGCAGCGGAAAATCCACTGTCGCATGCGCTGCGACGCCGCATAGCGACAGCCCGGCGGCAAATAGCAGAACGCGGTCCCCGGTGCTGAACCTCCGCCGCATCCGGCGGTGAAAGTAGAGCTGCGCCGCGGCTCCGCCAAAGACCACAGCCCAGCCGGCCGCGCCCAGCCAGCCCCACTCGAGCAAGGTTTGCAGGTAATCATCGTGCGCGTATTTCCAGATACCGGGAATCGCCGCCGCATCAATGCTGGTATAGTGGGGGAAAACAATCGAGAACGTGCCGGGGCCAAACCCATGCCAGCCCGCGTCCGGGAGCATTCGCAAACAGACTTTCGTCGAGACGAGACGCTTGTTGGCAAGATTGAACTGGCTCTGAAGCGCGGCCCATTTTTGCGCGGGACGCTCCCACCCTGAGAAAGCGACGAGGCACGCAATCGCGCCCACCATCAGGAGCGCGTAGGCGATTCGCAAACGCCGCGGCGGCAGCAATTGATCGCGCCTCTGCGCGCGAAACTGCCACACCAGCATGACCACGCACATCGCCACTGTGATCACCATCGCGGAACGCGAAACATTCACGAACGCGCCGGCCACGCAGATAAATACCCCGGGAAACCAGACCGCACGCGCCATGTGCGATTCCGGCTTGCGCAGCCGCATGATCGCAAGCCCCGCGACAAAGGGCAGCACAAGGTTGATAAAGGCGCCCGCATTGCCGTGGTAATAATAGGTGGCAAAGTAAGGCACCGTCATATCCTCGCGTTTCCAGACGAGCAAGGGGCGCGCGAATGCGCTCTGCAACAGGCCGAACAGCACAAGGGAAACGCCCGTCAGGCCCATGATGAACCAGATGCGCCGCCGCCATGCCCGGCGCATCGAGAGATCGCACACAAAACAGAGGATGCCCAGCAGGCAGGTAATCCGCACCATGGCCAGGACGGAAGTGGTCCCATCCACCGTGCCAGGGAGAAAGGGGAACAGCGATTTCCGCGGGACAAACCGGTCGATACCCGTGACCTGGAAATGAGGATTGGCAGCCATCAGCCAGCCGTAGGCGAGCAGCGCCGCGACGCTCGCGAACAGGCCGGGATGAATCGCAGGCTGCAACCGGCGCAGGGCGCAGCCGGCCGCCCACAGGAGAAGGATGATGGCAAGCAGCCACTCCAGCAGCGCAATCGCCCATGCGGGAGTTGTCCCATAGACCCAGGGGGCGCACACCAGCGCGCCGAGAAACAGCCAGCGCGGCGTCTCCACCAAAAAGCGAGTCAGGAACGGCCTCATCTCCGCCGGGTTAGAAGCGTGTCCGCGGCAGGTAAGTCAATGCTCATATTTTGCGCGTCTCAGTATTTTGTAACTTTAAGTTGACGCGTACCTCCGTGGCTCGCTTTCTGCTCGAATCTACAGAGTGCCGAAATTATTTAAAGCGCGGAAAATGGGTTGCATAACCCAGCCGCGAAGATAGATTCCGGCCCGGAAAAAACCTTGGGTTGTGGGCAAGGGGGTTTATGAGAAAACCAACTCTACAGGTTGTTGTCCTTGCCATCTTGCTGATCGCGTTCTGCCGTTCGAATGCGTCCGGGCAAAACTTCGAATTCACCGCGCCCGCGAATCAACTCACCATAACCTCGGCGCAACGCAATAATGTATTCTATGTGGGTGAGCCGGTTCAACTTACCCTAAGTGGCCCCGCCGCCACCTACCAGGTGCGCGATTACTACGGCAACCTGATTGACCAGGGACCGGTCACCGGCAGCGTCATCAATGTCCACGCCATCTTTCCCGGCTGGTACAAGGTTTACGTATGCGGAACACAGGACCAGGGAGCGCCTTACGGGAAAATACTGGCAGGAACGACGTTTTGTATTTTTCGCAATAACAGCAATTTCCCGGAAGTTCCATCGGCTTCCCAGTATCCCCCGGCGCAATATCTCCAGGATGAGGTGATGCGGGACATCACCGCCATGGGCCCGCAGCGCTACCAAATCCAGGATGCATCGAATCCCGATGGAGATATTGCCACCATCCAGGCGCTCATCACCATCGACAACCTCTTTTATCTCGGGATGGACTCGGTGCGGCCGCGCCCGTTGATGATCGCATTCCCCAACGGCACCTCGGACCTCGCGGGCGTGCAGAAGGTGGTGCAAACCTTCCAGGGCCAGGTGGAGTACTGGGAGGGACGCAACGAGCCCAACAGCACCACCGATGGCGCCAGCTTTGTCACGAATGAGCTGATTCCCTTTTACCAGACGGTCAAGGGAGTCAACCCGAACCTGAAGGTCCTGGCTCCGGCCATTGTGACCATCGGGCCCTACGGGCTGGGCTGGCTGCAGGCGTTCTTTGGCGCGGGCGGCGCGAAGTACATGGATGCGTTGTCCTTCCACGCTTACAATAATGTGAACGGCGATCCGTGGCTGGTGCAGCAATCCTTTAACGGGCTCAACACGCTGCTGGCCCAGTACGGCCTCCAGAACATGGAAGTCTGGCAGACCGAGCAGGGTTACATGGCCGCGTGTTACGGCGCCTACGAGCCGCGGCTGCAGGGCCGGTGGACGATGGTCCAGATGATGGCGTTCGAGCAATACGGCGTGCCGAAAGAGCACAACTATCTCTGGTATGACCGGAATATCAGCTACTGGGCTTTCCCGATGTTCTGGGAAAATTTTGACGGCAGCCTCAATCCCGCGGCGCCCCTGATGCGGGTCTGGTCGGAAGAGCTTTTCGGCGCGACATTCAAGCAGGCATTCGATTTCGGGCAGCCGGGCAACCACATGTACCTCGGCAGCCTGTTCAGCGGCCCGGCAAAATCGGTAGCCGCATTCCAGAGCTGGGGCAGCACCGACGGGCAGGTCACGCTGGCGGTGAGCAGCGGAAGCTCGGTCAATTATGTCAGCCCCTTCGGCCTCCAGTATCCCATGCCGGTTGTAAATGGGCAGGTCACGATCCCGGTGCCGGAGCTTCCAGTCTATGTCGAGCTTGCGCCAGGCCAGACGGTGAGCGTAGTCCAGAATAACTGGGGGCCGGATCTCGCCCTGGAAAATGGCGTTACCGCAACGCCGTCCGGGACATGGACCACCACCGGAGGCGCCAATGATATCTCCAAGACGTTTAACGGCGTCCTTGAGGATTGGTATTATTACCAGAACGAGGCGAGCCAGCCGTGGACCGATAATATCCCGAACGGCTTCCCCTATTCTTATGGATTGAATCTGCCGTCCGTCCAGACCGTGGACCACGTGGTCGTGTATGCGGGAGTGCCATGGCAGACCACCTCCACGCTCGTCGATTACGACCTCCAATACGACGCGACCGGCCAGGGCGACTGGATCACCCTCCAGCACGTCTCCGAGCCGCTCAACAGTTTTCCCGTTTACAGCCCGGAGGTCGATTGCACGGCGGACAGTTTTTTCAGCGACCGCAATATCTTCCAGCACAGCTTCCCGCCGGTGCAGACGCAGCACATCCGGCTGCTGATCAATAACGTGACATTCGGCGGCGGCGCCAATCAGGCAATCGTCAACGCCGGGGGGCAGACCGGCCCGCAGACCGTGGCGATTCGCGAGGTCGAGGCTTACAACGCCTCCGCGCAGAGTGGCGCGGCGGGGCTTTCCGCCGGCTCCCTCCCGCCGCTGATCGCGGCAGTGCAAATCCCTGACAACACGGTCTATAGCGGTCCGGCGGATATCACGATTCCGGCCGGGGTGATCTCCACCGTGGCCGCGCCGATTGTGTCCGTCCAGTATTTTGCAAACGGCACATTGATTGGCGAGGATACCGCCTCCGTACAGCACTCGTTTACGTGGATCGATGCGCCGGCCGGGCAATACGCGATCACCGTTCAGGTGACCGACGCGAATGGCAATGTCACGACCTCAGCCCCCGTCAACGTTACGGTCGCCGTACCCGCTTCCATCTCGGGAAGCTTTGTTTCCACGGGTCGCGGATTGACGGGCGAATACTTCCAGAACCCCGATCTCACGGGTTACCCGCTGTTCAGCCGGCTGGATGAGAATATCAACTTCTCCTGGGGGGCCAACTCGCCGGATCCCTCCGTTGCGCCGAATACATTCTCGGCCCAATGGTCCGGCGAGGTCGAGCCGCTCTACTCGCAGACCTACACTTTTACCACCCAAAGCGACGCCGCGGTGCGCCTCTGGGTGAATGGCCAGGAGCTGATCAACGACTGGACGCCGCATAGCCTGAGCACCGACTCCGGCAACATCCCGCTGCGCGCCGGGTCGCGTTACAGCATCGTCGTCGAGTATTCAAAGCAGGATCCCTCGGCCACGCTCCAGCTCTCCTGGTCCAGCGCCAGCCAGCCGCTCCAGGTCATTCCGCCGACACAGTTTTACCCGGCTATCACGATCACCTCGCCGGCAAGCGGGGTGCAGGTTTCCGCGTCCTCAAATCTTATTCTGGCCACCGATACCATCGGGATGAGCAATCCCATCAAAAGTGTCGAATTCTATGGCGGGGATCTTTTGCTCGGCGGGACGACCGCGGCGCCGTATCAGCTTGATTGGATCGATCTTCCGGCGGGAAACTTTCCCCTCTTCGCCGTGGCGACCGATGCTTTTGGCAATATTGCGACGTCACCGGTGAATCAACTGACGGTCGCGCCGCTGGCCTCCGGCAGCGTTGCCGCGGCGGCGACGTTTATCCGCGGCGACCTGTCCACCGCCGGTAACTGGCAGGGCGTCTATGGTGGAGATGGATACAATGTCGTCGGCGACGATTGCAATTACCCCTCCTACGCCGTGGTGACGCAAAGCGGGGAAGGTTACCATCCGTGGGCGGAGTCCACACCGGATGTGCGCGGCCTTCAGAAATCGTCCGTGGCGAATGACCGAATCGCCTCCTGCTGGTACAGCCAAACCAGCGGCACTGGCGCGAGCATTACCGTCGATGTGAACCTTACGGACGGACAGCCCCACTCCATGGCTCTCTACGCGGTGGACTGGGACGGGTTTGGTCCGCGCTCGGAGGCGGTTTCGATCCTCGATGCCGGCAGCGGACAGGTGCTGGCAAGCGGCACGCTTTCTTCGTTTGAGAATGGCCAGTACCTGGTCTGGAACGTGACCGGGCATGTGCGGCTCCAGGTTACCAATCTTCTGGCAAATTCCGATGCGGTCATCAGCGGGCTGTTTTTCGGACCGCCCGCAAGCGGACCCGCGGCGCCGGCGGGCACGGCATCCTTCGTCATGGCGGACGGCACGACGCAGGGCAACTGGCAGGGCGAGTATGGATCGAGCGGCTATAACGTCATTAACTCGACGG
>DATAXI010000052.1:0-3755 GCA_036266845.1 Chthoniobacteraceae bacterium | reverse complement strand
CCTTATAGACGGTGGGGTTGGTCGCCACCTGGTATCCCAGGATCTTCGCCATGCGAATCGCCAGAATGCACTCCTTGAAGACGCCCTCGCGCTCCACGATCAAATCATGCGTCCGCTCCAGGCCGTCCAGGTGCACATTCCAGTACATCCAGCTCGACGGGGCGATGACCGGCTTCCTGGCATCCTTCGGCCCCTTGCGGATATCCTCGGCGTCCTTTGCGGTGATCAACTCCTCGGAGAGCAGCACCTGCAGCGTCTCATCCACAGCCGCCGGCTTCCGCAGCCGCTCCGCCGCCAGGTACTCGCGCATCTTCTTCCGCATGAACATCGCGTTCGTGCAGATGTAAACGATCCGCCCCTGGCCCAGCAGCCCCGTCACCAGCGCCTCGATCTGCGGGTAAATCAGCGGCTCGCCGCCGCAAATGGAAATCATCGGGGCCTCGCACTCCTGCGCCGCTCCCAGGCAATCCTCGAGGGACATCAAATCTTTGATCGAGGTGGAATACTCGCGGATGCGTCCGCAGCCCGTGCAGGTCAGGTTGCACGTATGCAGCGGTTCAAGCTGGAGGACGGTCGCGAACCGCTCGGTTCCGCGCATCTTGTGCTTGAGGATGTAACCCGCAATTTTTGCCGTCAGTGCCAGTGGAAATCTCATACGTGGGTTGATTCTAAAAACGGCGCGATACTACCAGCGGACAAGGTCCTGTCAACTGCCGCCCATATCGCAAAGCCTTACAGATTCGTAACGTCGATGTCATGGAAAACCCCGGATTAACTCCCTTGGGGAAGAGGCAAATCGCGCGAATAGTCCGCGCTTTTCAGGGGCTCAACACGGATCGGCTACGCCCGGCTTCCCGGACGTCTCCTCCAGCCCACCAGCACCGCCGATCCCAGCAGCAGGGAGGCCCATATTGAGGAGGAGTGCTGCAATGGCGCATTGATCGTAGCCGCGGGCGCCGGGGCGATTGGATTGCTCTGGCCGCGCATCGCGGTTGCAGAGAGGAAAAGCACCGCGCAGAGCGGAATGAGGAGGCGGCGTTTCTGCATCGAAGGTGCGACACTAAAGACGCCCGGAGCGCCGGCTTCAAGATATTTTTATCAGCCAGCTTGCGCAGATGGCCCCGCATCGACCCCCGTGACGGGTTCGTTTCCTTCAAACGGAGATGCCGCTCAACATCGCCAGCGCCTTGTCATACGCCCCCGTTGCCTCCGCAAATCGCAGAAATTTCACCCGCTCCACGGTGATCTCCTCCGGCGTCGGCTGCGCTTTCAGCAGGTCCATGGTCTCGGTGATAAAATCCTCGAGCGACATCATCCGCTGATCGTTCGTCGAGCGCCCCGGCGTCAAATCCGTCGCCACCGCCGGCGGGATGATCTCGATCACCTCCACCGCCGTCCCCTTGAGCTGCACCCGCAGCGATACCGTAAACGAGTGCAGCGCCGCCTTCGTGGCCGAGTACGTGGGCGTCACCGGCAGAGGCACAAATCCCAGCCCGGAGGATACATTCAGAATCGCCGCCGCCGGCTGCTTCAGGAGGTGCGGCAGCAGCCCCGCCGTCATCCGCACCGGCCCCAGCAGATTCGTGGTAATGACCGCCTCGGAGTCCGCCAGCCAGCCCGGCTCCCTCAAGTCCTCCGGCCGCATGATCCCCGCGTTATTTACCAGCACATTGAGCCCCGGAAATTCTCCCGTCACTTTTTCCACGAAAATCCGCACCGCGTCGCGATCATCCACATCCAGCACATGGCAGACCATTCCCGGGTTCGCCGCCGCCACCTCCTCCAGCAACTCCTTCCGCCGTCCGGTAATAATCACCCTGTTCCCCAGCGCATGCAGCGCCTCCGCCAGTCCCCGCCCGATCCCGGAACTCCCGCCAGTAATAAGAATCGTGTTGTCCGTAAATTTCATAAGGTGCCCGAAACGATAGCCGGAGAGCGCATCCCAAAGCGAGCCCCGTTCGAGGGACATTCGGAGTTGGGCGTTGAGCGGATATCATCCAAAGCCTACGTTCTGTATTTCTCCAATTAATAGATTCGAAATGCTGAATATCTTACACGGTGTTGCAGGAATGGCGTGAACCAAAAAACCAGGATTTCCAACGGCGGAACGTCCGGTTGCTGTCTAACGCGTTTACCGAATCCTTATAAGGGGGAACCAGGGTGATCTTCCAAGGAAAACGGAGGCGATCCATGCTCTGCTGGATTCCCATGTGGGGCCGGCGGTCGGCAGGAATTGAAAGAGTGGAGCGTTTACAGGCCTGTGGACGCCTTTCTTTTGAATCCCGGCCATAAACGAGACAATTAGTCCTAGTGGTTTCTGCCTATTGAATTAAGGACACGGATGAGGACTAATAGCCTCATGAGCACACCCAGCGCCCCGAAATCCTTACCGCCTCAACACGGCCAAACAACGGATCCGGATACCTGCCGAGCGGTCGCGGCGAATGGCCCTCGCCTTGGGGAGGGAGAAACGGAGACCAGCAGCCAGAGTCACTAAAATGGAACAGGTTGGGAGTGCAAAAGAGCCTGTAAAGGCAAACGTCGGGAGGAGACTGGCGAAAGCGACCGGGAATACTCGATGCGGCGCCGTGAACAAGAGATTAATTGTGAAAGCTCGTTTTATTTCTGCTATCGAAACCTAATAACTACTTTAACTTCATATGCCATACGAAATTGATGTAAAAAACCTTCATGCTGTCGAGCGTCTGCTCGCAGGAACGTGGTCTAACGAAGGTGCGATGAAAGAAGAGGGTGGGACACAGCGCCCGTATTCTTACAATGTCATGCCGCTGCCGCAACACGCCGCCGAACCTCTTTACCAAGGCGGTAAAAATCACCGAGGCTACATCCTCAAAAACTTTCGATATACCGAATCGATCAGTTTTCACTCCGGGAAAAACCAGCCGGAAGGATCAGATACGGTTGCCGTGCCTGGCGCCGCACCTAATCGGGGTGAAAAGGCACGACAAGTTCCGGAGGCGTTGTTCTACGACCAGGTTGTCAGATTTGCGGAAGGACCCGACGTGGGTCAGGTTGTCCATCTCGAAAATGGAGCATGGCTCTACGTGTCTTACAAGAAAATCGTAAACGGGCCCTACCCTATAAACAAAGATGTCCCGGCACCCCCGCCTGGCGACACGCCTAACTACGATTATGCCAAACAAATTTCAGTGCCGCACGGCAATTCGATTTTGGCGCTGGGCAAATACACAGGCTTGCACGATGGCCCTCCAGTCATTCCCCAAGGTTCGGGTTTGCCAACTGAGATTGATGTTACCCGCTTTCGTACTACACTCGACAAGTATACGAAGCCAGCTACTGACGACCGCAAAAAAAACGACTATGAGAATCCGCATCTGCCGGAAACCGAGGATCCGTTGATTCCGTTGCGTGAGGCAATCGAGGATATGGGACTGAAGAGCTACCATCACGTTAAATTCTCAACGCGGTATGAAAGCGAGGGCCTGACCGGTAGCGTGACCAATATCCCGTTCGAAACCAAAATGGCTTCTGCCTCCGACTACGAGGCGCAATACTGGTTGCTGTCAAAGGGGGATGGCCATTACGACTATCTCGCCTATTTCCAGAATATCACCCTGAAACTGAAGATCGATGTGGTCCTTCTTCGAAAAAGCGTTCTGGGCTTTTATTAGTTGTTGGAGGTTAACGGTCCTTGGTTCGGGGGGAACATATCTTTTTCGAAGTCGAGGGGAGATCGATATCCGAGGGAACTGTGGCGTCGGCGCGGGTTGTAG
>DATAXI010000236.1:0-5464 GCA_036266845.1 Chthoniobacteraceae bacterium | reverse complement strand
AAGATTCTTCGCCGCTGAAATTGCTCAGCGTTGTGATTCCCGCGCGCGATGAAGAAGGGTGCATCGTTTCGACAGCCGAGCATTTGCATCTCGAATTGAAATTACAAAACGTGCCGCATGAGATCGTCATCGTTGATGACGGCAGCAGCGATCGCACGTGGGAACTATTGCGATCACTGCAGGAGCGCGTGCCGGAAGTTGTGCCTGTGCAAAATACGGGTGAGCACGGGTTTGGCCGCGCGATCATGTTTGGGTTTCAGCGCGCGACCGGCGATGCGCTGGTCGTGATGATGGCGGATGAATCGGACGATTGCCGCGATGTCGTGCGGTATTGGCAGGAGCTGAATAAAGGCTACGATTGCGTCTTTGGCAGCCGCTTCATGAAAGGCGGCGGCGTCATCGATTACCCGCCGGTCAAATATATCCTGAACCGGCTGGCGAATTTCTTCATCCGCGTCCTGTTTGCCCACGGCCTCAATGATACGACGAACGCCTTCAAGGCGTACCGCCGCACGGTGATCGACACCGTGCGCCCGATCCTCTCTCCCCATTTCAACATCACCGTGGAGCTGCCCCTGAAAGCCATTGTGCGCGGCTGCACTTTTACCGTCATCCCCATTACCTGGCGCAATCGCCGGACCGGGGTGGCGAAGCTCAAGATCAAGGAGATGGGCAGCCGCTATTTCTTTGTCTGCTGCTATGTGTGGCTTGAGAAATACTTCAGCCGGGGCGACTACCGGAAGCGCGAGACGCCCCCGGAGTGATGCGCGCCCCGGGGGGGGATATGGACCCGTCTCTACTGCTTTACGTAGGCCGTCAGATCATACCCGTGCGCCTGCGCGCCCGCTCCTGAATAGACCATCTTGCAGGCGCCGATCTCTTTCCAGCCGGCGTGATGAAAATCGATTTGCGTGGCATGGCTTTGTAATTGATCCACGACCAGCACGTCGCCGCGGTGAAGCATTGGCCGGATAAAGTCCGCGTAACTTTTCTGCATCGCATCGCCCGCGGTATAAGGCAACGCATTCATCATCACCGGCTGATTTCTGCCCGCGTACGTTTCCCAAAGCGACTCCGGGATGAAAATCTTGCCGGCGCGGGGAAGGCTGCTCGCAAAGTTGCGAAGCTCCGAACGCATGTTTCGGAATCCATTGCGATACCAGAGGAAAGTCCGCGCCGGAAGAAAGCTCGCCTGAAGAAGAACCAGCAAGGCCAGGGCGGTCATGATCGGCCGCGCGTATCGCGGGAAGTGCTTTGCCAGCCGGGCCGCCGCATCGCAGGCCAGCGCGGCGGCAAACGGCCAGGGACAGCTCCAGTAGTAGCCATTATAGGTCATCTGCGCCAGGCCGAGGGTGACCGCAAAGCCCAGCGCGGCGAACAATGCCAGATCGTTCCCCAGGAGAAAATCCCGCCATTGCGCCCGCGATTTCCAGAGTGCAAACAGGAGGGCCAGCGTTCCTCCCATCGCCACCAGGTAGATCGCGGACGATGCGTGAGTGGGGGCTCCCACTTCCATGAGATTGGCCAGGAATTTACGAATCCCGTGCACCGGCGCGTTCTTCGTCAGGATCAGATTCTGGTAGGCGTGATTGTGAAACTGCATGTACAGCAGCGGCCGGGTCAGGTAATAGGCGGCAAACGCGGCCCAGCCCGCCCCGTAACTCACCGCCGCGATCACGAAATGCCGGTAAGAGCGCCCGAGCGCCCATGTGCGGAACCCGAGCAAAACCAGCCATGCGAGCGCGAGCCCCGAGAAGACGGGATGCAGCAGCGGCATGGCAAAGAAACCGAAGGCGACCATCGCCGCGCGCAGCCCGGGCCGCCGGTCCGCCGGAGCGCAAAGCGCCAACAGCGTCGCAATGGCAATCGCCCCGCTCAGCATCTCGTAACGCTCCAGCCACGTGATGCTGAAGGAAACCCGGTCGCCCACGACGAGTAGAAAACCGCAAAGCGCGAGCCATGGCGAGCCGGTCAATCTCCGCACGAGCGCCATCGTCGCAATCGCCGCCAGCATCCAATAGCCAAGGTACACGGACACGAACACCGCGGGGATATGAGGCAGAAAGGGCATGAAGAGGCTGGTCAGCAATGGGCCGCCCGGCCAATGAAGGCCCCACCCTTTATCGTCCCCCAAAAACGTGCCCACGAAAGGCGTCGCCAATCGCAGCGGAGCCTTTGCCATGATCGCCGGCCCGGAGTAACACCAGGAATCCATGGAGGGGAACGCGAAGAAGTAGAGATTCGACCACGCCACGGCCAGCCACCCGATGAGCGCGACGGGAAGGAGCCGGGCGCAAACCGTTTCGGATGCGGACGATCCCGGAGGTGTGGACGCCATGGGAGATGGCATCATCCATGACGCTGAAAACGTGTCAAAGTGATTCCGCCCGGGAGCGACGGACGCCACCGCCGGGCCAGGGCGAAAGGTGCGGTTGCGCTTTTCGGCTGGAGTCGGGCTGGCGCTCCCGATATTAGCCCCCCATGGAGCAGCGTAAGAGATTTTCGGTTCCGCTGGATGTCATCCCCATCGCGATTGTTTTTGTTCTGACCCTCTTGTTCACGGTGGAAGTTCCTTATTCGGACGATTGGGACCTGGTGCCCATTCTCGCAAAGATGCATCAGGGGGCGCTTAACTGGCAAACGCTCGATGCGCCGTATGCGGGACATAAGATGGTGTTCTCATACCTCCTCATGGGAAACGTGGCCGCGCTGACGCATTGGAGCACATTTGCGTTCCGCATCGTTACGCTCCTTCTTCTGCTGGGTGCGTGGCTGGCGGTACGGCCCTATGCCGCGCGGCATGGAAGGCTGATCGAGGCGGCGATCCTGTTCTGGAGCTGGAATCAATGGGCCGTGTGGATGTGGTCCTGGATGATCTCCGAGACGATGGCCGTTTTCTGTGTCCTCTGGAGTCTCAGGCTCCTGGATTCGCGCCGTCCCGCCGCCTTCATTGGCGCTTTGTTGCTGGGATTTATCGGATCGCTCAGCTTTGGCGGCGGGCTGGCCCTCTGGCCTGCGGCTCTTTACCTCGTATTCGCGATTCCGCGGCCGTGGCCGCAAAAGGCGGCATTCATTGCATTTACCCTGTTTGTCGCGGCGGTCTTCCTGCAGCATCCCGGCCCTGCAACCGGGGAGATCGTTCGCGGAAAACATTACCTGGAGATGCCCATCTCCTTCCTGGCCGGCCTTGGCGCGCCCGTGGGACCGAACGCAAGCATCGCGGACCCTTTCTTCGCGCTGGTGGGGCTGGCTCTTCTTGGCCTTAGCTTGCCGGAATTGAAGAAGGAGCCCTTTCTGGCCGCGCTGATCCTGGCGGGAATTACGATGGTCGGGTTGCTCGCGGTTTCACGCGGCGGTTCCGGTTCCTATATTGGCCTCACCGATTCGCGATACGGGACGATGTCCGCCCTATTTTGGGCCGGCTTGATTCCGCTGGTCCAATGGACAGGATGGAAGCGATGGATACTCTGGCTGATTCTCTTCTGCTGCCTGGTGCGAAGCGTTTCCCGGCTCCCGGACATGGAAAAAATGAAAACCGTCCAGGAGGCGGGCGCCCGCGCGTTGGAGGAATCGAAACCGGCCGGCGCGTTACTCAAGGGTACTCAAACCACTCCCCGGCAATTCGACGAGGATGTCCAATGGATCAAGAGCTGGCACTACAGCGTGTTTCACGGGTCATAACCAATCGGACTTGATGAAGCGTAACGGACAGTTCGAAAACCTGACTTTTCTCCGCGCACTGGCGATTGTCATGGTCCTGGGGATTCACAGCGTCGCGTTCCTGCCCAACTCTTTTCCCAAGCATTTCGCGCTCAGTTTTATTATAGGCGGCTTTTTCGGCGTCCCCATATTTTTCGCCCTGTCGGGATTTCTGATCGCGAGGCCTTTCTTCAAGGATTATCAGGCCGGCGAGAAGGTCTCCATCAAAGCCTACATCGCGAAGAGGGCCGCCAAGATTATCCCGCCTTTCTTCCTGTCCCTCTGTCTTGCGTCAGCTATCCAGATTCATGCTCAACCGGAAGGCTGGGCGGCGACCCTATCCCAGGCGCTGAAGATTTTTCTATTTCTCCATCCGTTCCTGGTCGTATTCACGAAACTGGATGGAAACGTCTATTGGAGCCTGGCGCCCGAAGTTTATTATTACATTCTCTTTCCTCTCTTCTTTCTTCTTTCCCAATCAAAAGGGCTTTTCAAAAATCGCCTCGGGCTCTGCCTCCCTTCGGCGCTGCTGCTCCTGATTTCGCTGCTTTGCTTTGCCGGCAGTCTGGGATCGGGTGCGTATCCACTTGAACTGGGCACCTACTTTGTTTTTTTCAGCATTGGCTCCTTTGCCGCTCTCACCTCTACCTACTGGCCCTCGCTGATGGCGCCACTCAGGCGTTTCGATGGCATTGCCTTCGTCGCCCTATTTGCCGCCGCTTTCTATTTTGGGTGGTACAGCAGCGTCAAGATTCCGGTGAGCGGAATCCGCTTTTACGCGCTGCGGTGGATTGCCGCCGCCGCGCTTTTCCCACTTCTCCTGCCCGCGACGGAGCAGCAAACCTCCTGGTTGAATTATCTCGGACGACTGAGACTCGTGCGGATGACGGCCATGATCAGTTATGAGTGGTATCTCTTTCATATCCCGATCGTTCTATATTTCCATTCCGGGTTGGACGTTACGAACGGGAATCTGCTGGAATTTCTCTATAAGTGCGTGTTGCCAATACCACTTTCATGGTGCCTTGCATTCCTGATCCATCGGTACTATTCCCTGCCTCTTCACGCTTCGATTGTGAAGCATTTTTCCCAGGAACGCCACGGGGCGGCGCTGTAGGACGTCGAAATCTTCGTTACCGATTGTTTTCCATTCGCATTTTTTACCCCTTGATCGCCGTGTTATTCCTCTCAGCCGCCTTTTACAGTTATTTTCGCTTTTCGATCAGACGCGCGATATTTTCCTAGCCGGTCCTATGTTTCGCGAATCTGGCCCGCTGCTCTGCGAAGGCGGGCCGGGCAAACGCGGGTAGCTCTGGTGCGGCGCCCCGGAACGGCTTGGCGCTGGATGCTGCGAGATAGGGACGCGCGGCAACGATACCCAGGGAAAAGAAAAAAAGATTTATGCCAAGCGCGGAACCGGCGAAAGGGCAGAATAGAATCTGAGGCACCAGGCTGACAAAGGAAAACTCGCACAATGCGCGCGCATAGGACCCGGGCGGGGCGCGCCGGGAGCCTCTGTACAATTTCCAGGCAAGCTGGATCATAAATGCCAGGTAGAGGATGAGGCCGGTCAGGCCGTAGATGTTCGTGACGGAACTGAACATGTTTTCCGTGCGCCCCATCTGGATGGCGAGATCCATCATATGCTCATAGGTAGCGCCATCAAACCCTTCCGGATCAGACTTGATGGTGGGGTCCCAGCTTTTGAAACCGTGGCCGACCCAGAAGCTGGTGGTATCTTGCAGCCAGTAGGGGAAGCTTCGAT
>DATAXI010000228.1:0-4477 GCA_036266845.1 Chthoniobacteraceae bacterium | reverse complement strand
CTTCATCGAGGTAAACAACCAAAACCCGAAACCCTTTCAGTGGGTCAAATCCGCCGACGATATCTTGCGATCTATCGCCCGCTTTGCCTCCTCAACCATCAAGGCTCATTCTTCGACAAATCAATGACTCAGGACACTAGCATCGCATGCCACCGGGTATGAGCTTTTCGAAAACCTGGTTCCACATCCTGCTTCTTTTGATGGGCTGCGCGCCGGTCCTGCGCGCGGATTGGCAGGAGCAGCTTTCGGATCCCGGCCCGGGCGCGTTCGCGGCGCTGCGCCCGGTGACGGTGGAGTATGTGTGCGGATGGGCGGGGCTAACGGCGGGCCAGGTGGAGGCGCAATTCTCCCGGCCGGCGCCGGGCATCTGCCTGCTGGAGGCAAAAGGCTCCACAGTAGGCCTGGCGCGCGCGCTCTGGCGCCTGGATGCGACGCACGTGGCGCGCGCGGATGACCAGACGCTCATGCCATCCACCGTGCGGCAGAAGGAGGTCTATCGCTCGCAAACGGTCCGGACCCTGCTGGCTTTTGACGACCATGGGGTGGATCACTTTCGCGAATCCACCGCGGAGAAAAATCCGCCCCGCCATAAGCGATTCGATTTTCCCGATCTGCGCGATTTGCAGACGGCATTGCTCTACGTCCGGAGCCAGAAGCTGGAAAATGGCGATGTGTACCGGTTTGTCGTTTTTCCCGCCACAAGCCCGTACCTGGCCACGGTGACCGTGGAGGGGCGGGAAAAGGTGAAGGTACGGACGGGGACGTATCCGGCCATCAAGATGGATCTGAAGCTCGAAAAAGTGACCAGCGACCTGAAGCTGGCGCCGCATGGGAAATTCAAGCGTGCGACGGGGTGGCTTTCCGATGATTCCGACCGGCTGCCGCTGAAAATGAACGCGCAGATCTTTATCGGCAGCGTCTGGCTGGAGCTTACGAAAGTGACTGACGGCGTGCCGGAGCCGCTGGCGCTGAATCCTTGACGTTCTCAGTCTTCACGGCCTCAGCCAGCCACGCCATGCGCGGCGGCGACCGCGGGCAATAGCACGCCACCCTCCGTGACATTGATGCCGCCGCGGAGGCCGGGCATGCGCTGGCAGGCGGCCTCGACGCCGTGATCGGCCAGCAGTTCGACATAGGGATAGGTCACATTTGTCAGCGCCTGGGTAGCGGTGCGCGCGTAGGCGGCAGGCATATTGGCCACGCAATAATGGATGATCCCTTCCTCGATGAAGGTCGGCTCCTCATGCGTGGTGGGACGCGAGGTTTCGGCGCAGCCGCCCTGGTCGATCGCGATATCGACAAAAACGCTCCCGGGCCGCATGACTTTCAGCATCTCCCGGCGCACCAGCTTGGGAGCGCGCGCGCCGGGGAGGAGCACGGCGCCAATGAGTAAATCGACACCCGGCAAAAGCTCCAGCAGATGCGCCTCGCTGGAGTAAAGGGTGTGCGCGCTGTGCATCGTGATATCGAGAAAACGCATCCGCTCGACATCCACCTCCAGGATGGTGACGTCCGCGCCCAGGCCGGTGGCCATGCGCGCCGCATTGACGCCGGAGGTGCCGCCCCCCAGCACAACCACGCGGCCAGGGAGCACGCCGGGCACGCCGCCCAGCAGGACGCCATTGCCGCCATTGTGCTTGGCCAGGAAGTAGCCGCCCATGATGATGGACATGCGGCCCGCGATCTCGCTCATCGGCTCGAGCAGCGGCAGCCGCCGATTGACTTCCACCGTCTCGTAAGCAATCGCGGTGACGCCGGATTTTACGAGCGCAAGCGTCAGGTCCCGGTTCGCCGCAAGGTGCAGGTAGGTAAAGAGGATTTGCCCGCGCCGCAGGAGGCCGTACTCCGCCGGAAGCGGCTCCTTCACCTTCACGATCATCCCGGCGCCGGCATACACGGCGGGCCCGTCCTCCGCCAGTTCCGCGCCGGCGGCCTGGTAATCCGCATCCGTGTAGCCGGAGCCCGCGCCGGCGCCGCGCTCCACCAGAACGCGATGGCCCCGCTTCACGAGCTGATAGACCCCGGCCGGGAGCAGCCCGACGCGGTTTTCCTGCTCCTTGATTTCTTTTGGAATGCCGATGGTCATCATGCCGCGCGGGTCCGGTCAATTGAGCGAGGGATCGTCCGGCGCCGCCGCCAGCAGGCGAAACCACGGGCCCTGCTCGCGCATAATGGTGGGCCATAACTCGATGCATTTATCGATATCGAGGATGGCTTCGTCGGGCCGCTGCACGAGCCACGCCTTCTGGTCCAGCTCCGCCTCCAGTTGCCCCTTGGACCAGCCGGCATAGCCGAGGAACGCGCGCACCTCTCCGCCACCCTCCGCAGCCAGGTCCCGGGCCTCATCCAGCAGGAGGTGGGTGCGAATGCGCAACGCCTCTTCCTCCCAAATGAAGACCGCAAAGGTCAACTGATCCGGCGATACCGGCCCGCCAAAAAAGACAGGCAGGTCCTCGAGCGGCCCGAGATCGTGACCCGGCAGCAGTTCCCCCACGGTTTTCTCCGTGGCCCGGTTGAGGATGAGCCCGAAGGAGCCCTCGTGGGGATCGCTCGCGGAGATGATGAGGACGCTGCGGCGAAAATTGGGGTCGAGTAAATTGGGATGCGCGATCAAGAGCGAGCCCGACAGCCCCAATGAGGAAGGAAACTCGCGCATGCTTCTTCGAAAAGTAGGAGCGATGCGCGTTTCCGCAAGCAGTTCTGTCAATTTTTGCACCTTTTGACGCGGCTGCCATGCCCCGCGCGGCATGAAAACCGGCGGGGCGCTGCAAGTGAAAAACCCGGTGTTACCGCAGGAAGAATCGCGTGGAGACCCCCTGCCCGGTTTTCTTGAAGAGGCGGTTGTCGTTCAGCAATTCCTTGATCCGGTTGCGCTCGTTCATCTGCTGGTATCCCAGGGCATCGGCAATCTGCTTGCCGTTGAGGCCGGTCGGCTCCTTGGCCAGGATGGTCTGCACCTGGCGGCCAAGCTCCTTGTACTCCTCGGAGTCCTTAACCAGCTTCGGCAGTTTTGGCGCGCGCTTGCGCACACCGTCCGCGGGCGCCGCAACGCCGGCGGCGGGCTGTACCGGCGTGCCGGTGATCTCCGCGATCTGCCGGTCCACGGAGGCCAGTTCCGTGGCCAACTCCCGGCGGCGCGTCTTCAGCTCATCGAGCTGTTGGTTTTGAAGCTCCTTGAGCCGGGCTTTGATCTGTTGGATTTCGTCAGTAATGGGCAATGATTTGGGCATAGTGATAAGAGGCGAGACTTCCTAATGGAACGTCCGTCCCACGTCAAACGCAACGCTCTACTCCATCCTCTTCCGATAGAGAAGCGCCCGGGCGGCTCGGTGAAGATCGTCCTGCTGGCGGGGACGAATCCGATGCCGGGCGCGACGCCGCTCGCGGATAAAAAGTGCTTTGCGGCAAGGGGGTTGCCGCATTTTCCCGGATCGCGCCTTCCTCGCGCGGCCGTGCCCTGCACCCCATTCCGGCAACGGTGTTCACGCCGGTTTTACAAAAGCGTGGCGCATCCCGGTTCCGGCACGCATCTCCACCATTCCGGAATCCGGCGCTACGGGCCGCATCCGTTGCCGAAAGGTTATTTCAAACATCCGGACGGGCGGGAGCAGCCGAAGGAAGAAACGAAATCCCATAACCAACCGCGATGGCAAAGAGACAACCTGATTCAGAAAAACCACCAGGGCGCCGCCATGGCCGGTAACGACGATTGGCGCCCGCGGCACAATCCCTACTTGATCGCGTTTGCGGTGATGCTGGCGACGTTCATGGAGGTGCTCGACACGTCCATCGCAAATGTCGCGGTGCCGTACATTGCGGGCGGGCTCTCCGCTACCAGCGACGAAGCGACGTGGGTGCTCACGAGCTATCTCATTGCCAATGCGATCATCCTTCCGGCGACGGCGTGGCTGGGCAATGTGTTCGGCAGAAAACGGTTTCTGCTCGTTTGCATCGGCATTTTCACCGCGGCATCCGCACTGTGCGGACTGGCCGGGAGTCTCGGCTTTCTGGTGGCGGCGCGGGTGTTGCAGGGTGCGGGCGGCGGCGCGTTGCAGCCGGTATCGCAGGCGGTGCTGCTCGAGAGTTTTCCGCCGGAGAAACGGAACGTCGCCATGGCGACTTTCGCGATGGGGGTTGTGGTCGCGCCCATTGTCGGGCCAATCGTGGGCGGCTGGATCACGGACCAGTACTCGTGGCGCTGGATCTTTTATATTAACCTGCCGATCGGCGTGCTCGCTTCCCTGCTGGCGAGCCTTTATATTGAGGATCCGCCTTATCTGAAGCGGGTCGCGTTCAGCACCATCGATTCCGTGGGCTTCGGGCTCATGGCGATCTGGCTTTCCACGCTGCAATTTGTTTTGGACAAGGGCCAGGAGGACGATTGGTTTTCTTCGCGCGCAATCTTTTGGTGCTCCGTCGTTTCGGCGATATCCTTTGGAGGCTTCATCGTCCGGGAGCTTCAGGCGCGCTCGCCGCT
>DATAXI010000271.1:0-4279 GCA_036266845.1 Chthoniobacteraceae bacterium | reverse complement strand
ACCGCCGGCGCGGTGGTGCCGAGCGGATTAAAGACCGTGAAGGTCCGCACCCCGGTCGCCGCATTGACATACACCGCGCTGGTCGGGATGCTGGTGGTGTAAGTGTAGTCCTGATCGCCAAGGCAGCGGCTGGCCTGGATGAGATAATAGGTCGAGCCGGAATCGCTATTGTTGGTGGCGGTGCTGTCCCCGGCCGCATAATACCGGTCAAATTCCGCGGCCGCATTGTCGTGATCCCAGAGTCCCTGATAACTCAGGATGACATGATCCAGTCCGCCGCCGAGGACATTGGGAGAGGAACTTGAGCAATCGGCTTGCTGAACCCATTCGCCGGTATCCGCGGCAGGGTTGCCGCCGCTCCCGGTGATCGATACGGTGCCGGAGACGGAGTAGATGGAGTTATCATATTGCACCCATTCCCCGGCGGTGAAGGCGCCGGTGCCGGTCCACAGCGGGTAACTGGCGCACCACGCGGCACGCTCGCTCCACATATCCTGATACTTGGCGGAAACCGTCGCGGGCTGATAACGCGCCAGGTAGTTATTCCAATGATTGGAAGGCGTGTACTGGATCCCATACACCCATGCGGGATCGCCGCTAAAGTAAGTGCCGTAAGCATACGCATTCGCCTCGAGGATGCCATTGCCGGCCCGATTGTAGCCGGGCGGAAAATTGGTCTGGTAAATATCCTGCCAATACTCATTGACCGCGGCGCTTTCCATCGAGAAACCCATCGCGCCGGCGGCGGTCATTGCGCTGTCATTGAGCATACCGCCAAGCAGGTACATGCCGGCCCAGGATTGCATGGCCTCGGAACTCGATTCCTGGTTCTCGCCGTTCGCGGAGCTGGTGCCGCCCGCGTTCGAGTGGCCCTCCCAGATATCGAAGGTGCGGAAGAAAGGCTCGCTGTTATCCGTGCGATCCCAGTTGCCGTAACATTTTACCAGCATCCTGAGCATCTGCCCGTAATTGGCGAGGAACGCCGGATCATACATGGCGATTATCGCGCCGGTGACAGCGAAGTAGCCGTAATGAAAATGCAAATCGTTAAACGCCTGCGTGCCGTAGCTGGCGTCCCAGCCAATGATCGCGTGGAAATTCGGGTAAAGGGCAAAGTAACCGTTCTGCTCGTTGGGCGTGTAGGTCAGCCAGTTTTCCATTGCGGCTTCGAGCGCGGTTTGCAGCCTCAGGAAGTCCGCGGTATCCCCCATCTGGTTTGCCCATGCCATATATTGGGCGCAAAGCGCCATGGCCTTGCCGCTCCAGTAGGTGTCTCCCAGCATTGTGCCGGGATTGAAGTTTTGAAGATACCAAAGCATGCGGGCGGGCTGGAAATCATCGGTTGTGCCCGTGGCGACCGGCGCAGGCAGAACGGGAACGATGCCCTTGAATGGAAAATTGATCTGGAACTGGTTGCCAATGGCGCACTGCATGGTACCCCGCGGCGTCAGATAGGTATCGCCGGTGAAGGAGAGGTTATTAACCGTGGTGCGGTAATGATGCGGCAACCAGCCCTGGATGGTATTTAGGTTGGTCCCTTTCATGGGCGTGGTGGTGATGTTCCACGTCGTATCCACATAGCCTCCGGCGGCGTCCATGGACCAACTAAGCTGGGTCTTGGTGGGCCGCGCAAAGGCGACGGCATTGAATTCCGCCAGATTGGAGGTGGCCGGCAAATAGCCGATGACCATGTAATTGTTGCTTCCCGACAGTTGAGGCTCGATGTAGCCGGATGTCACGGTTACCGGCGTATTGTCGGGTAGAAAGATGCCGTAGGCGCGCCCCTGGTAATTGAACGCAAACGCGTTGGTCGTGAAGCTCGTGCCGGTGGTGATTGGATTATTGTTGATGTCGTAGAGAGTTGTGCCGCTCAGGATGATTTTGGGATTCATTCCGTCCCAGGTGGTCCACGTCAGCGGAATGCCGCGCGCCATGGAAACGTCCAACTCATGCCCGTAGGCGTCTGGCAGCTTGAAATCGACATTCCAATCTCCCCAATTGGTCACGTCGGAATTGGTTGCGATCATGGTGCCGCCGTAGCGGCCCACGGGATTATTGGAATCGCTTTCGACGATTTCGTCCGCCGCGATGAAACCCCATCCGCCCGTGGATTCATCCCCCACCTGCACATACGCGGTTTGTCCGGCCCACGGGGATATATCCCAGGTAACCCATGCGAAGGTAGTCGTATCCTGCCCCGAAGCGGCGAGGACCACATTGCCATTGACGATGAGCCGCACTTGAGTCTGCGCGCTGGTGCCGCCGCAGATAAGAAAACTGAGATAGTGTTTCTGAATCGTAAAGCTGGGAAGATCCAATTCTCCCGTGGCTCCGTCCCCCGCATCGCGCGTGCTGGCGCAGAAGTTGCCCATCATTCCGGTAAGCCCGCTCCCCGCGGACGGCGTTGCGGCAAATCCCGTACCGGTTCGCGTGGTGCCCACCGGGTAACCGCTTTCGAAATCGGCGATCAGGAAATCGCTGGAAGGGACGGCGTACGGAACATCTCCGTAAAGCGAGAGCACCGGGCCGGGATTGATGGCCCCCTGTGGGCTGCCGTTGCTATTGGCGGGCTCCCAGGAATTGGGAAAGTATAAGTCGAGGCCATAACTCTTCGGCGCCAGCATGCCGGGATAGAACCACATATTCCCGCCATAGGGATCCTGCTTCAGGATATATTGCGTGGAGCCGGAGAGTAGCGTGGAACGGTCCGCAATGAGCATGTCTGTCCACCAGTGATTGGTGGGGATGGCGGTGCCGCTCAACGAGGGATCGAGGTGGAGGGTATTGAAGATGGCGGAACCGGAAGTGAGCGGTTCGATCTGCGCCGCGGGAAGGCCGTAATAGGAATCCGTGTAGTAATTGGCCGGAGGCACCTGACTGGCATAGGAACCGGCGCCAACGGGAACGACGGACTGTCCATGGACCAGAAGCGGAGACGTGGAGAGGCAGAGAGCGCAGAGGGCCAGTACGGCGCGGTATGCATGGGAGGACATGGCGCACTTTTATGCACTATTTGATTTTGCGGCCCCGCGCAATGATTTTCGCCCCGATCGTGCACTTTAATGCACGTTTTGAAATTTTGCTCGCGCACTTTCGCCTCCCGTCCGATGCTTCCTCTCTATGCAGCACTTCCTCACCGCCCGCGACACCCCCGACCGGCTGACCAAGAAGAACCCGCTTGCGATCACTCCGGGAGACAAGAGCAATCACCCCTCGATCCTCATCGATCCCTCCCGCAAATTCCAGCAGATCGAAGGCATCGGCGGCGCGCTTACTGAATCCGCCGCCGTCACGCTGCGCAAGCTGAGCCCGGCGAACCAAAAGGAGGTGCTCAAGGCCTATTTTGACCGCGAGGAGGGCCACGGCTATAGCCTCTGCAGGACGCATATGAATAGCTGCGACTTTTCGCTGGGCAATTATGCGAGCGACGAGGTTCCCGGCGACGTGTCGCTCGAGCATTTCAATATCGACCGCGAGAAGAAATGCCTGCTGCCCATGATTCAGGAAGCGCATAACTGGGGCAACGAGCCGTTTAAACTCTTCATCTCGCCATGGAGCCCCCCGGCATGGATGAAGACCAACGGCCAGATGAATAACGGCGGAAGCCTGCTGCCGCAATATCGCGACGCGTGGGCCCAATACTATATCAAATTTATCCGCGCTTACGCCGACCAGGGGGTCGATATCTGGGGACTTACCGTGCAGAACGAGCCGGCCGCCGTGCAAAAGTGGGACTCGTGCGTCTATAGCGCCGAGGAGGAAAAAGACTTTGTGCGCGATCATCTGGGGCCGGCGCTGGAGAAAGCGGGCATGGGCCATATCAAGCTGATGATCTGGGATCACAATCGCGACCTGCTCATCCACCGCGCCCGCGTGGCATACAACGATCCCGCCGCCTCAAAATACATCTGGGGCAGCGCGATCCATTGGTATGTGGAGGATAAGTTCGATAACGTCCAGTTTCATCACGACCTATGGCCGGACAAGGCGATCCTCTTTACCGAGGGCTGCCAGGAAGGAGGCCCGCACACCGGCGAATGGCCAATGGGTGAGCGCTACGGGCGCTCGATGATCAACGACTTCAACCGCTGGGTGGCAGGCTGGGTGGATTGGAATGTCGTGCTGGATGAAACCGGTGGGCCGAATCATGTGGGCAATCTCTGCAGCGCCCCGATTCTGGCGGATACGAAAAACGACCGGGTGCTCTACCAAAGCTCCTACTATTACATCGGCCACTTTGCCCGTTTTATCAGGCCGGGAGCGCACCGCATCCTGTGCG
>DATAXI010000252.1:0-5761 GCA_036266845.1 Chthoniobacteraceae bacterium | reverse complement strand
GCATTCCCATCCTTGTAGCCGCCGGACCGGGCAGCGTCGATCCTTCATTCCCCGCCAAGATGCACCCTGTCCCACGCCTGCCATGGCCTGTCTGCCCGTCAGGACGAGGGTCGCATGGAAACGCTCTTTGCCGCTTTCCGCCCGGCCCACCCATTTGAGTTCCTCCCGGCCCTGCTTGCCGCGCAGCAGCGATTTCACGCGCTCCTGATCAACCGGCGCCCGAATCGAAGTCGAGAAGAAATTGCGTGAAATCGTCCTCATTGGACCAAGATGCTGGCGGCAAGAGGAGCATCGCGGCGGGCACCGCCCAATCCGTTTTCGTTGCAACAATGACAACGCACATTTAATCAGTGGCTCCATTAACTGTTGAACTTGAACCCGAACCCTCCAAAATCCGCCCGTCATGCCGTTGCTAAAGCAAGTTGTTGAGGCGCTGGTTTTCGCCTCCCAAAAGCCCCTCGTCCCGCGGGAGATCGCCGCTGCCCTCAAGGCCGCGGCGGAGGATGCCGAAGACCCCGCCCTCAGCGCGATGGCAAAGACCAGGGAGGCCGAGATCGGCGCCGCGCTGGAGGAGATAAAAGCGGAGTTCGAGGACAGCGACCGCGCATTCCGGCTCGTCGAGCAGGTCAACGGCTGGCATTTCGTGACCAGCAGCGCCTACGCGCCATGGGTGCGGCAGCTCTTCCCGGAGAGCAAGCCCGTCCGCCTCAGCGGGCCCGCCCTGGAGACTCTCGCCATCATCGCTTACCGGCAGCCGATCACCCGGGCCGATATCGAGGCCGTGCGCGGCGTCGCCGTGGACGGCATGGTCAATATGCTCCTCGAGCGCGGCCTCATCCGCATCGCCGGGCGCGCCGATGTCCCCGGCCGCCCCCTCCTCTACGAGAGCACCGAATATTTCCTCCAGCACTTTGGCCTCAAGACACTGGACGAGCTGCCCAACTCCTCAGAGCTGCGCCGCATCCCCCTCCCCGTCGCCGCCACCCCTCCCGCGGAGCCGGCGCCGGAAGCCGCTCCCGCAACGCCCGGCGCCGAGCAGCCCGATGCCGAATCGCCCGCCGCCGACTCTGCGCCCACTGCCGACTCTGCGCCCGCCGGGCCCATCGCCGAACCTCCGGCGGATACCGCCGCGGACGCGCCCCCGCCTTCCCCGCCCGCCGAATAACCATTTGGCGCGGTCCTTTTCATCACCCATATTTCATTCTTCAAAATCAATGACCCTCGGCGAAATCCGCTCCCGCATCGATGCGATCGATTCCCAGCTCCTGGAGCTGCTGAACCAGCGCGCCGATCTCGTCCACGAAGTCGGCGTCCTCAAAAAGCGCGACAACGTCGCCATCTACGCCCCGGAACGCGAGGAACAGCTCCTCCGCTCCCTGGTCGAGCGGAACCACGGGCGCCTGCCCGCCAGCGCCATCCGCGCCATTTACCGGGAGATCATGTCCGCCTCCTTCGCCCTCGAAAAAGGGCTCACCATCGCCTTCCTCGGCCCCGTCGCCACATGGTCCCATCAGGCTGCGCGCGAGAAATTCGGCGCCAGCGTGCAATACGCCGCGCAATCCAGCATCGCGGAAGTCTTCAACGTAGTCGCGCGCGGCGCCGCCGATTACGGCGTCGTACCCATCGAAAACTCCACCGAGGGAGCCGTCAGTTACACCCTCGACCAATTCATGGATTCCGAGCTGCGCGTCTGCGCCCAGTTCTCGATGAAGATCGAAAACAACCTCATCGCAAACATCGCGCGCGAGGAAATCCGCACCGTCTATTCCCACCCCCAAGTCATCGGCCAATGCCGCCAATGGCTGCGCCACAACCTGCCGCACGTCGATCTCATCGAAGTATCCAGCACCACCCGCGCCGCCGAGCTCGCCTCCAAAGAGCCGCACGCCGCCGCCCTCGCCGGCCGCATGGCCGCGGAAGTCTATCGCCTCGATATCCTCGAAGCCTCCATCCAGGACAGCCCCAACAACACCACCCGCTTCCTCATCATCGGCCCCAACGGCTGCCCGCCCACCGGCGACGATAAAACCTCGCTCATGTTCAGCGTTCAGGACAAGCCCGGCGCCCTCTTCCTCGCCCTCGCCCCCTTCAAGGACCTCCGCATCAACATGAGCAAAATCGAGAGCCGCCCCTCCAAGCGCAAAGCCTGGGAATACTTCTTCTTCGTGGACGTGGACGGCCACGCCGAAGAACCGGCCCTCGTCCAGGCCCTAGCCGAACTCCAAAAACATTGCTCCTTCGTCAAAATCCTGGGCAGCTACCCAAAAAGCGGCCAGCCATAACCCGCCGTCTCCCCCACAACACCATCGCCCTCCCCCACAAAGCACAAAGCCGCAATCCAAAAAGGTCCTCCAAAACACCTCCCAGCCCGGAAAAACGGCGATTGAAACCTACAGCCCCGCCTTTATCGTCCGCAAAGCACATGCCGGTGTGGCGAAATGGCAGACGCAACGGACTTAAAATCCGTTGGTGGGAAACCACCGTGCGGGTTCGAGTCCCGCCACCGGCACCTCTAAAAGCGCGCTTCTGCCGCCTCGATACAGGCGCTTATGCGTTTTGAGCATAATAATCATTCATGCTCAGTGAATCCCATGAAAGCCCGTAATATCTCATTTTTCGGCAGCCGAATTGATGAAGTCCGGCTCGGGGTAGAACAATTTGTAGAACACCCCTTGCCGGCCCCTTCCTTGGCCTGACCCTATATAAGCAGCCAACCTGGCTCAGTCATCGTTTTCGTCAAGGAAACATCCGCCAACCATTCCCACGCTCGCCCCCCTTTATTGGCACAAAAAAATCAACCAGCGGATTCATGCGAAGCTGGACAGACATTCCTCGCGCCGGTCACAACCACATTATTCCGGAATAAATCGAACGCGCTGCGATGACCGGCGCTTGCGATAGGAAACACCAATCAGGCAGACAAAACCAAGGCCCAAAATTATAGGGATCGAAGGTTCTGGAACGGGCTCCGCTGTGAGGAAGATGTTCGCGAAAGTGACAGTTGAAGAACTGCTCTGATTATCGAAGAAATAGAAGTTAAACGTTACCGGTCCACTCTCCGGGGGGAGTGAAATCGAGCCGCCCACTCCGGCCTGCGCATCGCCAGAATCATTAAAGTCGGAGGTCTGTAACAGGTCGGTGGTAAAGTTATCCACGCTTGAGCGCACATCAATGTCGTCCACAAAGGGTGGGCTAACGCTTCCGACCTCCGTACAGAGCTCAAAAGTAAGGTCGGCGTAGTCAAGCGATCCACTCGTTGGAGTAACAGTAAAACTCAAATAATCACTATCCGTTACCGCGGCAGATTCTGTAAGCGGCAGGTCCTCCGAGGATGCGCCGTCCGTGTAAGTACTGCCGCCGAAAAGAACGAACTCGGTATCACCCGAAAGCCCAGCGCCGGTGTTGATGTTTGATGCGGTGGCATCGGGACTGCCGGCGCTCGACGCCAGCGAACCGTCATGAAACGCGTACTCGGCAACTGTGGTACCTTGCGCCCTTGCGGCAGGCGCAACAAGGAACACAAGACAATTGGCTCCCAGGACTATAGCTAAGCGGATTCCAATACCGTGTGATACTTCTCCCTTGCCCTTTGAAATGCGCGATTGCATGGCTCCGCGATTCGACCGGAATCCGTCAGCAATTGCAAATTATATTAACATTATTCAAGCAAATGGACGAAGATGTAATGCGCCCGTCCCCCTTAGATGTTATTATTCTCACCGGAAATAAATGTCTCAGCAAACCACTAAAGAAAAAGGTCGCCCTTGAAGTGAGGCCCTGTTCTCCCAGAGTTATTCCCGGGTGCAGACGCAATACATGGCCATGCTGAAATGCCATTCGAAAAGCGACGATAGCGATTTCTGGAGTTTCAGCTTCGCCATATTCTTTGCGCTTCGATCCCAATAGATGTCATCGACCCCGAATTTTCGGACCTTGAAACCATGGGCGGCAAGCGCCCCCTTCAGCGTTGACGGCTGGAAGTGGGTAAGATGGATTTCCTTGGACCAGGTCAGAAGGCCCAGCGGATTGGCTTGTTTCTTAAGCCCGATCCGGTGACGAAAAAGATGGTTATCCTCATTGGGTACCGCGAGGCCAAAGATTCCCCCCGGGCGAAGGAGATTCGAGATAATCGACAAAGCTTCTCCCGGATTCGGCAAATGCTCCAGGACGTGCCAGAGAGTAATCACGTCGAACTTCAGGCCCTTGAAATCAACGTCCTTAATCTGGCCGAGCAGAAGCTGGTGCCCCCGCTGCCGGGCATACTCGGCGCCGGTTTCTGAGAGTTCCGTTCCGTAGGTTTCGAATCCCGCTTCCTTCGCCCGGTCGAGGAAGTACCCGTCTCCGGCCCCCACATCGAGCAAGCGGCCGGAGGGCTTGAAATCCGTGAGCAACGCCAGCCGGCGCCGCCACATCATATCCCGCTTGGAGTCATCTTTTTGCCATTCCGCATAGTTGCTCCCCACATCGTAGGAACGGCGGATTTCATCCTGGGTGGGACGCGGATTCCGAAAATATACTTTGCAGGATTGGCACTGGACGACATCGGGCTCGAAAGCGCGCTGAAAACCGCCTGCGCCGCACACCGGGCATTGAGAGAGGGACTCAAAATCCTCAAAGTTTTGCGACGTGCGAGCCGAGGCCGGTGCGGATTCACCCGGGGAGGGATTGGGAGCAGTGGTATCCATGGCTGAATGGCGGGAGGCTCGCAGAAGAGAATTGGAATGTAAGCGAAAAAACACACCGCTCGATCCGAAACCCGGCTGAAAGATCGCAGCCTGAGCGCCAGCACGGGCCGCCGGGGAAAATCCGCTTCTCGAACCCCTCTCCCGTCGCCGGAGCCGATTCCATGCTCCATGGGAAGATGCCCCTTCCACCCACATCCGCACCGCGCGGCCGCATCCGGCTCACAGCGAGCGGCTTGTTCGTCAATGGCGCCGCGGATGAATCACGAGCGGTTCGGCCTCCGGGCGATCCGCTTCTCGATCAAGCGCTTGACCAGCGCCCTGGTCCCGAGCTTTGGCCCAAAACTCCTCAACGAATCGGCGCAGGGGCTTGCAAATAAAGGATTTTGCCAGCGACAATTCGAAGCATCAGCGCAGTGAAGATCAGGATTTGCGGGCACGCGGGCGAAAGCGTTTCGCGACGATCAACATTGCGGCGCCCATTACGATAATGGCGATGCCGGAGGGCTCCGGGATGGCCACCAGTTCGAATTCACCGTCAGGCAGCGCCACCTCCGCGGTATCGGCGGAGGAGAGGCCGTTGATGGTGATATCGGTGAGCTGCGCGGCGGTCAGTTGCTGGTTGAAGATGAGCCGGTCATCCACGCCGTCGGCGCCGATGCCGCTGGTGGTGCGATTGTAATCGAGAATGGTGAGGGTGAAGAGATTATTGGAATCGACAAACCCGTTGAAGTTCAAAGTGCCGACGCTGCCATCGGAGCCAAAATCGATGGTGGCGCCGTCAGTGAGCGTCAATGTCCCGGCCCCGACGGAGGTCCCGCTGCCGAGGCTGACCCCCGCACCCTGGCGCAGGATGGTGCCGAGGCCAACCGTGATGGGAACCTGTCCGGCGGCGGTGCCGGAGATGCCAGGAGTCGAATTGATGGTGAATGCGCCCGGCGTGGCGAGGGCGCTGTTTGCATTCAGCACAAAGGTGCCGCCGTTGATCACGATGATATCGGAAGATTTTGCCAGGGTATTGGTGGCGTCGCCAGAGACGGAGCCCTGGGCAATGGTGACAATGCCGACAAGGGTGTTGG
>DATAXI010000214.1:0-30301 GCA_036266845.1 Chthoniobacteraceae bacterium | reverse complement strand
GGAGCCAAACCATGCGCTCCTGGCGATCTCCAACGAGGATTCCGACGAATGGCTGCGTCTTTACGATCCCGCCAGCCACCTCGAGGGCTATATCGACTGGGCCCACCTCTACCCCGCCGATACCCCGCCGGATGCCGCGCGCGACCCCATCGCACGGCGGATTTCCGGCTGGCCGCCCGATTGGCCGACGGTCATCGAGGCCAACCGCATCATCCGGCTGACGACCTGGACGCTCTTTGCCGCCTTCGGCCTGCTGGCGGCGTGGAAGACGAAAGACCTCGACACGTTTCTCCTGTGGGGCGCCGGCTTTTTCATCGCCGCGCAATTGCTGGTCTTCACCAAGACCTGGCCCTGGTACGTCATCTGGCCGCTGGCCTATGGCGCCCTCAAGCCCCGCAGCGGCCCGGCCCGCCTCGCAGCGATGCTGAGCGGCGGCGTCATCCTGCTTTACGCCCTGCTGGATTTGGCGGCCACACGCTGGGATTGGCTCTACGATTACCGCTCGATTCCCACCATCGTCGCGCCGGTCATCCTCTTCGGCGCGCTAAAACTCTGCGCAAATTTCCGCCGCGCACCTCGCCGCCTCTCCATCCAGGGCTGAACACGGCCCTCTCCCGGGCTTGCTGGAAACCCCGCAGGCATCTAATCAATGGCGCTCCCTTTTCCGCGCCCCGATGATTGTCACCGAAAAACTCACGAAGATATACCGCACCTACCGAAAGGCCCCCGGCCTGTGGGGCGCGGTCAAAGGGCTCGGCTCGCGCACTTATGACGAGACGCGCGCCGCGGACGGCGTCAGCTTTCAGATCGCGGAGGGAGAATTCGTCGGCTTCCTCGGGCCAAACGGCGCGGGCAAGACGACGGTGCTGAAAATGCTCTCCGGCCTCCTCAATCCCACCAGCGGCAAGGCCACGGTGCTCGGCTTCACCCCATGGGAGCGGAAGGATGAGATGAAACGCCAATTCGCGCTTCTGATGGGGCAGAAAAACGCCCTCTGGTGGGACCTTCCGGCGCGCGAATCGCTGGAGCTGAATCGCGCTATCTACGGGATCGAGCGCAAGAAGTTCGAGGGCATCGTCAATGGCATGGCGGAGCTTCTGGACGTGACCCACAAGCTCAATGTCATGGTCCGCGAGCTCTCGCTCGGCGAGCGGATGAAGATGGAATTGATCGCCGCCCTCCTGCACAGCCCCCGCGTCCTTTTCCTGGATGAACCGACCATCGGCCTCGATGTCACCAGCCAGAAGAAGGTGCGCGAGTTCCTGCGCCTCTACAACGGGGAGAATCGCATCATCACGATGCTGACCAGCCATTACATGCAGGATATCGAGGAGCTGTGCAAACGGGTCATCATCATCGATCACGGACGCATCTGCTATGACGGGCCGCTGGAGGAGATCGTGGACCGCTTCGCCACTTACAAGCTCGTGAGCCTCGTCTTCGAGCACCGCACGGACGCCCGCGATTTTCGCGAGTTCGGCGAGATCGTGGAATCCACCGGCGATACGGTGCAACTGAAGGTGCCGCGCGGCAAGGTGGCCGATACCTGCCGGGAAATCCTCGCCCGGTGCCGGGTCCAGGACATCAGCGTGCAGGAGCCGCCCATCGAGGATGTGATCCGCCAGGTCTTTGGCGCGGTAGAGGAAGGGGAGAAGCTCGGTCCGGCCGCGTGATCTCCCGGTCTTCCCCTAGCCGGGCCCTTTTGCTTTAATTTGACGCATCGTTAAGGGCCAAAGGCCCGTTGTAGGCCAGCCTGGGGCGCAGCGAGGAACGAGCGCAGCCCCAGGTACTTACGCAAAATGCGCCAAGCGCCAACGGCGCGGGAGAGTCTCGCGGAGAATTAAGCGGAAGATGCTCTATGGCCGCACGAAGACCTTCTTCAACTGGTGCGCGTAGGCCGGGTTGATTTCAAAGAGGGTGTGGTAAAAGTCCTTCAGCTTCACCGGGTCGAGCGTGGGCGGCGTAGTCTCGATGTAGCCGGCATCCATGAGGCTGTTGAGAATACTCAGGGCTTCCAGGGCATCGATGCGAGTCTTGATCAGAATCTCGGCTCCGAGGGTTCCCGTGGCAAAATCGATGGCGCGGAGCACGGAAGTCTCCCGCCCGCTAAACTTCATGGTTTTCACTGTGGCGTGCCCAAGGATGCAGTTTTCGTGCCTGAAATCCCCCCTTGATTGATCCCGCATCTGGCTTATTTTTTTCCATGAACACGAGCAGGCCGCCGTACGCCAAGATTGTTGTTCACTCCGATGGCCTGGGCGTTCCCTCGCCGGAAATGGTCCGGGAGCGGGCGCAGGAGCTGGCGCGGATCGACGGGCGCACGGAATCCAACGATCAAGACTGGCGCCGGGCAAAAGCGGAACTCCATGGCGGCCATCCCAATAGCTGGGATGACGAGGAAGACCGGATGCCCCAATCCATCTCGGAGCGCGATATGACGGCGACGGATACAGGGCATCACGTGGAAAATATGCTTGGCGGCGAGGACAATGTCCTCGAGGAGCTGGTTGCCGAGGGAATGGACGAGGCGGTGCACGACCGCATGCTCGAAGCCTCCCGCATGGACGAAGAGGACCTCGAGGAAAATCCGTAATTCCCGCGTTTCGGGGATTGCCATTCGCACGCCGGGCGCGGACGAATAAGGCGTGCCGCAATCATCCTTTGCCCGTGAAGCCGCGGAGGCGCCGGATACCCCCTTCGATGTCTCGCTGCGGCCCCCCGTCTTCAGCGAGTTCAGCGGCCAGGCAAAGGTGCGGGAGCGGTTGGAGCTGATGGTGGAAGCGGCGCGCCAGCGGGGCGATGTGCTGGATCACATCCTCCTGAGCGGTCCGCCCGGCCTCGGCAAGACAACGCTCGCCTACATCGTGGCGCAATCCATGGGGGTCAATATCAAGAGCACCAGCGGCCCCATGATCGAGAAGGCCGGCGATCTGGCGGGCCTGCTGACAACCATCGAGCGCGGCGATATCCTTTTCATCGATGAGATTCACCGCCTCCAGCCCGCCATCGAGGAATATCTCTACCCGGCGATGGAAGACTTCAAGCTGGACATCATCATCGACCAGGGGCCAAACGCACGCAGCGTCCGGCTCAACCTCCCAAAGTTCACGCTCATGGGCGCGACCACGCGCTCCGGCATGATTTCCTCGCCCCTCCGCTCCCGGTTCGGGATGACGAGCCGGCTCGATTACTACACAGCCGCGGAGTTGACGCAGATCCTGCAACGCAGCGCCGGCCTCCTGGGCATCGAGATCGACCCCGGAGGCGCGGAGGAAATCGCCGCGCGTTCCCGCGGCACGCCGCGCGTGGCCAATAACCTCCTGAAATGGGTCCGCGACTTCGCGCAGGTGAAAGGGCACCCCATCATCACCCGCACGGTTAGCGATGGCGCGCTGGTCATGCTCGAGATCGATTCCGACGGATTCGACGAAATGGACAAGCGCATCGTCGAGGCGCTGATCCACAAGTTCAATGGCGGTCCCGTCGGAGTCAATTCGCTCGCGGTCGCCGTGGGGGAGGATGCGGGGACGCTCGAGGATGTGCACGAGCCCTATCTCATCATGCAAGGTTACCTCAAGAGGACAGCCCAGGGGCGGGTTGCAATGCAGCGGGCCTATCAGAAACTCGGGATGGCAGTTCCCCGCAGGGTCGATCCGGAACTGTTCGAGTAGACGGTTCAAGAATAAGTAGTTCCGCGGAGCGGCGGGGCACCGCATCTGCTACGGACATATTCCGTGCATGCACCCTCGCATTTCCATCCCAGGCGCCCTCGCCTGATCGCCGGCGCCGCCATCTCCGGCGCTTTCTGCGCTCTCCTGGGCCTGCTGGCCCTCTTTGGTTGGTACTGCCATATTCCGCAACTGGTTCAGGTGCAGCCGGGCATGGCGCCCATGCAGTACAATTCCGCGCTTTGCTTTGTGCTGATGGGCCTGGCCCTGGAGGCCTGGACTTGTGGCAGGACCCGCCGCGCGCTCCCGGTGCTCGGGGGGATCGTCGCCCTGATGGGAGCGCTAACCCTGGGGGAATATCTTTTTCGCGCGCGTTTGGGAATCGATCAGCTTTTCTTCCGCTGCTACATTGCCACCGGCAGCTCCGTCATGGGGCGCATGTCGCCGGTCGCGGCCTTTTCCTTCCTCTTGGGGGGCAGTGCGATGGTTTTGCTCACCGGCGCCACGGGTCCGCGCTGGCGCGCGCTGGCCGTAGGTTCGGCCGCCTCGGTAACCATCAGCATCAGCCTGGTCGCAATCGCCGGTTATGGGTTTGACCTGCCCGGCGCCTATGGATGGGGGCAATTCACCCGTTTGGCCGCCCACTCGGCCGCGGGGCTGGGTTGATGGGCCTCGGGCTTTTCTTTATCGCGTGGAAGCTGGGGCTGCGTCCGGGCGAACGGACGCCGCGCTGGCTGCCGGTGCCACTGGCGCTCGCGGTGGTCCTCGCGTCGGTGGTCCTCGCCTTTGCCTTTGATGCCAAGCAGGATCAGGAAATCGCCCAGACGGTAAGGGCCGCTTCCAATACCGCCACCAGCCTCGTCTCGGTCCGCCTGGATGCGCGCATCCGCTCGCTGGTCCGCATGGAGCGGCGCTGGGCCTTCTCCGGCAGGCCCGCCCAGGCGGTGTGGCAGGATGATGCCGCCAGTTACTGTCACGATTTTCCCGATCTCCAGGCCATCGAATGGATCGACGGCTCCCACATCATCCGCTGGATCGTCCCGCTGGCCGGGAATGAGGCAAAGTTGAACCGCAACCTCACGCTGGAGGTCAGTCGCAAGGCAGCCATCGAGCGCGCCGAGCGGGAGCATCAGCCGGTCATCACGCCCATGGTCACTCTCTTCCGCGGCGGCTCGGGCTTCATCGTCTATGTCCCCATTTTTGTGAAGGGACAGCCGGACGGTTTCATCGCCGCGACGGTCAATGCCCAGGCCTGCCTGAGCCGTTTTTTGGACGGGGTCGCTCCCGGCGAAGCGATTTCCCTCTCAGAGCATGGCCGCGTGGTCTTCACCCGCGATGCCGCCACACCCGCCCGGAATCCGGATTGGCTGGTGGACGCGAAAATCCCAATCCACGGAACGACATGGAACGTGCGGATGTGGCCGACCCCTAAGTTTCAGAAACAACTCAGTTCCCCGCTGGCCGCCGTGGTCCTGTGCGTCGGCGCCTTGGGCGCGCTATTGCTGGGCGGCGTCTGCTTCCTGGCACAGCGTTCCTCGCGCCACGCTTCGGAAACCATGCTGGCCAATGCCGCCCTCAAGAGCGCCCTGGAACATGTGAAAACCCTCGAGGGGTTGCTCCCCATCTGCTCCTGCTGCAAGCGCGTTCGCGATGACACCGGCTACTGGAATAAAATCGAGACCTATATCCACACCCACACCAATGCCTCGCTCAGCCACGGTTATTGTCCGGAGTGCGCGGCGAAGACGTTCGAGGATTTTGGTTTCGATGTGCCGGAAGAAGTGCAGGCGCAGCTCAAGGCAAAAAACTTCGAGTAAGAGCAATCACGTCATCGCGTCTTCGGAGAGCAGTTTGATGAAGAGTTCGTAAACCAGAGGCCGCGCTTCTGCGAACACGCAATCGACCACCCGCATTCCCCGCTCCGTCCGCTCCGCATAAATGATCCGGTATCCCGCCACCCGGAGGCGGCTGAATGGTTGCAGGCTCCCCTCCAGTCGCTTGATATCACCCCGGCCCTGGTCCAGCCCCTTGATCGCGAGCCTGATGCGCCTTCGAGGCTTTGGCGCGAGTGATTTGATGAAATCCTCCACCTGGGCGGAAACCCGGATTTTACCCTTCATCCAGGCAGGAGATATCCTTGAACGTGGTTTTACCCGCTTTATAGGCGCGCAACGCTTTCATCGCGCCTGGATTTGCCATGATTTCCAGCGTCTCGATGATCGCCTCCATGCGATCCCTGGAAACCAGAAACGCAACCGCCTGTCCATGACGCGCAATGGTCACCGCGCCCTCCTGTTCCGCCTGCCGGATAAAACGCGGGGCCTGCGCCTGCAACTGGGAAACCGATACCGTAGAATTCACGAGAAATCTACGTATCACAGGCCGGGCGCTCCTTCAAGAGAGTCGCTGCGGTAAATTCCGCGCAACCGAATGCGGCCCCGCGGCGTATCGCCTGTGTACCAAGTGAAATCGATCTCGCACCAGACGCTCAATCTGCCGCCTGAAGCGCCCGTAATGGTGCTGCCAAACGCGGTATTGGTGCCGAATGCCCTGCTGCCGCTCCACATCTTCGAGCCTCAATACCGCGCCATGCTCCAATGGTGCCTGGAGCACCACCGGCTTTTCTGCATCGCACTCCACAGGCCCGGGATGGCGGAGGAACCGGAAAATTTTCATCCGGTGGGAGGCATCGGCCTGGTCCGCGCCTGTGTGGGAGTGGATGCCGGCGCCTCCAACCTGATCCTGCAAGGGCTGGCGCGGGTCACGTTTGGGACGCTGATGCAATCCCAGCCCTTCCGCCTCGCAAAGATTCGCGAGTTCCCGTCCGATTGTCCCAACCTGGTGGAAGCGGAGGCGCTCGGGATCAAGGTGGTGGAGATTTGCGGCCACCTCCAGGAAAGCGGGCGTCCGCTGCCGACGGCGTTGATGGATAAGCTGCGGCACGTAACCAATCCCGAGCTGCTGGCGGATATCGTGACGCAGGCTTTTGTGCGCGAGCCCGCCCACCAGCAGCGCCTCATGGAAGAGGCTTCGGTGAGCGAGCGGATGCGGATCTTAATCCGCTATCTCAAGGTCGAGGCAGGGTGACCGCTCGGACGCCAGCTCACCGCCGAATAGCCGCGCGTGCTCGTCCAGCAGATACCCGTCGGTCATGCCGGAGAGATAATCGCACACGCTCCGCTCCAGCCCTTCCCGCCGGATGCGCCGCACCGCGCTCCGGCCCAGCAGCGAGGGGTTGCTCACATAGGCGTTAAAGACCGCCCGCAGCATCCGGCAGCCGCGCCGGTTCGCGATTGCGACCGCCGGATTGTAGTAGAGATTCGCGTAAAGAAACTTTCGCAGCGCGCGATTTGCCGCGCGCAACTCCCGGCTGTAGCCGATAAGCGGACGCCGCCGCCGCCGGACCTCCTCGGCGCTCCGCACGCGGCTGGCGGCAATCGCGGCGGCGCTCCAGGAGATGACATCCTGCACCTGGCGGTCGATGATGCAGCGGATAACGTAACCGCCCAGCTCCGGCCCCGCCAGGCGCGGAAAATCGCGACGCACTTCGTCAAAGCTGTGGCGCCAGACCTCCAGGGGGGCGAGTTGCGCCGGCTCGATGAGCCCGGAGTCCAGCCCATCGTCCAGGTCGTGCGAGTAATAGGTGATCTCATCCGCAAGATTCGCGATCTGCGCCTCGAGCGATGGCTGGTAATGCGGCGCGCCCCGCCGCCGCCGGTTGGCAAGCGGCGGCGCGGCGTGCTTGTGCAGCCCTTCCAGCACCTCAAAGGAAAGATTCAGGCCCGGAAATTCCGGATACTTCGTCTCGATCAACTCCACCACCCGCAGGCTTTGCCGGTTGTGGTTGAACCCCTCATGCCCGCGCATCAGCCGGTTCAGCTCCGATTCCCCGGAGTGGCCGAATGGCGCGTGCCCCAGATCGTGCGCCAGCGCGATCGCCTCCGCCAGATCCTCGTTCAGCGCCAGCGCTCGCGCGATGGAGCGGGAGATGGACGCCACCTCGATGGTATGCGTAAGCCGGGTGCGGAGATGGTCCGATGTCCCGGTGAGAAAAACCTGCGTCTTCTGCTCCAGCCGCCGGAATGCGCGGGAGTGAATGATCCTTGCCCGGTCGCGCTGGTACTCCGTCCGGTACGGGTGCCGCGGCTCGGGATGGGCCCGGCCCGCGCTCTCGCCGGATTTTTGCGCGTAAGGGGCCAGGCTCGCCCCTTCCTGTGCCTCGAGCGCCTCTCGTCCGCGGATCTGGGGTTCAGCGCGGCTCATGCTTCCCCTTCATTTCCTCCTCCAGCCTCCGCCGCTCCCGGCGCGCGATCACGCGCACCATCAGGATATCCAGCAATGCCAGCAACAGCGCGGCCAGCGTCAGCCAGGCGCATACAAACCAGTACAGCAGGAAGGTCCATGGCGACTCGATCGCCCCGGCCAGAAATGTCGCTCCCGCAAAAAGCATGAGCAGCGCCGCCGCCAGCAGGATGAACATCGTCCACCGCCGCGTCCGGGGATCCGCGATGATCCCTCGCGTCATAAGCAGGATCATCTTGAACATTCGGGACTTTACTCCGCCACAATCCGCCGCGCCGTCTCCGGATCGAAAAGGTGAATCCGCGCCGGGTCGATTTCAAATTGCATCCGATGGCCCACCTCCTCGTTCCCAACCGGCGTCTCGGTACGGCACACGAGCGTGTGCGCCCCGGTCTGGAGATAGATATTCGCCTCCGCCCCCATGTGCTCGACGATGTCCACCAGCGATTGAAACCGCAGCCCGGTCGGCCGGTCGGTGCCGGTGACGATCTCGATATCCTCCGGCCGGATGCCGAGGATGATCTCCCTGCCCGCGAACGCCTTCGCCTCCGGGCGATCCGTCATCTTGATCTCCACCACGCCATCCTTCGTCTCCTTGAAGATGAGCCCTCCGCCCGCCTCCCGCACCGTGCCGCGCATGAAGTTCATCGGCGGACTGCCCAGGAAACCGGCGACGAACAGATTGGCCGGCTGGCGGTAGAGCGCAAGCGGCGCATCGGTCTGCTGGATGACGCCGTCCTTCATCACCACGATGCGGTCGCCCATGGTCATCGCCTCCACCTGGTCGTGAGTCACGTAGATCATCGTAGCCTGCAGGCGCTGGTGCAGCTTGATGATCTCGGTGCGCATCTGCACCCGCATCTTGGCGTCCAGATTCGAGAGCGGCTCGTCAAACAGGAAAACCTTCGGCTGGCGCACAATCGCACGGCCCACCGCCACACGCTGCCGCTCCCCGCCGGAGAGGGCCTTCGGCTTGCGATCCAGATATTTCTCGATGCCAAGGATGCCCGCCGCCTCGCATACGCGCTTCTTGATTTCGGCTTTCGGAAATTTCCGCAGCTTCAGCCCAAAGGCCAGATTGTCATAGACGCTCATGTGCGGGTAGAGCGCGTAATTCTGGAAGACCATCGCAATGTCGCGATCCTTCGGCGCCATGTCATTCACCCGCTTCTCGCCGATGTAGATATCCCCTTTGGTGATTTCCTCCAGCCCCGCGATCATCCGCAGGGTAGTTGATTTCCCGCATCCCGATGGCCCCACAAAGACGACAAACTCCCGGTCCTTCACCTCCAGGTTGAAATCCGAAACCGCCGCCGCCTCTGTCTTCCCTTTTTCCGGCGGATAGAATTTCGAAACGTGCTGGACGGAGACTTTGGCCATGGGCGAGGGGGATCGGATGAGGCGGGGACGCGAGGGAAAGTAATCGGCCAGCAAACCGGAGGTCAACCGTTTAGCCCGGGAAGCCGGCAAACGCGAGGCCCCGGGCGGCGCCGGTTCCATATTTCGTGCCGTTTTCTCAATCCCACCGGCTCTCCCGCGCGCCAAAGTACGCAAGGATGAGCCCCGCAAAAACATGGGCTGCCAGCACCCAGGCGCAGATGGCGTAGGGGGCGAGGCTGGTCTGGGAGGTCTTGACGACGACATCGTAGAACCGGGTATCGCGCATGGTTTCCAGATAACCGCTCCAGCCCCAATACGCGGAGATGAACGGCTGGGTGATCGAGCCCAGCGCGTGCGGCAGCGCGAGCACGGCGCCGGAGAGCGGCAACTGGAAGCCGACCAGATAGACGCTGATGAGCGAGGCGTGATCGGCGGTGCGGGCCTGGGCGGAAATCCCGAGGCACATGCTGGTCATCGCGGCGTTCACGGCGAAAAGGATCAGCGCCTGGCTGATCAGATTCCCGGGGAAATGGCAGACGGTGTTCACGAACATCGCCATCCAGAGCGATTGCGCGGCGACGACGAACGCCAGGTACGCGGTCTTGCTCGCCAGGAACGCGGAGGTGCGCAGCCCGGCGAATTTTTCCTTCTCGAATATCGCGCGCTGGCCCGCGATCTCACGCGCGGAATTGTTCGAGCCCATGAGCGTGAGCAGGACCACCTGGAACATGACCAACCCCGAGACGAGGCCGCCGATCTTCACCGCCTCAAGCGAATAGGAGACATCCGCCAGAATTTGCTGGAGCGGGTTTGCATTCGCATTCCCTGCGAGGTTCGCGATTTGCGGCAGTCCGTCCCACGCGAAGATCACCACCAGACAGGGGAACCCGAAGAGCAGCGCAAGCTGCAGAAGCACCTGCCCCCGGTCGCGGAAGACCAGCCGCCGCTGCCGCTTCAGGAGCACCAGGAATTGCGTGAGCCACGATGGCCGCCGGAACCTCGCCTGCTCCCCCCGGTCCTCTTCCACATCCTCTTTATGAATGGCGAACGTCTCCTCCACCGGCGGGCTCGGCACCGGCTCATCCTTGGCCGTGGCCACCTTGCGATCCTCATCGGCAAGGCTGGCGTAATAAGCCGCGCGATGCTTTCGCCAGGAGGCCCGCCACTCCTCCGGCGAGCGCAGTTCCAGGCAATCGAACAGATGCTCCGGCCCCGGTATGCTGAAGTAGTGCTTCATCAGCTCCGGCGCGCCGTGGAATACCAGCCGGCCCTCGTACAATACCATCACGCTGTCGTGCAGGTCCAGGTGGCGCAGGCTGTGCGTCACGGACAGCACGGTCCGGCCCGGGCCGTCGCTGGCCAGCCGCCGCATCAGTTGAACGATCTCGTCTTCGGACTTGGTATCGAGGCCGCTGGTCACCTCGTCGCACAGCAGCAGCACGGGCCGCGTCGCCATCTCGATCGCCAGCGCAAGCCGGCGCTTCTGGCCGCCGGAGAGCACGCCGGCACGCCGCTCCGCGATTTCCTCCAGCCCCGCATCCCGGAGGATTTCATCGGCCCAGACCTTGCGTGCCTCGGCGTCCAGCCCGCCCATGCGCAGCCGCAGCGCCGTTTCCATGCTTTCCCCCACGGTGAGCAAATCGAACGAAATACTGAATTGCGGGACATACCCGATCTCGTGCGGGTCCAGATCGCGCTCGGTGGCAAGATCGCGCCCCTCCCAATGGACGGCGCCCTCCTCCGGCTCGCGGATGCCGGCGATGACCTTGAGTAGCGTGCTCTTGCCGGAGCCGGAGGGTCCCACGATCGCGCACAGATGCCCGCGCGGGACATGGGCCGAGATATCCCGCAACAGCATGAGGGGCTCTCCGTCCGGCTCAACGCCTGCGGCTAGGGAAACTTCGCGAACTTCCAACATGGAATATTGGATTCTCGCCGAAGTACGTTACGGTGGAAAGTCCGATGAAACGGATTCTTCCCCGTATATTAGGCTGGTCGGCACTTGGGCTGGTGGTTCTGCTGCTGGTGGCGCTCGTTTTGGCGCGCGCTCTCTTCAATCAGTACCTCCACAGCGCCGCGTTCCGCCACACACTCAGCCAGGGCGCGGCAAGGGCGCTCCACGCCTCCGATGCCGATTTCTCCCCGCTCGATTTCGACGGCTCCATGGTTTATGGCGAAAATTTTCACGCCACCCGCGACGATGGCGGCGGCTTCTCAAGCATCGATGCCGACCAGTTGCGCGCAAACTTCGACTGGCACGGTCTCTTGCATCACGCGGTCCAGATCGATGAGCTTTCCATCCAGCGGCTGAATGTCGAGCCGCCCGCGGCCTCCGGCGTTACGGAAAATACGGAGGGACTCTCCGCGCCCCCTCCGTCCACGTTTCCACTCGGCGGACGCACATGGACGGTCGATTTGCGCAAGGCGATGATCAATGAGGCCAATTGGCATTGGTCCCCGCAGGGCGGCATCGCCGGCACGGCGCTCACACTCACCCCGGACGGGAAGAACTGGGTCATCAGTGCCCAGGGCGGCACAGTCAGCCAGACGGGCTGGCCCGATCTCCACCTCGAGAGCGCCGCCATGCGCTGGCAGCCTCCCACGCTCTATATCAACTCCGCAAACCTCACCAATGGCGATAGCCACATGGAGGTGACCGGCTCCATCCAGACGCGGGATTCCCTTGATCTCCTGGTCGATTTCCAAAACCTGAACGTGCAGCCGGTCCTCACCCCCGATTGGCGCGAGAAACTCTCCGGCAGATTGAGCGGCCATGCGGAAATCAAAGCGCCCCTGGGGCAGGGAGACGCCGCGGGCGCGCTCACGGTCACCGGCAGCGCCGCGATGACGAACGGCGTCCTCACCGCCCTCCCGATTCTGGACCAGATCGGCCTCTTTACCCAGACCGAGCGGTTTCGGCGGCTGGATTTGACGCGCGCCTCGGCGGAGTTCACCCGCACTCCCACGCGGCTGGAAATGCGCAACATGGTCGTCGAGGCTGCCGGGCTCATCCGCTGCGAAGGCTCCTATACCCTGGAGAACGGCCAGATCGACGGCACCTTTCAGGTTGGCCTCACCCCATCCACCTTGCAATGGATTCCCGGCTCGCAGGAGCAGGTCTTCACGATTGCCCGCGATGGCTACCGCTGGACCACCATGCGCCTCACCGGTCCCGCCGCTCATCCGGTGGACGATCTCACCCCGCGCCTCGTGGCCGCCACCGGGAATAAGTTGATCGATGGCGTAAAAGGCGTGGAGGGAACCGTGAAGAAAGGTCTCCAGGAAGGGTTGGACCTGTTGATGCATTGATTTCGCGCAATAACGGCGTCGAAATGGCAATTCTGTTCCCGCTCGCCGTTGACACTCCCGCGGGTGAAACCTACGGTGTTTAGCCGTGCAGCAGGCCCCCGCCATTTCACGCTCTTCCCTCGGACGCACCCTCGGTGCGGCCGGGTGGATTCTTGGCATCGCCGCGCTGGTGGAAATCATCGCCGCGGGCACCGCCCTCGTGAAACGCTCCCACCATGGGCAGACCCTGGCGCGGGCAGGCATCGCGGCGCAATCGAACATCGCATCGCAATCCGGCATCGCTCCGCAGCCTCCGGCGACTGCCGGGCACCCGCAGCAATTGGCGTTGACGGACCCCTTCGCCACGGAATCCACAAGCACTCCGGCCCCGAAACCGCTGGCCCAGCCCACGCCGGCCCCCGCTCTCTCAAAACCCGCTCCCACCGCTCGACCGGCCCCGGCGCTCGCTAAGCCGGCGCCCACCCAGATGGCTTCCACCTTGCCAAAACCGACCCCCGTGGAAGAAAGGCAGGTAATGCCGGAGTCACGCGTGGACGGCCTCGTGGCGGAGTCGCGCGCACTTCGCGCCCGCGGCGATACCAGCACGGCCGTCACCCGGCTGCGCGAGGCCGCGGCGATCTCGCCGAAGAATCCGCTGGTCATCTCAGAGCTGGCGGAGACCTACGAGAAGATGGACCTTGAGGACAAGGCGCTCGATCAATGGCGAACCATCTACGACATGGGCGATTCCGCCGGCATTTATTACCAGGCCGCCGATGCCAAGCTCAAAGCGGCCCAACTCGCACAGGGCAGCCCCGCCACCTCCACCTCCGCCCCGGCGGGGGATAATAGCAGCGTCAGTGCGGATGCCAACGGCTTCCAACCCGGCTCAGTCCTCGCGCTGATGAACCTCAGCACCGTGGAAAAACCGGAAACCTCCGATGGCTTCAAGCGGTTCACCCTCAAGATTCCCGTGAAACGGCGGCCGGACGCGAAGATCGACGTGCCCAACGTGGTGATCCAGGTCTTCCTCTTCGATCAATTGGGCGATAACACGATCGTCCACACCAACGCCGATGTCTCCTCGCATTGGTCCACGCTGCCGGCGGATTGGCAGGCGGAGGATATCGAGATTCTGGATGTCGATTATACCCAGGCCCCACCGGAGCCGGGCAAGATCGAGGAGGGCCGTCATTACTACGGCTACGTGGTCTGCATCTATTACAATAAGGAACTGCAGGACCAGGCGGCGGACCCGCAGGGCCTCATCAAGAAATTCCCTCCGCCGCTCACGCTGCCGGACAAGCAATAAGCCGATGAAGATTCTCGTCGTGGACAAGCAGGAGGAACTGCGGGTGCCCGCGGATATCCTTTGGAACACGCAAGGCAACGAAGTCCTCTTTGCCTCCACCGGGCAACAGGCGCTCGATCTCGTGGAAGGCAAGCAGGTCGATATCCTCATCTCCGAGGTCTTCATGGAGCCCATGAATGGCTTCACCCTCCGGAACAAAATGGAGAACCGGCACCCGGGAATTAAAACCATCTTTCTGACAGGCCACGATCTCGGGCCTTATGCGGAGCACACAGCGGGGTATGAGGTGGTTTCCAAGCCCGCGACCGCGCAGACGCTCCTCTCGGCCATCACCCGGGCCCTCGGTTTCGCCGTAAAGGAGGAAGCCCCCGCCGCGCCCGCGCCGGTTGCGCAACAGCCTCCCGTCCCCGAGGTGGCAGCCCCCGCGCCCCAGCCGCCCGCTCCCGTTTCGACGCCGGTTGCCGTGCCCCGCGTGACCGCAACGCCGCATGGGACGCCCATCGCCACTCCCAGAGCGGTCCCGGCGGCGGTTCCACGCATTTCCGCCCAGCCCGCCCAGCCAGTCGTCACGCCTCACGCCGTCCCTGCCGCCCGTCCGCCCCAGCCAGTCGCCACGCCTCGCGCCGTCCCTGCCGCCCGTCCACCCCAGCCAGTCGCCGCCCCTGCGGCGCATCCTGCCGCGGCGCCTTCCGCCCGCCCTGTCCCCACCGCCCGGCCCGCCATTCCCTCCTCCCCCCAGGCCGTCCCCGTTCCCACAGCCCGCCCCGCCAGCCCCACGCCTCGCGCCGTGCCGGCCGCGACTCCCCCCAATTCCGCCCCCCAGCCTTCCCCGGGCATCGCCGCCCACCCCGCCGCCTCCACCCCGCATCCCGTCGCCACGCCACGGCTCGCCGCAGTCCCGAAAGCCGCCATCCCCGTCGCAGTGCCAAAACCGGGAGCGCCAAACGCCACTCCCGCCGCCACCCCTCGGGCCATCCCCAGAGCCACCGTCGCGGGGCAGCCCCGCATTCCCGTCGCCGTCCCTGCCGCGCCAAAGTCGCCAGAACCGCCGGACCCCCTCATCGGCGCCGCGCTCGGCGCATACCACATCGAGCGCCGCCTTGGCGCGGGCAAATGGGGCGCGGTTTACCTCGCCACGCAAACCTCCGTAAACCGGCCCGTAGCCATGGAAGTGCTCTCCGCCACCGCCGCGGCGGATGAGCAGATGCGGCAGGACTTTGTCGCCACCGCCAGGGCCAAGGCCGCCGTCCAGCATTCCCACATCCTTTCGGTATACGAGGCGGACCAATCGGGCGGCTACTACTTCTACACCCACGAGTTTGTGGAAGGGGCCACGCTGGACCAATTGCGTGCCCGGGACGAAGGGCTCACAGAGCCGATTGCATTGCAGACCATCAAGTTTGTCGGTCAGGGACTCGCTTACCTGCACCAGAGCAGGATCGGCCATCCCATTCCCGAGGCCTCGGATATCTACCTCGGCGTGGATGGCATGCCCTACCTCTCCAATATCGCCCTCGGCAGCGCGGAAATGCCGGGAGTGCAGGATGAGATTCGCGCCCTCTCAGCCATTATCTGCGCCATGCTCCCCGGCGGCCAGGCCCGGGACCAGGGCCTCCGCGCGCTCCTCATGCGCATGGCCCAGCCCACCCAGAGCGGGTTCCAATCCTGGATCGCCCTTTTCCAGGCCATTCAGGCCATCGAGCCCAAGGTGATCCCCGCGGATGCCTTCAAGCTCAGCGCCCAGGACCAGGCGGCCATCCGCGCCGTGGAGGAGGCGCGCAAGCGCCAGAAGCTCCAGGTAATGATGAGCATCGCCGTCCTCTTCGTCTTCATCTGGGTCGTGATCATCGCCCTTTGGTATGAGTTCATGCGGCCCAAGATGCATGACTACAGCAACGAGATGATCAAAATCCCCGCCGGGACTTTCATCTACCAGGATGGCCAGAAAATCACGCTGCCCGATTTCTACATCGATAAATACGAAGTCACACTCGCCGAGTACGCCAAGTTCCTCGACTTCCTCAAAAAGGATCCGCATCCTGCGGAGTTCGATAGCCCCCAGCAGCCCGATGGCCTCCAGCATACCCCGCCCAATTGGGATATCATGTGGGGCCGCGCCAGCTCCAGCCTCCCCAATGTTCACAACTACCGCGGCCAGCCCCTCACGGTCGATTGCCCCATCTTCAATGTGAACTTCTACGACGCCTACGCCTACGCAAAGTGGAAAGGCCGCCGCCTGCCCACCGAGCAGGAGTGGGAAAAAGCCGCCCGCGGTCCCGTCGGCAACGCCTACCCGTGGGGGAATGATTGGGACCCAAAGAAGCTGAACGCCGGCGCCGATTATCAGGCCAATCCCGAGCCCGGCTACAAACCCGCCGTGGATGGCTTTTGCTGGTGGGCCCCCGTAACCGCCTTCCCGGACGACCGCAGCCCTTACGGCGTCATCGACATGGGCGGCAACGTCAGCGAGTGGACCAACTCCTGGGATGAAACCAAAGCCTACCCCGTCATCCGCGGCGGCAATTTCAAATCCACCCCCGCCCAGGCCCTCGCCACCGCCGCCATCCGCGACGCCGGCCCCCTCACCACCAGCGAAACCCTCGGCTTCCGCACCGCAAGCGACAAACCCCCGGCGAAATAAGCCCGGAATCGGGACACTCCCCCATATCCGGCGAACCCCTTGACGCGGACCCTCGCACGCGTTAAAAGTGTTCTCATGAACACATCTGCTCGCGGCGCTTTCTCGAACCCGAAAAATCGGTTCGAACGCCTCGAGTACATCCCCGATCCCCCCGACCCGCTCGACGACGAGCAGCCCCTCCCGCGCACCCAATTCCTCCGCGACGCTTCCCAATCCATCCTCACCCATAACGATAGCCCCGACATCCCCTTCACCTGGTCCCTCAATCCCTACCGCGGCTGCGAGCATGGCTGCGCCTATTGCTTCGCGCGGCCCACCCATGAGTACCTCGGCTTCTCCGCCGGCCTCGATTTCGAAACCCGCATCATGGTCAAGGAGCGCGCCCCGGAGCTTCTCCGCGCGGAGCTCGCCTCCCCCAGGTGGAAGCCCCAGCCCATCGCCCTCAGCGGCGTCACCGATTGCTACCAGCCCATCGAGCGCCGCCTCGGCCTCACCCGCCGGTGCGTCGCCGTCCTCGCGGAGTTTCGCAATCCCGTCTCCGTCATCACCAAAAACCACCTCGTCACCCGCGATATCGATCTCTACCGCGAGCTTGCCGCCCATCACGCCGTCCGCATCCACATCTCCATCACCACTCTCGACGCCGCCCTGGCAAAAAAACTCGAACCCCGCGCCTCGCCCCCCTTGCGCCGGCTCAAGGCCGTCGAGCAGCTCGCCTCCGCCGGCATCCCCGTCAGCATCATCATGGCCCCGTGCATCCCCGGCCTCAACGATCACGAAATGCTCAACATCTTCACCGCCGCCGCAAAAGCCGGCGCTTACGATGCCGGCTTCACCCCGCTCCGCCTTCCCGGCGCTGTCGCCGGCATCTTCTCCTCCTGGCTCGATTCCCATTTCCCGGACCGCAAAGAGAAAATCCTCAACCGCGTCCGCGAGATGCGCGGCGGGCGCCTCAACGATCCCCGTTTCGGCTCCCGCATGCGCGGCGCAGGCTTTTACGCCGAGCAAATGTCCGCCATGTACCAGGTCGCCCGCAAAGCCGCCGGCTTCACAAAATCCCCATTCCTCTCCGATCTCTCCGCCGCCGCCTTCCGCGACCCCCGCGGCCAGATGCAGTTGCTGTGAGATATTTTGGACGTGGCCCGTTTCTTACACGGCCGGGGATGCATCGTCGTGTTCCAATCTCTTTCCCATGCACGCCACCTCATCCACGGTGTAACCCAGCTTCCGGTAAAAATCGACCGCGGCCCGATTGGTCGCGCGCACCAGCAAGTTGATCTTCGGACACCCCGCATCTTTCAAGAGCCGCTCCGCCTCCGCCACCATCGCGCGGCCATAGCCACGCCGCTGGCGCTCCGGCGCCACGGCAAGATAGTTCAGCCAGCCCCGGTGCCCCTCATACCCCGCCATGATGCTGGCAACGATTTCCCCTTCGATCACGCCGGCCAAAAATAATTCAGGCGTCACCGCCCGTTTTCGCCGAATATCCATGGATGGATCATTCCACGGCCGGATCAAATCGCACCGCCGCCAAAGCGCCACGATGGCATTCTCATCCCCGGCCCGAAATGGTCGAATCTGCATGGCAATACCCATATACGAAATTGCCGTTTGGAAGGCATCCTTTGATTCGCGAGATCGAGGAAACGAAGCCGGACCCTTCCCAAATCGAAACAGGAATCAAACCTGGCGTCTTCGTGCATCTACTATAATATAAGAATCTTGTAATCAATAACTTGCATCAATAATATGGAATTTCAGGCGCCAGCGGAATCAACCTAAATCAAGGTAAATCAAGGCACGCCAAATCCCGCCAATTCCTCGGGGCCGAGGCGCTTCCGCCATGGCGGTGTTCGCATTTTCCGGGACCGCACCCCCATTCGGCGCTCGCGCCCGTTTATGTTATGCATTACCAGTTCTCACCTTTGCCTTGCATACCGTTGCCGAATCCAAAAAAGCTTCTGCCCGCTCCCAGCGCCCGAAAAGCCGGGGGCTGCTCGTTTTTCTCCTGATCCTGGCGGTGATCGTCGGCGGCCTCGCTTATCCGCCCACCTTCCTCTTCGTGGTGCGGCAGGGCCTCGCGTTCGAGGCCTGGCGGTACGGGTTCCACCTTTCCATCGGGCGCATGGACGGCAGCATTGCGGATCCCATCTGGCTCTACGACTCCAGGCTCAGCCTCAGCTCCGATGCCGGCACCACCACGCAACTGGCAGTGGACACCGCCCACACCCGCTTTGCCTGGCGCCACCTCTTCTGGCAGCGCGATCAGACCCTCTGGAGCGATCTCACCCTCGATGGCGTCCGGGGCACCATCGATCTCCCAGCCGCCGCAAGCCCCGCCCCGCGCGCCACACCCGCCGCCCTGTTCCATGCGCTCGGCGCCGCCAGGGAGCCGCGCCTCGTCCTGCCCGCCTCGCTCACCATAGACCATGCCAGCTTCCTCATCCGGCAGAGCGAAGGCTCCGTCCGGATGGATGATGTCGATCTCCAGGCCAGCGACCTCGTCTCCGGCTACGTGGTGATCGGCGCGCTTTCCATCCAGGAGCCATGGATGACCAGCGTCTTCTCGAATTGCCGCGGCAGCCTCCTCCTCCAGGGCTCGCAGTTGGAGCTGGCAGATATGCGGCTGGCTGATTCCCTCCGCGTGGTCTCCGCCACCGCCGATCTCCCCGCGCTCCTCCGCGGCCAGTTGCAGATGCAATTCAATCTCGACGCCTTTAGCGGCAACATTGCCGGCGAGTTGAGCAGCGCCGCGCGCGAGGAGCATCTCCAGTTCGAGAGCAGCGGCACTTTTTCCAATATCTCCGTCGCCCAGCTCGCCGCCTTTTTTGGCGAGGATGCGGACGGCATCATCAAGCAGGGAAAGTTCACCTTCCGCGGCTCGCCGCGCGATCTGGCGAAAGCCACTTTCACCACGCGCTTCGAGGCCGGCAATTTCCGCTGGGGCGCGCGCAAGTGGAACTCGCTCATCGCCGGCGCCACCTATGTGGATCACCGCTTGCAGACGCTCGATTTCGAGCTGCACCAGGCCCACAATGTTCTCTTCCTCAAGGGCAACATGGATGTCCCGCAGAATTGGCGGCAATGGTGGAAGGCCGATTTCGCTTTCGATGTCTCCGCGAAGATCGATGACCTCAGGGAACTCTCCGCGCTGCTCGGTTCGGATTTCGGCGATATCTTCGGCAAGCTCACGGTCGATGGCTCCGTGCGGGGCGCGGATTCCTCCTTCGATGGCCAATTGATTGTCTCCGGCTCCCACCTCTCCTTTCGCAAGGCCCCGCTGGATGAATTGGAAGCCGCCATCAAGTTGCAAGGCAACGAAATCCAGGTGACCAACGCGGAGTTCACCCATGGGGACGATTTTCTCCGGGCCCAGGGGGTGGTCAATATTCTGGGCGAGAAACAGTATTGGGGCGAGGTGAAGGCAAACATCGCCGATCTCGCCGTTTACTCCGCTTTTCTGCGCCCGCCCATTGCCCCGGAGGCGTTTGGCGGCGGCCTCTCCCTGGACTGGAGCGGCGATGGCGCGCCTTCCGCGCATTCCGGCGCGTTCACGGTCCGTCTCAATCATTTGCGCCCGCTTGGCGCAGGGGAAACCTGGCAGCCGTTTGACCTCAATGCCGAGGCGACCTATTCGCCCGAGAGCATCTTCTTCAGCAATCTCGTCATCGGCAACGGCGCCACCAGCCTCGCCTCCCGCGTGGTCGCCACGCCCCGCTCGCTCACGCTGCAAAGCCTCAAGCTCCTCCACGGCAAAAACGTCTGGCTCACCGGCGATGCCCAGGTGCCGCTCAATGTTTGGGCCGCATGGGAGCATCCCGGCACCGCCTCATGGTGGAACTTTGAGAGCCCCTGCAAGTTGGACCTGAAGCTCAGCAAACTCGAGATTGGCGATACCCTGGCGCTCACCGGCAGGCAGTGGCCCTACGACGGCGAGCTAACGGGCAATCTCAAGAGCGATGGCACGCTGGCAAAGCTCACCGCGGATGGCCGGCTCGCCGTGAAGAATGCCTCCGCAACTTTTCCCGCCGGGGTGTTGAAATCCGCCGCCGGCGCGCTCGCTTTCAGCGGCAGCCAGGTCGCGCTCACCTCCGGTTCCGGCTCGTGGAATGATCTCGCCTGGACCGCATCCGGCATTGTGACCGCCAGCGACGTCCGCAAGCCGGACATCGGCCTCACCATCAAAATCCCCTCCGCTCCGCTCACGCTGGGGCAGGGGATCAGCGCCACCGCCGCGCTCGATCTGCGCACCGGCGGCGCACCCGATGCCCTGGCGCTTTCCGGCACAGCCCGGGCGCTGACGCTCGCCATTCGCGACAAGGCGACCTTGCAAGCCCTCGTCGCCCCCGGCAGTTGCGGCCTTCAGGGCGCTCTGCCCGCGCTCGCCCTGCCCGGCCCGTCCGCATGGAAGCTGGACATCCGGGTCACCGGCACCGCCGCCACGGAGCTTTCCAATGCCACCGGCAGCGTCATGCCGTCGTTGAATGTCACCGGCGCCATCGGAAAACCGGCGCTTGCCGGGGAGATTGGCATCCACGGCTTCTCCATTGCCGAGGGTCCGGATAAAGCCACGATTCCCGACGGCACGTTTTACCTCAATCCGGGCCATTCCCCGGGCATCTCGCTCCACGCGGCGGGCGTTGCCGGCGGCGACCCTTTTGACGGCTACATCTTCGGCACGCTGGCGGAAAAATATTGCACCTGGAGCCCGGAGACGACCGACGCGCTCGCCGGCTACGTAGATACCGCGCTGCCGGATACCATGCCCTTCACGCTTGGCGCCCCGATTCCCGCTCCCAGCCCGGCGCCCGCGCCCAATGTGATGACTCCGGAAACCGCCCGGATGAAGCAATGAACGGGCGCTCGCGTTTCGGCCTTTATCTCGGACGGTGGTTCGGCATCCGCTTTTATCTCGATTATAGCTGGTTCCTCATCGCCGCCATTGTGACCTACGAGCTGGCGGTCGGTATTTTTCCCGATAATCTGCCGGACCTCTCGCGCACCACGTATTTCATCATGGGCGGAGCGGCGGCGCTCGTCTATTTCCTCAGCATCCTCCTGCATGAGCTGGGGCACAGCCTCGTGAGCCAGCGATGCGGTATCCCGGTGCCGCGCATCACGCTCCTCTTCATCGGCGGCATCGCGGAGATTTCGCGCGAGCCCGATACCGCCGCGGCGGAACTCAAGATCGCCGCCGGAGGTCCGCTGGTGAGCATCCTTCTCTCCATCCTTTATGGAGCGGCCTCCTATTTCAGCTTTCGCATGGGCTGGTTCCCCGCCTCGCTCATCCTGCAGTGGCTGGCGGAGGTCAATCTCATCCTCGTGGTCTTTAACGCCATTCCCGGCTACCCGCTTGATGGCGGGCGAATCCTGCGCGCGATCATCTGGTCCCGCACCGGCAATCTCCGCAAGGCCACGTTCATCACCACCCGCATCGGCGTCGGTTTCAGTTGGGTGCTCATCGTCCTGGGCGTGATCACTCTGTTCGAAGGTGCGTGGACCGCGTTCATCTTTTTCCTCATCGGCATCTTTCTCAAGAACGCCGCGGAAAGCGGCTACACCAATGTCCTTTACCACGAGGTCCTCGGCGGCGTCCGCGTGGCCGATATCATGACACGCGATCCCGTGTGCATCCCGGACTACACGCCGCTCACGCTCGTCGTGGATGAATTCATCCTCACGAAAAATCACGTCGCCTACCCGGTGGTCGGCGATGATCGCGACTTCCGCGGCATGCTGCATGTCGAGAATCTAAAAGCATTGCCGCGCGAAAAATGGGCATGGACCACCGCCTCGCAAATCGCCTCATCCAACGCCACCATCGACGCCTCCGATTCCGCCGAATCCGCCATGCGCCGTCTGCTCGCCGCGGGCGAGGGACGCCTCGCCGTCCTGGAAAACGGCAAGGTCTTCGGGATCATCACCCGCCACGACGTATTGCGGTTTATCAAGATTCACTCCGAACTCGGGTGAGGAAAACAATTCATCCTTCCCTGTGATAAGACGTCCCGGCCTTGATGCTGTAAGCCCGGTAGAGTTGCTCGATCACGACGACCAGCGCCAATTCGTGTTGCAGCGTCAGCTTGCCCAGTGACCAAAGCACGTTCGCCTTTGCCCGCAATTCCTCGCTGTGCCCGTCCGCGCCGCCGATAAGGAGCGCGACGGATTTGATTCGCTCCATTTCCCATTGCGCGACCTGCGCGGCGAATTCCATGCTCGTCCATTGCCTGCCGCGCTCATCCATTGCGATGCGGTGCATCCCTTCGCTGCGGCGCAGCAGCGCGGCGCTCTCCGTTTCCCCGCCGGCGGGCTTGACGTAATCAATCGTCACCGGCGCCAGCGGGCGCAGCCGCTTCGCGTATTCCTCCACGCCCTCGCGCGCAAAACCGAGCTTCGGTTTCCCGATCGCGAAGACGTGCCACTGCATGGCGTTATCCCAGGATGAGCTTGAACGTCACAATCTCAAACGGCCTCACCGCAAACTGGATTTGCCCTTCCTTGCACGCCACCGGCGCGTCTGTCCGCTCCAGCAGATCCGCGCGGAAGGCGTGTTTCACCGGCAGCGCCGTGGTCAGCGTGACCATGCCGCGCGAGCCGTTCGCCTCGTACAGGCGCACAATCACGGATTCTTCCTGCTCCGCATGTTTCACCGCCTCGATGAGCACGCCCGGGCGATCCACCTCAAAATAACTGCGCCGCTCCGGCAGATCACCCGCGTGCGGCTCCGCCGGGATGACATGCAGCGGCATGTTCAGCGCGTAGGATTGCTCGATCACCCCCGCCTTGCGGAAATCGCCCCCGTGCGGCAGCAGCGCGTAGGTAAATTCGTGATGGCCGCGATCCGCCGTCCGGTCCGGCGCGTTTGGCGCGCGCAGCAGGCTCAGGCGCATCACCTTGCCATGGATATCGTAGCCGTACTTGCAATCGTTCAGCAGCGCCACGCCGTAATCGCCCTCGCTCAGGTCCGCCCATTTCTGCGCGCATACTTCAAACCGCGCCATGTCCCAGCTTGTATTGTAATGCGTGGGACGTTCCGTGTGGCCGTACTGGATTTCATACGTCGCGCGCGGTGAGCGGACATTGACCGGGAACGCGACCTTCAGGAGCTTGTGGTCCTCCCGCCAATCGATCGTCGTCACGAAATCGATGCGCGGCGAGCCCGCGCACATCACAATACGCTGGCTGATGGCCGAGGCGCCGAACTTCCGCTCGATGCGCACCGTCGCGCGCAATTCCGTCTTCTCCACGATCTCGATGGACGTGAGCCCGCCGATCTCCTCGCATGTCTCAAACGCGAACGGGTCGATATCCCATGCGTCAAAATGGTTCGGGTAATCGCGATGCATCTGGAAGACGTTTCCCTCGCGGCCCACCACCAGCACCTCGCGGTCATGCCGGTGATCACGCACGCCGTGGAGATTTCCCGTGGCCCGGTCGATGAGGATGCGCAGCATCCCGTTATCCATCGCGAGCAGTCTGCGCCGCTCGATGATCTCCACGGGATGCGCGAAGGATGCCACCGGCCTCTGCGCCGCGGCATCCGCGACCGCATAGCCGCAAGCCGGCGCCTCCAGATGCACTGGCGCGCCGTCCGGCAGCGAGACCACCTCGCTGCGCGCAAACCCGGCCGTGTTGAAAACAATCACCGGACGCTCCGCGCCGCTCGTATCGATGCGCTCCGTGAGAGACTGCCGCGCGGGCTCGATGATCGCGCCTCCCAGCTCCGCGATGGTCGCGTAGTCCGCGGCGTTCTCCTGGTACACGCGGGCGATGGACGATCCCGGGATGATGTCGTGAAATTGATTGAGCAGCAGCAGCTTCCAGGCGCGGTCCAGGTACCCCGCCGGCGTCGCCGAATTGCGCGCCACCACGTCGTACGGCGCGCGTCCCGCCTCCGCGCCGCCCGCCGCCACCTCGTACCCGGCACGCCCCGCAAGCACGTCAAAGAATTCCGCGTCCCGCAGCAGAAATTCGGATTTGCGATTTCCCCGTTTCGTCCGCGCCTGCGTGGTGTACGTGCCGCGGTGATATTCCAGGTAAAGCTCGCCGACCCACACCGGGAGATCCCGCGCATCCGCCTTCGCCTTTGCCAGAAATTCCGAAACCTTCTCCAGTTCCACCTTCGGCATCCCTTCCAGATCCTTCAGGCGCGCCGCCGCCGCCAGCATCCCGGGAGTCGGGCCGCCGCCGCCATCGCCATAGCCATAGATATAAAGCGAGCGGTTTGCCCGGTCGTGCTCCTTGAAATTGCGCACGTTAAAGGCCAGCTCCTTCGGCGAGAAATTCGCGTTGTACGTATCCACCGGCGGGAAATGGGAGAAAACGCGCGTGCCGTCAATTCCCTCCCACAGGAAGGTGTGATGCGGGAATTTGTTGAACTGGCTCCACGAGATTTTCTGTGTGACGAAGGAGTCGATGCCGCTTTTCAGCAGCACCTGAGGCATTGCCGCGCTGTAGCCGAACACGTCCGGCAGCCAGCAATCCCGCGTTTCGTAGCCAAATTCATCCATGAAGAAATTTTTGCCGTGGAGAATCTGGCGCACGATCGATTCGCCCGAGGGAATGTTGCAATCGACCTCGATCCACATGGAGCCGACCGGCTCCCATTGTCCGCGCTTGATCGCCTCGCGAATGCCCTCGTAGATGTGCGGGTAATACTCCTTCATCCAGAGGTATTGCTGCGCCTGGGAGCAGCAGAAGACATACTCCGGATGCTCCTCCATGTAAGCGAGCTGGGTGGAAAACGTGCGCGCGCATTTGCGAATCGTCTCCCGCAGCGGCCAGAGCCACGCCGTATCGATGTGCGCATGGCCAATCGCGGAAACCTCATGCGCCGAGCCGCCGTTGCGGCTGGCCAGCGCGTCGCGCAGCTTCTCCCGCGCAGCCGCGTAGGTCGCGCGATCTTGCGGATCGAGCACATTCAGCGCATCGTTGCACGCCCGCAGCAATTGCCCCCGGCGCGGCGTTGCCTCCGGCAATTCCATCATCACCTCGTAAGCCAGCTTCAGGTCCGCATGCAGTTCATAGGCTTCGCTGTCAAAACAGGCCAGCTCCGCCCGCTCCAGCGTGAAGAGCGGCTCCGCTGAAATGGGCTCCGGGTCGCCCACCGGCAGCCAGCAGCTCGCCGAGACATTCGCCCCGGCTTCGATGAGGATCGAAACCGGCTCCCCGCCCCGTGCCGGCGCAGCCAGCGGCACATCCGCCCGGTTCACATTGATCGCCCGCTCCGGCTTCCCATCCCGCCAGACCAGGCCCTCCGCCGTAAATCCTTCCCCCGCCAGCGCACCCAGCCGCACCAGCGCCGAGACCGCGCGCCCTTTCCACTCCGCCGGCACCGTGCCCGTAAACCGGAACCAGGCTGTTCCCCAGGCCGGACCCCACTCCCCACCCACCTGGATGGGACGGTAGCCGCTCTCCGGAGCCCGCGCCGGAAAAACCGGTTCCCCGGGCACTTCGCAGATCTCCACCCGCAGCGCCGCGTGCCCGGTGTAAACGCAATCCTTCAAAAGCTCGATGGCTCGCGCGATTCGCTCTTCAGTCAACCGGGGATGTTTCAGCATAGGGAAAAAGCGGAATTTGTAATCCCCGCGCCTACCTCTGTCCAGCCGAAGACGATTGGTATGCGGGTCGGCTTGCCGCCTCGGCGGAGCCTTCCGGGGCGAGACTCGACAAAGCCCGGAAAACGGGCAAAGTAACCTCATGCGGTACAGCGTCGTAGTCGAGCCGGTGGAAGACCTTGAGAATATGCCGGGGTGGTTTTACGCCCACGTGCCTTCGCTTGGCGTGACGACTCATGGGGAGGGAATCGAGGGCGCGCTTGGGGCAGCGCGGGACTTGATCCATCTGTGGGTCGACGAAAAGAAGGCAGCGGGTGAGAGCATTGCTCCGACTCGCGAATCGGTGTTGGCAACGGTCGAGGTGGACTGATGCCCTTCAAGGCCAGGGAAGTCTTGCGCCGGTTGGAGAAAGCCGGATTCGCAGTCCGTCGCCAGAGTGGTTCCCACATAGTTCTACGCCATGCGGATGGGCGGCAGACTTATGTTCCAATGCACACTGGAGATGTCCCTTCGGGAACATTTCGCTCAATTTTAAAGCAAGCCGGACTAACAGAGAAAGAATTCCAGGACTTGTAATATTGAAATCGCTTGGAAACAGATTGCATCGCGCAACTTTCATTCACATTCCGTGACGATCATCCAAATGATCGTCAGCCTGCTTTCCCGTATATTGGCTTTGTGCGCTCAGTCTATCGGCGGCACGGCGATTGCCATTGCTGCGCATGGCGCTATTTCCTCCGGTAATACCTCAGCCCGTCAATCGTGGGCGTCAGGTCCCGCAGCGGGTATAGGCCGCGATTCCACCCGGCGCCGGGATCGCGGATGAGGTAATCGTAGCCGCGCTTCCCTGCGATGACCACGAAGTGAGTCATCCCGCTCGGGAAATGGAGGCGCACGATAACCGGATTGCCCCGCATCAGCTCGCGGTCGATTCGCCAATAGCTGGGCAGATCCTCGTAGGCTTTCTCGACGGAACCGTGGCCCAGCTCCGCGGCTTTCTCCCAGACCAGGTAGCCGGTGCCGACGTAGCCGCCGTGCGTCGTGAGATATTGGTTGAGCCGCTGCGGGTCCGTGTCGATCCCGTAGGACTTGAGGACCATGGCCGCGCTGCTGACGGCGCACCCGGTCTGCCCGAGCGTATCGGACGTATTGCCCAGCGGATCGTCGTGCCAGCGCGGATCGCCCTGGCGGTACTCCGGCACATCCAGCGCCACGCTCCGGAGAAAGTAGATGCCGCCGCTGGAAGCGATGACCCGCTTTGCGGTGAGGTACCAGAGGATAAAACCGCCCCAGCCCAGCAGGACCAACAGCGCCGCCAGCATGAGCCAGAGCAGCCAGCGGCGTTTGTGGCCGGGGAAAAGCCGCTCGTAGGGTGTGATCCGCTTGTTGGGCATGCGCGCTGTTAATTAGACCGGTGGGACCCGATGTTGCAAATCCCACGCGCTTCCCTCACGCTCCCGCCCATGGAGATCCAAGTCGCCGTACTGTGCGATTCCGCCGTCGATTATGCGGGAAAACTGTGCCTCATGGGTTCTTTTGACACCATCGTCACGCCCGTGCTGCCCGCGCTTCATCCACAGTGCTCCGTGGCCCTGCGCATCCTTTTTCGCAAGGAGGAAGAAGGCCCGCACACAGTGAGCGTGCTCTTTGTGGATGAGGACGGCCACTCGATTGTCCCGCCCATGGAAACCTCCTTCGATGTCGAGTTGCCGCACGATCTTTTCTTCGCGACGAGAAACCTGATTTTGAATTTGCAGCAACTGCCGTTTGCAAAAGCGGGCGCCTATTCCATCGATATATCCGCGGACAACCGGCCCATGGCCAGCATCCCCTTGCAGGTGCGGCTCGTGCTGGCATCGATGGCGGAATGAGCGATTCGCTCGCAACCCGATTCGGATTTCTGCGTTTTCCAAGCTTTCCGACTACGAGTTGGAATTATCGGTAGTGCGGTAGGTCGATTTCTGAAACACGCGTCAGGGAATGGTGGAAGGATTTTATTTTTGCCATTTCGCCCTAACCGGAGTTTCATGGTGCGTGCAAGAGGCAAAACCCTGGTTGGGCGCCGGATTGGGCCGGGTCCGCGTCGCCAATCTCTCTCAACTGGATGCGCTGGTAGGTGAGCACGTCGCGGGTGATGAGCCCGAGATCGCGTGGCAGGATTCCTACGGTCTGTTCCGGTTCACTTCCCGCACCGAGGCGGAGGAAGCGATCCATAATTCCTATTACCGCCTTTTCCGCCCGGATCTCGATTGGGAAGTCGCCACGGTCGAGGAGATTCGGATCTATGCTCCCTACTCGAGCGACCTGATGTCCGCATGGACGGTGGTGGAGCGGCTGGGCGCGGAATCGCGGCAGACGGAAATTCGCCGCCAGGGGGACGTGTGGCGCGCCGCCTTCTCCGGGGCGGAAGCCTTCGCGCCGACACCTGCGCTGGCCATCTGCCTTGCGGCATTGCGCGCCAAGGGCATCGATCCGATTTTTTGCGAGGCGCTGCTGGATGAGGAAAGCTCTCCCTGCCTCGATGGCGGGCACGAGGAAACCGCGGGCATCTTTTAGAAAATCCGGCTCGCCCTTTGAGCGGAACCGCTCCGGCTCAAAGGCTCAATATTCGCGGTTCAGAAGGTAATCGGCCAGCGCAAGCAGCGGCGGCGCATTTTTGCCCAACGGCTTTACCGCCTCGCGAGCGGCCTGCGTGAGGCGTTGAGCTTCCTTGCGGGAACGTTCAAGGCCAAAGACGGCGGGATAGGTGGCCTTTTGCGCCGCGATGTCCTTGCCGGCGCTTTTGCCCAGCTTCTCGCTCGTCTGGGTGACATCCAGGATATCGTCGATGACCTGAAAGGCGAGGCCCAGCGCCTGGCCAAAGTCCGTGAGCGCCTGCAAGCTCGCCTCGGAGGCATTTGCGCTCATCGCGCCGAGGCGGATGGAAGCGGTCAGCAGCGCGGCGGTCTTGGATTGATGGATAAACTTCAGGTCGCGGGCCGCCACCGGCTTGCCTTCGCCCTCCAGGTCCAGCACCTGGCCGGCGATGAGCCAGCGGCTGCCGGCTGCGCCCGCCAGCTCGCGGATGAGCGCGGTCATATCGTACCTGCGTGCGGGCGTGGCGTGGCTCAGAATCTCAAAGGCGATGGTCAGCAGCGCATCGCCCGCCAGCACGGCCACTCCTTCGCCAAAGACCTTGTGATTGGTCGGCCGCCCGCGGCGCAGATCGTCATCGTCCATGCAGGGAAGATCGTCATGGATGAGCGAGTAAGTATGCACGCACTCCACCGCGCACGCGTGCGGCAGCGCGGCCTCGATCTTTCCCCCGCACGCCTCCGCGGCCGCCAGCGCCAATATGGGGCGCAGCCGTTTGCCGCCGGCAAAGATGCTGTAGCGCATCGCCTTGTGCAGCGTGGGCGGTTTGGTCGTGGCCTTGGGCAGAAAGCGGTTCAGCGCCTTGTCCACCAGCGCGGAGCGCTCCGAGAGATAGGATTCCAATAGCATTGTGGGGCAGGCACTTTGGAAACCCCTCCCGCGTTTTTCAACCGTAAAAACTCACCGGCTCAGGGTTGGCCGCAGGTCGGTATCCAGGATGAAGCTCCAGCCGCGGACAAAATTCCGCCGCGCATAAGCCGCCACCGGCGGGAATGTCTCCAGCCCCTCATGCGTGAGCCGCAGTCGCGTGCCGCCCCCCTCCGGAAACAATTCCCATGTCACACACGATTCACCTTCCACCCCGTCATAGCGCCAGGTATGGGCCAGCTTTTTCCCGGGCACTACCTCCGTGACCCGGCAGAGATGGACATAGTTGGTCCCTTCGTGCTCGACGGAAAAACCGAACTCGCAGCCGGTTTCCGCGCGAAAATCGGGCATGTCAAAGTACCACTCCTTCATCTGATCCCGGTCGGTGATGGCTTTCCACACCTTCTCCGCCGGCGTGTCGAATGTGCGCTCGATGACCAGCGGCGTCGTCGCGATGCGCTCGGCCAGGCGGCCCATGGTTTGTTTGGCTCCCTCGATCGCGCCGTAGAAGCTCGCCACTTGGTCGCGCACTTCCGCGCTGGGGTAAACCTGGCGCACCGTGAGGCGCGTGCGGCCATCCTCCAGCGCATCCAGCGTCCATGTCATTTTGAAGCTCGCTTCCGGCCCGCCCCCTTCCTTGTGCCCGCCGTGG
>DATAXI010000221.1:0-3050 GCA_036266845.1 Chthoniobacteraceae bacterium | reverse complement strand
CGCGCCGCTAATCGTCTCAAAACTCAGGTGTGGATTGATAAAATCGATGCCGTTGACCATGAGCCAGTCGGAGAGGCGCTTGAAATCCTCGAAGACGGCTTCATAGCCACCGACGCCGTGCGTCTCGCACAACCGGCGCGGCTGGCCCAACTGATTGGCCGCGCTGTTCAGCTCGCGCAGGGTCATCACGTAATGCCCGTTGCGTTCGGGATGCCGGAAGTCGAATTGCGGCGCGAGCAGATCAACCCCGGGCATTTGCAACCAGCGGTAGCCTTCCATGCACGATGGGCTCAGCACGGGATTGGGCCATTCGTGTTCCATGTAATGCCCGGTCAGACGCACCTCGTGCGCCGCGCACCAGCCGGACAGCGGCTTGAGGAAACTCTCGCACCAGAGCCGTTGCAGCGTGCGGTAATAATCGAATCGCGTCGCGCCGGCCGCGTCGTGATCGACAAACAGATCCGCCAGCCTGGGCAGCAGATCGTATCCGTGATCGCGCCGGAATTCCTTCAGATAAAAGCGGGAGAGCGGCAGCCCGATGGATGCCGAGTACGCGCCGGAAGTCGCGAGCAGCGGCTCGTCGCAAAAAATGGCGGAGATCGTTTTGCCGAATTCCGCGCCGAACCGCGCCGCGTAGGGCTCGTAGGTCGTCGCAACGAACTCGCGCGCGACTTCCGGCCGCGTAATATCCGCCATGGGGAACCATGCGGTCCATGGGCTGCCCGAAGCCCGGCGCAGCGCAAGCGTCATCACGGGCGCGTCCTTCACCGCATCATCGGGCGGCGTTCCCGCGGGCAGCGCGGCAGCGGCTCCGTTCTCTTCGATTCGCCATGCGCCGAGCAATTCCCCCTCCCACCGCACCGGGCCGGTGCGATGCAGCCGCGCTTCCACATATTGGCACACCGCGTGCGGCAGCCGCGCCGGCACATGGCCGCCGGCAAAACCGGCGGGATAGCTGTTCTCATCGTAAATGTTGCACTCGATCCCGAGCCGCTTGCACTCCGCGAGCGCGAATCCCCAAAGCTGGAACCAGCGCTCCGAGAGATACTCGGTCACCAGGCCGGGACGCGGATGCACAAACACGCCGCCCATTCCCCGCGCCGCGAATTGCTCGAGCATCTCCGTGATGCGCGCCTCGGTCACCTCGCCATTCCATACCCAGAGCGGCATGGACCGGTGTGAGGCGGGCGGATTGCGAAACCAGGCGAGATCCAGGGGCTCGGATGTCATCACTGCTTATTGCTGCGGAGCGGAGAAGAGGGTCAAATCGCTTTTGTACTCGTCCCTGGTCTGCGCAGCCTGCTGCAAAAGATTGAGCCCCTGGTTGGTCAAGCCTTCCTCGCAGGCAAAGACGCCCGCCAGCCATTGGCGTTCGGCAGCCTGCTGCGGCGCGCTGGCGGCCATGCTCGCGGCAAATTGATTCGCCATCGCAAACAGGTCGTTCACGGTCAGGGTGCTCCACTGCGCGGGGACAGGGCCAAATTGCGTCTGGATGATGAGGCCGGCGTCGCTGGCCGTCTTGGGCCCCTCGGGCAGTGCCCCTCCGGCCCGGCTGAAGAGGGCCGGCGCATACCCGTAATGATTGATGTCCTGGATAAGCTGTGCCTTGAATTGCCGCAGCCAGTCGGCCTTTTTCAAAAGGATCTGCTTCTCCTGCTGGCCTTCGGGGCCGGTTACCGCCGCGTTTTCGATCGCGGCTTTCGCCTCGTCAAAATGAAACGCGCCGATCAGCGCCGCGTACCGGCTCTTTGCATCGCCCAGGGCCTGCTGGTCCTGCTGTTTCGCCTCAGACATTCGGGCGTTGTACGCCGCGTCCTCGGAGGCGCTCTTTTTCTGGATTTCCCCGGCCACCTTGCCCAGGGCCTCGGCCATTTTGCCTTTGGATTGCGCCTGCAAATCCTGCGCCTGCTTGAGCGCATCCGCCCGCTTTTCCGGCGTATCCGCCGCGGCGGCAAGGGCCGCGATTTTTTCGTAACGGTCGATGCTGTCCGAGTAAACTTGCGCAACCGGCTTGTAATCCGCCACCCACTGGAACGGCTCTTTCGGGTCTGAATCAAGGTATTGCCCCAGCAGCTTTCCGGCCTCTGTGAAATGTCCCAGGTCCCAATCTTTCATCGCGAAGATGAACGGGCCGAGCGCTTCGACGTTATCCGATGCGTAAAGGCTGGCCTGATCGGGCTTGACCGGGCCATGCGCCGTCATTGTCTCGGCGACGTGCGCGAAAAATTTCACCAGGGTGCTGTCGGCCAGATCGTTCGAGTAATGGCTGTACTGCCCGAGCTTCTTGAACCAGCCCGACGCATCCGGCTCGTTTTCGTTGAGCAGGGAGATAATGCCGCGGTGAAGCGTGATCCAGTTTTTCATCGGCTGGCCATCATTCTCGTTCTCATCGTCCAGTTTCCGGAATGCCTCGACCGCGTTATTGAAGTCCCATCCGGCGATCTGCTTTCGCGCCGCGGCAAAGTCATCCTGCAAATGTTTCGCGACGGCTGCCGGATCGGGCGTGGCGGCGGCCGTGACTCCCGCCATCGAGAAGATGTTATTGCGATACTTGTAAGCGGCCACCCCCACGCCGATGAGGATGAGCAGCATCAAAAGCGTCATGATCCCCGCGGCCTTTTGCTGGCCGGCGCCCTCGACCACCACGCGCTGCTTCGGTTTGCGCGGACCGGAGGCGGTATCGCCAAGCTGGCTGCGCGCGTACTCCAGATGCTCGATCAATTCCGCGTAGCTCTGGTAACGCTGGTCGGGGTCTTTGTTGAGCGTGCGGTTGATGACGTAAGCCGTTGCGCTGGAGACATCCGGCGCGAAGGCCTGGAGGCTGACCGCCTTGCTCTTCAGGTGCTTGAGCGCCACCATGGAAGCCGTATCCGCCTCAAAAGGCGGCCGGCCCGCGATGGCGTGGAAAAGCGTGCCGCCCAGCGAGTACATATCGCTGCGAAAATCCTCCGGAGCGTGATCCAGCTTCTCGGGCGCCACGTAGTATGGCGTGCCCCACACCTCGCCGCGCTCCTCGGCCTCGTGCTCAGCCAGGAGCGCAAGGCCAAAAT
>DATAXI010000192.1:0-24835 GCA_036266845.1 Chthoniobacteraceae bacterium | reverse complement strand
CCTATCTCCTCGTCTTTCCGCTCATCACGATGCGTTCCTTCTCTGAGGAGTTCAAGCTCGGCACCATCGAGTCCCTCATGACCGCGCCGGTCAAGGATTGGCAGGTGGTGATTACCAAATGGCTCGGCTGTTTGGTGTTTTACGTGATTCTCTGGGTTCCCAGCGCGATCTACTTCTGGATATTCCAGTGGGCGACGAAGGCCCAGGCCGCACAGGCGCCGGGCGCTTACTTCGGCGCTTATCTCCTGCTCCTCCTCATGGGCATGTTCTACTGCTCGGTCGGCTGCTTCGCCTCGGTCCTCACAAAGAACCAGATCATCGCCGCGGTCATCAGTCTGGTGATGATCCTCGTGCTTCTCTTCGCCGGCCTGCTTCAATTTGTGATGCTCGATGTCTCCAGCACGATGCGCGACGTGTTCGGTTACTTCTCCGCCATCGATCACATGGAGAATTTCTCCAAGGGCATCATCGATACCCGCCCCATCGTCTGGTACCTCACGATGACCACGCTCATGCTCGTTCTCACTTACCAGGTTTTCCAGTTCCGCAAATGGAAGGCGTAATTGTCCATGGCAACCAATAGTACCGATACCAAGAAGGCGCCTCGCATTCATCGCGTGGCCATCGGCACCAATGTGCTGGTGCAGATCCTGACCCTGCTCTTCATCCTGGCGGGCATCAATTACTACGCGTTCAAGCATTTCAAACGCTGGGATTTTTCGCTGGACCAGACCACCCGGCTCTCGGATCAGACGAAACAAATCCTCGCCCATCTCCAGAAGCCGCTGAAGATTTACGAGTTCTTCTCCCCCGATCCCCGACTCCCCGGCGGCGATATCTTCTCCTATCTTCAGTCGCTGCTCAAGGAGTACCAGTACGCCGCGCCTCAGGGAATGGTGGATGTCGAAACCATCGATCCCTTCAAGGACCTTGGCCGCGCCAAGGAATTGATGACCAAGTATAAGTTCGGCAATGAGAACGTGGTGATCATCGATTATCAGGGCCACAGCAAGGTGGTGAACGCCGCGGACATGGCGGAGTATGACAATAGCGGCGAGATGACCGGGCAGCCCCCGCAGCTCAAGGGCTTCAAGGGCGAGCAGGCTCTCACCAGCGCCATTCTCGAAGTCACGGAGCCGCATCAGAACAAGATCTATCTTATCGGAGGCAAAGGCGGCCCAGAGCTGAACAGCGACGATCTCTCGGCCTTCAAGGCTTACATGCAGCGCCAGAACCTCCTGATGGATACGACGGTGCTCATGAATGACACCACGATCCCCGATGACGCCAAGGCGGTCATGCTCATTGGCGCTAAGTATGATCTCACCGACCGCGAGTTAAAGCTGTTGCAGGATTACTGGGGCAAGGACGGGCGCATCTTCGTCGCGCTGGATCCCAGCGGCCACACCCCAAAGCTCGACGCCTTCCTCGCTTCCGCCGGCATCAAGCCGCAGGATGACCGGGTCTTGCGCACGATGTCCATGGGGCCGATCACGGGCATCGTCCGCGATGTCGCCTCGAATTTCTCAGAAAGCAGCCCCATTACGAAGGATCTCAAGGGCGTGGACACGATTTTTCCCGGCCAGACGCAATCGCTCGCGCTGACGCAATTGCCCGATGTTCGCACCGATCCTCTCGCCATCGCCTCCCAGGGCTATTGGGGCGAAACCAAATATCAGGACATGGAAACCACCGGCGTTGCCTATGATCCCAAGGAGGATATCAACGCCCCTCTTACGGTTGCCGCGTCCGCGGAAAAAGGCGCCCTGCCGGACGCCTCCGTGCAGATGGATACCGCCCGCATGATCGTGACCGGCAATGCCGACTTCCTGACCAACGCGGCCCTCACGGAAGCGAATGTCGATTTCGTCATCGATGGTCTTAACTGGCTCCTCAATCGCAAGGACCTCATCGGCATTCCGCCCAAGGGCATCCAGCAGTTCAGCCTCAATCTCACGGACGACGAGATGCACAAGATGGAGTTGCTCGTGTTGCTCGTAATGCCGGCCGTCGTCGCAATGATCGGTTTCGGCGTCTGGATTCAGCGCCGCCGCTAAGACCGTGCGGCCATAATGAAGTTGTTTTAATGAGAAAATCCTTTCGCAGCCAATGAAACTGAGAAACACCCTCATTCTCCTGGTCATCGCCGGGGCCATCTTTTGCTTCCTGCGTTTCTACGAAACCAAGCAACCCACGACTCAGGAGGCCCAGGAATTGAGCAGCCACGTCGTGCAGATGGATCGTGACAAAATCGACGGGCTGAACATCACCAATAACGATACCCGCATCGAGCTGCGGAAACGAAATGACCAGTGGCAGATGGACGCTCCCGTCAAGGATCGCGCCGACGAAGCCGCCGTCACGCAGTTGCTGACTTCCATCGATACGCTCGACAAGGATACCACCATCAAGCCCGAGGACCTCCGCGAGTACGGGGTCGTCAAGCCCTCGGTCACGCTCCAGTTGCTCGGCCAGGATGCTCCGGGCGAAATCCTCTTCGGCAAGGATGCCGCCATCGAGGGCAAGGAATACATCCGCCTCGGCAATTCCAATGAGGTCTATGTGGTTTCCAATGAACTCCGCACCCAGGTGATCAAGCCGGCGGACGATTTCCGCAGCCATCAGCTCGCGACGATTGCCGCTTCCCAAGTGACCGATGTGGATATCAAAACCGCCGCCGGCGAGATCGAGCTGAAGAAGAACCAGGACCACTGGCAGATCGAAAAGCCAATCAAGGCGCGCGGCGACGATGCCAAGATTTCCGACATCATCTCCCAGACGCTCACCACGAAGATCGATTCCTTCGTCCCCGATGCCCAGGCCGGCGCGGCCAATACCGCTCTCAATGATGCCGCGGGGACTGTGACCTTCACCGCCGAAGGCGTGGAGAAACCGCTCGTTCTCCAGCTTTCCAAGCCCATCGAGAAGGATCCCCAGAAGGTTTACGCGAAGGTTTCCGACCGCGACGCGGTCTTTTTCCTGCCGAAAACCGCCGCCGCAATCCTCGATACCAAGCCGAATGATGTGCGCGATCATCATCTGGTCCGGCTCGATTTCAATACGGTGGACCGCATTCACATCGCCGCCGCCGGTGCTCCGGAGATTCTCCTGGCGCGCAAGGGCGAGAACTGGACCATCAAGAGCCTCAACGATAAGCCGGCCAACGCCGGCGATGTCCAGAAGATGGTCACCGCCCTGCAGGACCAGTTGGTCACCGCGTTCGTATCCGATGTCGCAACCGATCTCGCCAAATACGGCCTCGATCAGCCCCAGGTCAAGGTGACGTTCTCCTCCTACGCCAGCGAGAACACCGCCGAAACCAAGGCCGGCGAGGAGCCGCTGGAAAGCATCCTCTTTGGCAAGGTGGACGGGAATAATGTTTACGCAAAGCTGGATGACGAACCGTTCATCGTGACCGTGCCGGCCAGCATTCTCGACAATATTTATACCGATCCGCTCAAGTGGCAGGACCTCGCCATTGACAACCTCAAGCCGGACGACATCACCGCGCTCGACGTGACTCATGATAATCAGGCCACGATCTCGCTGGTGAAGGAAAAGGGACTATGGAAGCCCGCCAAGGGCGATATCGCGCTCAATACTCCCAATATCGAGGGCCTCGTAAATACGCTGGCCACGCTCCGCGCCGAGCAATGGGCCGGGGTCGCCAAGCCTGAGCAGGGGCTCGATAAGCCGGCGGTCACCATCGCCTTTACCACCGCCGATAAGAAGACGAATACGGTGAAGATCGGCGCGCCCGCCGGGAATTACTGGTACGCCAGTGCCGGCGGCCACGATGGAACCTTCGAGATTAGCAAGACCGACCACGACGCGCTTTCCGCCGATGTGCTCCCCGCTGCTTCTCCCGCGCCCACGCAGGCCATTCCCGCCGCGAGCCCGGAACCTGGCGCCACCGCAACTCCCGAGGCCGCGCCTTCCGCTCCGCCCCAGGTCAGCACATCACCCGTCCAGGCGAAGTGAGCCGCGCGTTGCCGTGTACAGGGAGACGATGCCTCCCGTAAGCGGGTGACATTCGGCTGATTCAAATCCGCATTCTTCGATCAGCGAAACCATGGCCTCGCCGCAGGGGAATTTCTCAATCGAATCGCCCAGGTAATCATACGCGTATTTCTCCCGCGTCACGATTCCCGCCAGGACCGGCATCACGTGATGCAGGTAAAATCGGTAGGCTCCGCGCAATGGCGGCCCGGGCATCGAGAAATCCAGCACCATCAGATGCCCTCCCGTCTTGATCACCCTGGCCATCTCCCGCAGCGCTCCGGGCCACGATTCCATGTTGCGCAGGCCAAACGCCACCGTGACCGCGTCGAATGTCCCGTCGGGAAAGGGGAGTTGCATCGCATCCGCCACCACCGTGCGCCGCAGCCCTTTCTGCCGCGCCTTTTCGAGCATTGGCTCGCAAAAATCCGCGCCGGTCACCGCCGCCTGTGGACAGGCCCGCTCAATCGCCAGCGCCAGATCGCCGCTGCCGGTCGCGAGATCAAGGAGTGCGGCGGGCGCCCACGCTGCGACAATGTCCGTCGCCCGCCTGCGCCAGAGAAAATCGAATCCCCCGGAGAGAAGATGATTGGCGAGGTCGTATCGTCCGGCAATGGACGAAAAGAGGGAATGGACGAACTTGGGCTCTTGCAGAGGCGCTATTTTCTTGGCCAGATCAGGCGGATCAAAAAGCCGAGGCTGACAACGGTAAGGACCGAGAGGGTCACGAGGAACGTCTGGAGAAAGGAGAGCCAAGTCATTCGCGGAGAAAGGGGATGTTTGAACAGTCAAACCCCCTCAGAAACCTCCGTCAAATGATAATAAAATATACGCTTTCTACCGTACTTGAAAGCCCTGAAAAACACTCCCATGGACTATATTTTATCCTCCCTTTCTTTCCCTTGCGGTGGTGCTCTCGAGAGGATTTGAACCTCCACGGGTTACCCCATACGGTCCTGAGCCGTACGCGTCTGCCAGTTCCGCCACGAGAGCTTTTGCCACCCCGGTACCGGCCCATGCCGGGAACCGGGCGGGCGACCAAGATAATGGTCCGCCCGATTTTCGCAATCTGATTTTACGAGATGCGCATCGGCATCAGCACGTAAAGGAACGGACTCTGCACCTTGATGACGCCCGGGCTCATTTCATCGATGAGATCGAGGAAAACTTCGTCGTTGGGGAGATTCCGCAACGGAGCCATCAGGAATTCGGGATTGAAGGCGATGGAGAAATCGCGCCCCTTGTAATTGACCGGCAGCGATTCGCGAGCCTCGCCGACTTCCGGCGTATTGGCGATGATGTCGATGTTGTTTTTGGAGAACATCAATTTCACCGAGTTCGATTTCTCGCTCGAGAGGAGCGAGACGCGATGAACGGTGTTCAGGAAGTTTTCGCGCTCCAGGACGATTCGCTCCTTGGCTTCCGGCGGGATCACCTGCCGGTAATTCGGATAATTGCCCTCGATCAGCTTCGAGACGAGCAGCGTGCCGTCCACCTCAAAAGCGACCTGGTTTTCCGATACGCTCATCTTCACGTCGCCTTCCTCGGTGACCAGGCGGGCGAGCTCGGTGACGGCCTTGCTGGGAAGGATGATTTCCACCTCGTGGCTGCGTGGAAATTCGAGCTCGATATCCACCAGCGCGAGCCGGCGGCCATCGGTGGCCACCAGCGTGAGCTTGTTGTCCTTGAAGGAAAGCAGAATGCCGTTGAGCACGTAGCGCGTCTCGTCCGTGGAGATGGCGTAGGCCGTCTTGCGCAGGCCGTCCTTGAGATCCTTCTGCCGGAGCGTGAACGTTTTCGCGCCTTCAAATTTCGGCAGCGGCGGAAATTCCTCCTGCGGCAGGCCCATGATCTTGAAATAGCTCGGGCCGCACCGGATGGAGGCGACGCTTTTGGAATCAACCTCGAGGTGAATCTCCGCGCTCGGCAGCTCCCGCACAATGGTGAAGAGGCGGCGCGCCGGCAGGGTGGCGGCTCCAGGCTTCTCGATACTGGCCTCGATACCGCCGCGCATGCCGACGTCCAGGTCGGTCGTGGTGAGGCGGAGCTGGCCATCCTGCGCTTCGAGCAGGACATTGGAAAGGATCGGCAGCGTGGTGCGGGTGCTCACAACGTTTTGCACCGTCTGCAATCCCTCGAGGAGCTTTTCTTTGCTGACACTTAGCTTCATGAAATCAGGAGGAAAAATGCATGATGGCCGAATGGGGTTCCATGGGAAGAAAATTCGAAATGGGATAACCGAAATTTGCGCGGTTTTCCGCCGCGCTGGATTCCGGAAATTTTCGCCGCGGGAAAAAACCAGGCGCAAAGTTTCCGAAGCCGCACCGCTTCTTCCCTACCGATTCAAATGGGATTCCAGGAACGAGACGGTCTGGCGGATCTTCTCCTCGTTCCGCATCCGCTCCCGCACCAGCCGATGGGCGTGGAGCACCGTGCCGTGATCGCGCCCGCCAAATGCTTCGCCAATCTCCGCCAGCGAGGCTTTGGTGAGTTCGCGCGCGAGGAACATGGCGATCTGCCGGGGGAACGCAATATTCTGCGGCCTGCGCTTGCTGGTCATGTCCGCGACGCGCACGTCGAAGTGTTCCGCAACCTTTCGCTGGATGAGGTCGATGGTGACGGTGCGGCGGCTCTCCTCGTGCAGGATGTCCTTTAGCAGATGTTCGATGGCGTCGGTGCCGATCGCAGTATCGTTGAGCGAGGCAAAGGAGGCCACGCGCATCAGCGCTCCCTCCAGCCGCCGCACATTGGTCCGGATGCGCTGCGCCAGGAATTCCAGGACGTGCGCCTCCAGCTTGATGGTGAGCGTTTCCGCTTTCTTCCGGAGGATCGCCAGCCGTGTCTCGATGTCCGGCGGCTGCAACTCCGCGGTGAGACCCCACTCGAAGCGGGACACCAGCCGCTGCTCAAGATTCGCAATCTCCGCCGGCGGACGATCGCTGGAGAGGACGATCTGCTTGTGGCCGTCGAAGAGAGTGTTGAATGTGTGGAAGAATTCCTCCTGCGAGCGTTCCTTGCCGGAGAAGAACTGGATATCGTCGATCAGCAGCAAATCCGCCTGGCGATACCGCTTGCGGAACTTCACGAGCGAGTTGTTCTGGATGGCGTCGATGAACTCGTTGGTAAATTTTTCCGAGGAGAGATACATCACCTTCGACGCAGGCGCGCGCTCCACGACACTCTGGCCAATGGCCTGCATCAGGTGCGTCTTGCCAAGGCCAACTCCGCCGTAAATGAAAAGCGGGTTGTAGGTGCGGGCCGGCGCCTGCGAGACGGCGAGCGAAGCGGCGTGCGCAAACTGGTTGTTCGTCCCGACAACGAATGTCGCGAAGGTGTTGCGCGGGTTCATCCCGCCGCCGTTGGACGCGTCGCGTCCACGACCCCTCGATTCCACCGCGCCAGGTTTGATGTGGCGGGCCGCGGGCATCGGTTCGGCCTCATCGCCCAAGTCCAGAAGGTTCTCTTCCTCCGCTTCATCCTGCCCGGAATGGCGGCCGTTCGATTTCGGCGCGCTTTCCTGCGGCGCGATGACAAAATGGATCACCCGCGCGCCGCCCAGCACGGAACCGATGGACTCCAGAAGGAGTGGCATGTAATTCGATTCGATCCAGAGCTGGTAGATGTTATTCGGGACGGCGAGCGTGATGTCGTTTTCATCCGCGGCGGTCATGGAAATGGCCTTAAACCACCGTTGATAAGTGTCCTTGGTGACGCGCGCCGCGAGATTATCCGCGATGGCCTGCCAGATGGCCTGAAGATTGGAGGGAAAAGTCGTCTGCATAGGATTTATCCACGAGCCAAACGGCACCCAATCGTCACAGTTCCAAGCGCGCGCGGAGAGCGCATTTTTGACCACTGTACGGGCGTGCCGGCTGAGGATACGAATTTCCGGCAAAAATCATATAAATGGAACATGTTAAAAATGAGGGGGTTGCAAAGCTGCGTTTTGTGGAACACTGATGGTTGCGAGTTCTGAACGTCGTCCTGCGGCGCGAAAGCACATCCAGGCTTGCGCCGGTCACCACCAAAAGTTTGCTCGGTATTATTCACAACTTATTCACACTCGCCTGGGCCATCCGCCGCGAGCGGGGTGAGGGTAATTTTCGACCCCCGGCGCGACAAGGAAAATGCGCCCCAAAAGCAAAAAACTCGCGGATGGCACGGCCAATGATTTTACGCTTCGCGATTTGAAAAAAACCGGAGCGAAAAATGCGCAAAATCAGGCAGGGTTTTCTACGTGCCGGCGCGCGCTTTCCTGCCGTTCGCGCGGGGTGGGGAAGAGAATCGCGATCATAAACGTGATCACGCTGCCGAACGCGATGCGCCACGGAAACGCAATCTCCGGCAGCCACGCCGGCTTCCACAAGACCGCGGACGGATTGTTGCGGATGATGATCCAGAGGGAATTGTGAAGGCCGCTCAGCACCGCGACCGCGAGGAAGCCGATGACCATCGCGAGGATGTTGCCGGCGTTGTCCCCGCGCGTCTTGGTCAGCATGCCGGCGAGAAAGACGCCAAGCAGCGAGCCATAGGTGTAGCCAAAGATGCCGAGCACAATCGGGATGATGCGAAGATCGAGCACCAGCTTGGCATACGCCGTGGCTGCGCCGATGAGGACGAGCGCAACGGAAAAGAAGATGGTGCTGATGCGCGCCGCGCGCACCACTCTTGCCGGCGATGCTCCAGGATTGATGTAAGGCAGGTACCAATCTTCCGTGAAACTGGTGGCCAGGGCATTGAGCGCGGTCGAGAGAGAGCCCATTGCCGTCGCGAAGAGGCCCGCGATGACGATGCCGCGCACCCCGGGGGGAAGCCCGTGCACTATATAATAGGCGAACGGGTCCGCCATGCCCGGCTTCTGGTAAAAGGCCCAGAGGAGAATGCCGACCGTGAGAAAACAGAGACCCAGCGGCAGATCGATGAGGCCCGAGAGAATCAGCGAAAGCCGGCTGCGGACGTGATCCTTTGCGGTGAGCATCCGCTGCACCATATCCTGGTCCGTGCCATGCGTGGCCATGGTGGTAAAGGTGGATGCGATGAACGCGGCCCACACGGTGTACTCCGTCTCCAACACATTCTTCACGTTTGGCCAAAAGCCGGCGCCCGGTGTGATGCCGGAGTTCCAGAACTTGAGCGCGTGGGCGGCCGTGTTCCGGGCGTTGGCCATCGCCGCGGCCTTGCCCAGCTTTGCGACGTCCTCCGGGTTCGGGATCACCTCGCGCGTCCGCTGGATCACCGTGGCCCATCCGCCCGGGATGCGATGGAGCAATTCATAAATAGCAAAACCGAGCGCGCCGAACATCAGCGTCGCCTGGATGAAATCGGTCCAGACCACCGCCTTGATGCCGCCCAGCGCCGTGTAGATGGCCGTGAACACCGTCAGCAGCAGCAGCGCGCCAAAGTAAATCCAGACCGCTTGCACCGGCGTCAGATGCACGTCATAAATCTTCTCCCACGCCAGCACCAGCACGATGGCTGCCACGTAGAGCCGCGTGCCGCTGGCCAGCGCCCTCGTGATCAGGAATACGATCGATGCGCCGTTGCGCGTAGTCTCCCCAAAGCGGATGCGCAGGAAATCGTAAATCGAGATGACCCGGAAGTCATAGTACGGCTTGATGAAAATGATCGAAACCAGCAACCGCGCGAGAATCGTCCCGATGGCGAGTTGCGCGTAAAAGTAATTCCGGTACTCATAGCCTTCTCCCGGAGCGCCGAGAAAGGTGGCCGCGGAAACTTCCGCCGCCAGGATTGATGCGAGCACCGCCCACCAAGGGATATTGCGATCGCCGACGGCGAAACCCTCCATCGTCCGGCTGCCGCGCCCCTTGTAGAGCCCGATGGAGACGATGATCGCAAAGTAAGCGACGATGACAAAGCAATCCAGGATCATGCCGTAAGGGGGAAAAGGCTGAAGGGGTCAACCCGGGCGCGGCACCGGTGTGGTGGCGGTGGGTACGCTTTTGATGAGCACCTTGGAGTTGCGCCCGCTCTGGCCGTACTTCTCCCGCCTCCCCGGCGGAAGGATGTCCGGCGTGGTTTCCACGAAGCCGCCCTTTTGCTGGAAGTAGGCAAACGCCTGCGTGGAGAGAGCGAAGATTTCCTTCAATCCCTTCTGTGCGGCAAGCTGCTCGACGAAAGCCATCAATTTTCGCCCATAGCCTTCGCCGCTATGGTTCTTGCTGACGTAGAGGCACGCCATCTCCGCCTTGTTTTCCTCCGGGTAAACGTGCAGCGCCACGCAGCCGACCAAAGTGCGGTCCACCTCGATGACCCAATAATCCTCCAGGTGCGCGGTGATGTCGGTGCGCGTCCGCCGGATCAACTCGTCGCTTTCCACCGATTGCCGGATGAGCGCCATCACCGCCCGGACATCCTTTTTATAGACCCGCCGGATTTGCTGGTACTCGTTCGAGTAAATCATCGCTCCGACGCCATGGTGGCTGAAGACCTCCGCGAGCAGCGCTTCATCGACGTTGCCGTTGAGCAGGTGGGCGCGCGGCACGCCCTGCCGGCAGGCGCGCGCGGCATGCTCCAGCTTCGACGCCAGCCGCGGATCGAAGTCGTATCCATTGTTTTTCGCCTTCCGCTTCTTGAGGATATCCTCCGTTTCCGCAATGGAAAGCTGCCGCACCTCCACCCCGTTGAGCCGCAGGTTCTCGGACGAGGAGAGAAAAATCACCTTCATTGCGCGCATCGCCTCGGCCACTTCCACGGCGATGCCGTCGGAGTTGACGCGGAAGGTCTTGCCCTCGCCGTCGAAACCGATGGGCGGAATGACCGGGATGATGCCCTCGTTTAAGAAAAGATGCAGCGCCTTGGTGTCCACCCTCTCGACCCGGCCCGTATAAAGATAATCGGCCCCGCCAAGAATGCCCGCAGGATGAGCGATGATGGAATTGGCGTATGCGGCCCGAAGGTCCACGGAGGTGAGGCCCTGCATCACATCATTCAGAATTTGCGTGGCCGCCTCGATGGAAAGCTTCAGCGTCGGCTCGTCGGTAATGCCGGTGCCGTCTGAGTTGGAAATGGCGACATTCCGCTCAGCCGCCAGTTTTTGAATCTGTGCGCTGGCGCCATGGACCAGGATGACTTTTATGGAAAGCGACCGGAGCACGGCGATATCCAGCAGGATGTTGGGAAAGTTATCCGAGGCGATGATGTCTCCATCAATCGCAATGATGAATATCTTCTCCCGGAACCGTGGAACGTACTGGAGTATGCCGCGGAGGTCGGAAACTTTCATGAAAAAGGGGCCATGGTGGATGTCGATTCAAGCATAGCCCCCGAAAAATTCGAGGTTCGAAATCGGAAAATCGAGTAGGACGAAGAAATCCGGGCAAAACGCACGCGCAATGCTCCCATTGCTTGCGAAAAGACTGAGATTAGTACACCCTTTATTTATGGTATCCGAAGCGAATCGGGTTCTCGTTGCCGAGGATCACTACGTCTCCCGGCATCTTCTGGAGCGCAATTTGATGAACTGGGGTTTCACCGTCGTGACGGCGGAAGACGGGGAGATGGCACTCTCCATCCTGGAGAGCGAAGATGCGCCGCCATTGGCCATCCTGGATTGGATGATGCCCAAGATGGACGGCTTGGAGGTATGCGCCCGGGTACGCGAACATGCGAACAGGCCGTATGTCTATCTCGTGCTCCTGACGGCCAAGAGCCAGAAGGAAGAGATCGCCGCCGGTCTCCAGGCAGGCGCGGATGATTACGTCATCAAGCCCTTTGACCCCGATGAATTACGGGCCCGGCTGACCGTGGGCCAGCGCGTGGTCGCGCTGGAGCGGGCGCTGGCGCGCAAGGTGGCGGATCTGGAAAGCGCGCTCGCCGACGTGCGAAAGCTGAAGAGTTTGCTGCCCATCTGCATGTATTGCAAATCGGTGCGCGACGACCAGGACTACTGGCACGCGATCGATTCCTATATCCACCAGGAGACAGGGACGGATTTCTCCCACGGCATCTGCCCTTCCTGCCTGGCCAAGCTCCAGGCCGGCGAGCCGGTGGGCCGCGCCTGAGGCTACTGCGCCAGCGCCTGCTCGACGCCGTCCATGTATTTGGTAATCGCGTCGTTGCGTTGCGGGTCCTGCACCTTGTCCATGGCATCCGCGGTGCGGACGTATTCGTCAAAAGAACCACTGTCCTGCGTCCGTTGCGTCGCTTCGAACCAATTGAGGTAATCGGCGATCTGGTCCATGTGCTCCGTGAGCTTCTTCCGGTACTCCGCGAGCGCGGTAAGCCGGGCCTGGAAGTGGCGGCTTTGATGGTGGGATAACTGCACGGCAAGCTCTTCGTAACCGAGCACCACTTCCCGCAGCAGCGGGTTGCATTGCGTCTCCAGACTCACGAGCCGCCCGCTGAGGGCGGCCAGCGCCGCCTTCCCGCCGATGGCTTTCGCGAATTGCGGGTATTGGTCGAGCGTGAAGCGCTCCTTGCGCCCCGCCTTGGTCATCACCACGTCGAAGGTGAGCGCCGCATCCAGTTTTTGGCCCGTTTCAGCCAGGGATAGGCCCATGTAGCGATCTTCCGCGGAAAGGCTCGCGAGGCCCAGCGTCCACCATTTCTCCAGGCTTTGCCCGCCGGTATCCACCGAAGGGAACGCCTTGCGCAACTCCGCCTCCGCATCGGCATTGGGGCCCGGCCAGTGCCGGATGTAATCGCGCATCTGCGCGCGGCCGCCGGGCATCTCCGTCAGCAGCCGTACCAAGCTCATCGAGCAGGCGGAGTAAAGGCGGCGGGAGGGCGTGTCGTCGATCTCCGCCGGATTTTCCTCCAGGAAATCGGCTAAAGTCGGGGTCTTTCCACTGTCGATGAGGCTTTGGAACAGGCTCGATCCCGTATCCGGGTCCGGGTCTGCCGTGAGGCTCGCGATTCCATCCATCAGCCACGCGGGCGGCTCGAAATAAGCGCCGCCCGCCTGGATGAACCGCGTCTGGTTGCGGTAGGCATATTCCAGCAACAGCGCGCGGATGAGCTGCTGCGGAAAATGGGCCGCGCGCGGGTCGTCGCCCAGCACGATGTTGAACTCGACTTTGAAGCCGTCCTCCGTGGAAACGAGCCGGACGAGCGAAGGGGGCGCGGAGGGATCGCCGGTCTGCTGCTGGCTCAGGTCGATGACGATGGGGTGCTTCCAATCGTCATTGGTATCCAGCAGTTGGAGGAATTTGTCTTTCGCGTCTTCCGCAGCCATTGCCACGGCGGAGCGGGCATTCGGATCCGGCGAGTAGATGATGAACTGGCGTGAGCGGCTGACGGAGCGTTGGTGGAGATCATCCCAAGGCCCGCCGTGCGCGCCCAGCGCGGTGAGCAGCAGCAACGCCGCCACCCGCCAACCCCCGCTGGTGAGCCCCGGCCTACCCATGCGGCTTGGCGACAAAGGTCACTCCGCCCGGTTGCACCGTGACGCTCTGCATCTTGTTCATGACGTCCCGCTCCCGCTGGAGGGCATCCCAGAGGTGCTGAAAGGCGACGCCGCAATAGGTCATGATCATGGGATGCACCGGGAGGCGCCCCAGATTGCCGCCTACGTTCGTGGATACCAGCTTGCCGCCAACGATCGCGATTTTATAGGAGGAGCCGGCGTAAAAATGGTAGCCGAATGCGGAGACATCCGCAGTGATGCGGATCACGCCCTTGCCGAGGTTGGTAAATGCGCGCTCGAACTTATAGTAATCGCCCGAGGTATCGGCCGCCGCGTGGATTTGGCCGGCCAGGTAATCGTTGATTCGCTTTTGCGAAAGCGCCTGCGGCGGCTCCTGGACGCTGGATAACTGCAACTCCTGCATCTGGCTCAGAACCTCGGAGGCATTCTCGATGTCCTCCTTGGTGGGCACGGGAGGCACGCCCTGCGGCGGTCGGGCAATTTGGACCAGCGCCGCGATGGAAATGGCGGAGGCAAGGCTATTGAAAAGCATCTTGTGCCAGTTGGTGAAAAAGCCCCGGGCCGGGTTGACCAGCTTCTGGACCCGTTTACGGGCTTTCTCCTGCGACTCCTGGGTAACCTTGGCCGGCTCCTTAGGCAGGAGGGTACGGTCGAGCTTGGCGCCGCAATTGTGGCAATAGACCCGTTCCGGCTCGTTCTCGTAGTTGCACTGCTTGCAGGTAAGGGTGGGTGTGGGGGCCATCTATTCCTTTTTCTTCTTGGATTCCTTGGCGGGTTTCGCCGGCGCGGCAGGAGTGGCCGGTTTTGCGGTATCCGGCTTTGATTCCGGCGCCTTTGGAGCCGCCGATTCATTTTTCGCAGCCTGTTTGTAGCCTTCGCTCCGGTAATCGGTGATGTAAAATCCCGACCCCTTGAAAATGAGCCCCGCTCCGGTGCCCAGCAGGCGGCGGACCTTCCCTTTGCCCCATGTTTTCTGGCGGCATTGTTCTTTGGGGCAGGTTTTGATGGGGGTGTCCTTCATTGACTGGAAGAGATCGAAGTCTTTTTTGCACTTTTCGCAATGATACTCGTAGGTGGGCATGGGTTTGCGGATGGAAATGGAGGGTGGAGGGTTCCTATACCACGAAATGGGTGGAGGGAAATTCGAAATTCATTGTCCGGAATTCCTCCGAGGCTGGCGTCAGGCTTGACGGAGGGCCATTGGGAGGGTTTATTTCGCAGCTTTTTCTACGGTCTCATGATTCGCATTCCTGGCATATTCCCAATCAGCGCCCTTCTGACAGTGCTCCTCCTTGCCGGTTGCAGTGGGAGCGATCCCCGGTTTGACACCCGGACCAATTATCTGGGCGAAACCTCCACCACCACCGATCACCTCGAAGGCCGGCCTCCCTACGATGACGTCTCCTATTGGGAGGGCGATGGGGTGCCCGGAGCGCCGCACGTCATTATCAAGCTCCAGGAGCAGCGGGCCTATTTTTACAAGGGCAACACGCTGTGCGGCATTTCCACCATCTCCACGGGGCGCGAAGGGTACAATACCCCGCTCGGGAAGTTCCACATCATCCAGAAAGATAAGGATCACGCCTCCTCCCGATACGGCGATTACGACGACAAGATGGGCAATGTTCTTGCAAAGGATATCGACCGGCAAACGACTCCGAAGCCGCCCGGCGCCGTCTATGACGGGGATAAGATGCCCTATTTCATGAGAATCGTGGGCGGGACCGGCATGCATGAGGGCTTTTTGCCGGGTTACCCGGCGTCGCATGGGTGTATCCGGATGCCGGGCTTCATGGCCCAGGCGTTTTTCCGGAATGTGGAAGTCGGGACGCCGGTGGAAATCACAAATTAACCTCGGGTGGGCGCCGGGAATCCCCGGTTCCGACCGCGGATGATCGGGAATAGGTGCGCGACTTCCAGACTTCTGCGGAAGTCCGGGCATCTTCGTTGTCCTCAGTAATTCTTCGCGGCGTTCTCGGCGAGCCGTGCTTCCAGGCGTTCGCAGCGCAGCTCCGCGGCTTCCCGGGCGCGGCGTTCTTCCATGAGCGCTTCCTCCAGCTCGCGGATGCGCTTCTGGAGGGAGAGGCGGATGCTGGTGCGCACGGGCTGCTCCTCCTCGCGCCGGGGCTGGAGATTTGGGAAATCCGATACCCGGGCTTCGGTCCCGTCCTTGCAATTGGTCAGGCGGGTATCCGGGTTGATCTCCCCGATCATCAGGAACTCGCGAACCGCGCCCAGCGTGGTGGGGCCGTAGAATTGGTCCGTGGAAACCTCCACCAGATAATCCATGCCAAGATCGGGCACCATGGGCGCCTTGATCCAGGTGGCCTCATCCGGAGAGACCTTGTCCAGCGGGGAAATCTGGGCGTCTTCGGCCCATTGACGGAGTTGATCGAAGGAGACGGGGCCAAAGACCGAGCCGTCGTCGTGTTTCATGACAAACCACTGATGATTTTCTTCCATTTCCAGGGGGCTAAAAGCGAGTTTAAGGTTGGGCGGGTGCGGGAGTCGGTGATTCCGGGATTTTTGCGCCCGGGGGCAGGACCAGGGTCTGGCCGATCTGCAGTTTTCTGGCGTCGGTGATCTTGTTCACTTTCAGAATATCGGGCACGGTGACCTTATAGCGCTTCGCGATGGCCGTCAAAGTTTCGCCCTTGCTGACGATGTGGACCGGGCCGGCTGGTGTGGAGGCCATCGTGGTGACCGGGGCGGCTTTGGGAATGGGCGCCGCCGGGGAGGCCGTTTCAGTCGAGGCGGCGGGCAGTGGCGCGGCGGGGATGGGGGAGAGCGCGGGATTCTTTGCCTCGAGCAGGAGGTTGAGGCGGGCAATCTCCTGGGCCATCACATCGAGTTGCTTGGATTGCTGCTCGATCATCACCCGCAACTGATGGATGTCATCGCCAGGGGATGCATCGGGATCGCCACCGGTGGCCAGGGCGCTATTGGAGAGCAAAATGCCGGAGAAAATGCACAGAGTTGCAAGCGTGATTCGCAACATACGGCGAAAGTGATGTCACGGAGCGGCCATGGACGCAAGCGGGAGGTTCGCGGAACAGAGCATTTTTGGATTAGCAATTTGCATTTCCCCTCCTTGCCACTACATTTTTCGCTATGCCTGACAGGACGCAACGACCCACGGGGCCGGCTCCGTGGAGCCCCAAGGAAGGCGATAGCGGCGGGCCCAAGGCTCCCGATATCTCAAAGCCCGATACCCGCGACCTCCTCAAACGGATGCGCAAAGTGGACCCGAACCAGTCAAAACGCTACCGCCAGCGCACCGGGCAATAAATGGAGCCTTTCGGCGGACCAGCAATGGAGGCATCTGGCGGACCGGAAGCGCCGGCGGATTTTGCGTCGCTCTTGAGACGGCAGGGGCTTCATCCCCTGGCCGCGCCCACCTTCGGCACATCCGGCGCCGCGGGCGCGCGGCCTGAGGAAACGCATGCGACCACCATCCTTGCGTTCAAGTTTGCCGGTGGCGTCCTGATGGCCGGTGACCGCCGCGCCACGGCGGGGAACGTGGTCGTGTATGACCGCGCGGACAAGGTGCTGGAGATCGATCGCCACTCCCTCATGGCAATCGCAGGCGTGCCCGCGACCGCGTGGGAAATGGCGCGCATGCTGGAGCACTCCTTTCAGTTTTACCGCCGGACCCAACTCCAGGAGATGAGCCTCGATGGCAAGGTCCGCGCGCTCTCCAAGCTGCTGCGCGACAACTTTGGCTTTGTAATGCAGGGCGTGGGAGTGGTGGTGCCGATTTTTGCCACCTACGACACGGTCGCCCAAGCCGCGCGGCTCTACTTCTATGACGCGATGGGTGCGCAGTTTGAGGCGGCGGATTACGCGGTGAGCGGCTCGGGATCGCCCGCGGTGCGCAGCATCCTCTATTACCGCAACACATGGGGAAACGGCCCGCTGCGCGAGATCGCCCGCGATGAGGCCGTGGTGCTGGCGTTGCGCGCGCTGGATACCGCCGCGGAGACGGATACCGCCACCGGCGGGGTGGATCGGCGAGGTCGCGTCTATCCCGTGGTCAAGATCGTGAACGGCGATGGCATTACCACGCTCTCCGGGGAGGAATTGGCCGATATCTTCAAGACGGAGGTGCGATGACTGAGGAGCCGTATCGTTGGGTCGAGGCGATTGCGAACCGCCGCGAATATATCGAGAACCAGCTTGCGGGGGGCAGCCCAATTGTGGCGCTGACCTACTCCGGGGGCGTTCTTTTTCTGACATTGAGCAGGGAGCGGCAGAAGCTGTTCGAGATTTACGACCGCATCGCGATGGGCGCCATCGGGCATCCTGGCGATATCGAGCGGCTGCGCATGGCGGCCATCGAGGTGGCGAGCACGGAGGGATTTACCCGGTCCACGCAGGATGTCTCACTGCGCAGGCTCGCCACTTTTTCGCTGAGTCCCGCCCTCAAGGCGGCGTTTGAGCAAATCTACGGACCGCCTTATCTGGCCAGGATGCTCTTTGCGGAGCTGGGCAGGGAAGGGGAGCCGAACCTCTTCACCCGCCTGGATTTTGACGGCACCATGCACAGCAGCGGCGGTCCGCAGTTGCGGTCTTTTGAGGAGTACGGAGTGGTGGCCGGCACCGGGCCGCAGGCCGTGGCGATGGAGAAGCATCTGGCCGGCAGCCATCGTGCAGATATGAGCCTGGAAGAGGCTCTGCGAGTTGCACTGGATACGTGGACCGTCGGTTATCTCACCCGGGAAGAAAGCGATAGCCTGACAAAGGATGTTATCGATAACGCAAAAAAAGAGCAGTTGGCGGAAGCGGTAATGGAAGCGGCGGTATTGGAACGTAACGCCAGGCAAGCGGCAGCTTATCGCACGCTGAGGCAGGAAGAGCTGGAAAAAGTGGGTTCCTGAACCGGTTTTGCGGGGTAGGAAAAGAAGTGAAAGGGGGTTCAAACCGAAGATCGGGGTTGATCCGTTCAAAGGAAAATAGGACGTTTTACGACCTAACTGTAAGACGGTGATAATAAGGTTCATGAAGGAGCTTTTCGGAGCGATCAGTCCGGGTGAAATCAATGCGGTTTTTATCAAAAGTTACCCAATCTTTACCTGAATGATAAAAAGTTGTTGAACGAATCTGCCTGAGGGGTATTCTGGGGTCACTCGTTCAACCCCCCATACGGCTGAACGCATAACCAAGTACTCTCCCTGACAACCATGAATAGACTTAGTAAATACGCATTGGCTGCGGCTGCTGTTATCACCTTGGGCTCCACTGCTGCACTCGCAAGTTCCGGCATCTTCGGTGTTGGCGTCGTCGTCAGCTCTGATATAGGCGGCTCCTCAGCGTTGGATCTCTTTGAACTCACCTTGCTCGGCGATAGCCGTTTCTCTCCTGCAGTCCCTGGCGACGGTGGTGAATCGCTCGGTTCGCCGGCACTCATCGATACCGACAACGGATCCGGGGTAAGCACTTGGGCAACAGGTGCGGACGGCGAGCCCGCAAACAATGCCGCCGGCGATCCCAGCCTCGGCACTTTTAACGTGGCGACTGGCGATACTCTGACGCTCGATGGTGGAGAGGAATTGACTTACAAAAACGGGGATTCGAACGTGAGCGCCGCAACGATGTTCTATTCGATCAACGGTGGTTCCTATAGCAGCGCACCGCTGGCCTTCAATGAGGATGATGTGAACTCGAGCGCCGGCGACCAGCGCTGGTACTCGGATACCTCTGCCGATGCCAATCTCCTGGCCGGTCTTCCCAATGGCACTTACACGCTCAGCGTCTATTTCCAGGATACCAACACGGACGACGGCAATGATTACATCAGTAATAATTCCGGCAACTATAATGCCACCTTTACGGTGGTGCCCGAGCCTGCGACCCTTGGGATGTTGCTCTGCTCCGGTCTCTTTGGAAGTTTTTATCTGATCCGCCGCCGGCGCATGTAATTTCCCGCTTCGACCGAAGCAAAATCGGATACTCCTTACGAGCCGTTCCCTACCCGGGAGCGGCTCGTTCCGTTTTTTCCCTGTTGATTCTTTAGGGGCGCAAGTTTAGCCGTTGCAACCAAGTCCTACGTTCCTATGTGCTACCCCAAGCTTGCCCTCCCCATCCTCCTCACTCTTGGTTTTTCCGCCTCCGCCTTTGCGGCCAATAGCGGTACAGACAATGCCGCGCAACCCGCTTACGACACGGGCGGTGTTTGGGAAAACGGCAGCAATGGCGAAGCGACCGGCGACGCCTTTCTTCCCTGGAGCCTGGCCACCTCCGGCACCGGTTACGCCGGCTTCTTTATTGGCGATTCCACGACGCTGGATAGTCCCGGAGCCGATATCAATACAAGCGGCAGCTCGTGGGGCATCTACGCCAATGGCGATTCCACCACGCCGGAGTCGGCATCCGCCCAGCGCAATTTTACCGCGGATGGCTCCACGGTGAGCGGCCTCGATGTCGGCCAGACTTTCTCCATCGATATCGCCGTCAATTACAACAGCGGCGGCGACAAGGGATTGAACCTCCTCGACTCCAACGGCGATACGCTCTTCGATCTCAATATCGGGGAGGGCGCCTATGCGGTGAACAATGCGACGACCGGGAATGGCAATCTGGCTGATCAGAATTACAGCTCGGATACCGCATTCGCGCTGACTTTTACGCAAACATCTCTCACCAGCGGCACCTGGACCATCGTACGCAGCGGCGGCGAGACGGATACGGATGGCGGAACCTACACCGGTGACGCAGCCGGCATTAAATTGTACGTGACCGATACGACAACGAATGGCCCTCAGGATGACTTTTTCGCAAACAACCTCGCGATTACCGGTGCTGCCGTGCCGGAGCCTGCGACTCTAGGGCTGCTGGCATGCGGCACCGGGGTTCTGCTGCTCTGGAAACGCTCCCGCCGCCGGACGGCGTAAGCGGAAATGCCCTTTCCATGGGGCCGCGGATTGGCTTAAAAACGTCGCTGTGTATTTGAAACGCTTCGTTTGTTACGGTCTTCTTATTTCGGCGGCGATGGCCGCCGCACTCCCTCAACCGGCCCGGGCCGTGCAGGAATCCGGCCCGTCGGAAGCGGCGCGGCAGGCGGGCATCCCGTACATGCGCGCGCTGGAGACGGCGGCTGCGGCATTTGCAAACCGTCAGTTTGATCAGGCGCTGCAAAAGCTGGATGAGGCGGACGAGATCCAGCAGAACATCCCGGATACCTGGGATATGCGCGGCGCGATTTACGCCGAGCAGCACGACTTTGATAAAGCCCGGGATGCTTTCCAGAAAGCCGCAAAGCTGGACCCGCGCGATTTCTGGCCGCCGTACAATCTCGCGCAGCTTCTGTTAATGCAGAGAAAGTATGCCGAGGCGGCGGCGGAGTTCAAAGCGCTGGTCCCTTACAAGGGGCATGAGGAATTGGTGCGGTTTAAGATCGTCTTTGCCGATCTGCTCGCGGGCAAGGCGGACGACGCCAGGGTGGTGCTCGATGCCATGAAATTCCCCAGCGATTCGCCGGCCTATTACTTTGCCCATGCCTCGTGGAGTTTTTCCCATAAGAATCAGAAGGACGGCTTCTACTGGATCCAGTCCGCGGTTAAGATTTTCGGGGATCGGGAATGCTACTCCTATTACAACGCCCTGGCCGGCGAAGGCTGGGTAGCGCCGCGGCTGGCGGATGGCTCCATACCGACCAAGCAGGATCTTAATAGCCTCCCGACGCTGCAGGATTCCGACCAGCCTGCGGCCTCTCCAGGCTCCATCGCTCCCGCGGGGCCGCTGACTCCGCGCGGCCTCTAAGCGGGATTTATCACCGGCTCCCCGGTGGTTTTTCCCGCCCGTGCGGTCTTGCGGACGGGGTGGCGGATGGCGGTGGGTCCGTCAACCCATGAGCTTTGGATGAAACTTGCCTTTGCGAATTCCGGCAGGCCCACCTCATTGCGATGCAATTGGCCCACCAGCATATCCACGGCGGCAGCGCCCACGAGGGTGTTGTTCTGGTACATGCCGGACCAGTCGGGTAATTCCTCATGCCGGTCCAGGTGGGCCAGCGCAATGTCGTCCGGTATGTTCAGATTCATACCGGTCACCCATTTTTTTACCTCGTCGTGGACGCACACGACGGCGTCCGGGTGATGCTGGGCATACCAGGCGCGAAATGACACCTCCCGCGAGGGATGGAAGGGAAAAGCCGGAATGCGCTCGCAGCCTTCAAAGCCCTCCTGCGCGGCCCAAAAGCCGGCGGAGAAACGGCGCTCCACCATGGCATCCACCTCAGGACTAAGCACCAGGGCGATGCGGCGGTAGCCATAGCTCCAGAGCCGCTGTGTGGCTTGCAGGGCGGTGGAGAACTGGTCGTTGGTGGAAAAATTGAGCAACGGCCACGAGGGTTGAACGCCCACCACCACGCACGCGAAGCGTTTCCAGACGGGATCGAACTCCTCCGGAAGCCCTGAGCGGTCGAGAAGCGCCGCAACGATGATTCCGCGAATGTTACGCGAATCGAGAATCTTTGAGAGCCGGCCAGGGCTGATGCCGGGCTCATGAACCCAGAAAGGGTCCAGGCCGTAGCCGAGCTGAATGGCCCGCTCGTGGCAGCCCTTCACCCATTCCCGGAAAGTGCAGAGGCCGGAAAGGGTTTTGGGATCTGAGGAAACATTGAGGAGGCCGAGTGTTGCCTGGTACTTTGGGGTGCGGCTGGCCCGGAGCTGGGCCATCAGATTTGCTACGGTGGCATTGGTGCGGTAGCCCATCTTTGCGGCCAGCTTCTGGATTCGCCGGCGCGTTTCCGGCCGGAGGCGGGGATCATCCCGCAGAGCGAGGGAGACGGTGGCTTTGCCGACGCCGGCGCGCTCGGCGATTTCATGCATGGTGGGAGCGGAGGCGGGAGCCGCATCGGGATCTTCAGACATGGTGAGGGGGGATTTCGCGGAGGGTTTTCTGGGAGAGCCGCGATGGTGGAGGTGTAAGGCAAGGCCGCAATGATGTCGAGTTTAAACTGTTCAACAGGTGTCTCTTTGCGACTTTTTTCCGCTGTGGTTCACTCCCTTGGAGCCTCTTCTCCCTGGACGGTCGCCTTCCGCATTTTGCTGCGCCGGCACGCGTATCTTCCAGGGCGGGAATTTCCGCCTCAACTATGTTCCCACCCAATTTCCTCGGCCCGCGCGGGTTCTGCGCCGGCGCGGTCTCATCCCGCGCGACGCTTTTCGGCTTTCGTAAGCGGTTTTCCGGGGGTACACTCCAGGCGTCCCCCCCGACAATGAAAGTCCGCTCGCTGTTCTCCCATTTTGCCCTGTTGCTTGGAATGTTGCTTTCAGTCCTGCCCGCCCGGTCCCATGGCGAGGCGATGCTTCAGTTCTTCAATAACAGTTGGGATACCATCGCCCAAAAAATGCCGGAGCTGGCCGAAGCCGGATACGATTCCCTCTGGCTGCCGCCGCCCACCATGGCCGGGAGTGGGCTCTCTGTCGGGTACGACTGCTTCGATGCCTTTGACCTTGGCGATAATGAGAGCGGGTATGCGCCGAGTAATAGCACCAATTACGGCACCCAGGCGGACTTGATTAACCTGGTTCAGGTCGCGCATCGCTTCGGCATTCGCGTTTACCTGGACAACGTCTGCAACCACCGCGGCTTTGCCGTCCCGGGCTCGAACGCTTCCGTGCCCATTACTTATTACCCCGGCATGTTGCCGGAAGACTTTCACCTGCTTACGCTGCCGAGCGGTTATTATGAGAACACGTACCAGATCGCGGACTGGAATAACTCCTGGGATGTTATCAATGAGTCGCTTGAAGGTCTGGCGGATATTGCCAATGAGCCCGGCTCGCCAAACCTGAACTTTGGTTCATCGGTCGGGGATCAATACCCGAAGATCAGTTTTGTTCGCACTCCCAACCATCCGGATTTCTACTGTTACGATCCCAGTGGGAATTATGTCGGCTTCGGGGCAAACAACGGCCTGACGACGGCCATCATCAATGCGAATCCTTCGGCTTACTCCGAATACGTCGAGGATTTCCAGAACCGGACCGTGCGCTGGGAAATTGATACCACCAAGGCAGACGGCATCCGCCTGGACGCCGTAAAATCCGTGCAGGATAACTTCTTCGGCTCGGAAGGCTCCGATCAAAACACGAGCACTTACGGGTACACCGGGCAGATCCAGCTTCAGTACGACCTGACGCACGGAGTCACCCCCTCCAATCTGCGCGCGAGCTGTTTCAATACCGAAATCCCGCGCACCAACGCGGTCATCTTTGGCGAGCATCTTGGCGCGCCGCCGCCCCAGCTTCCCTACATCAACGCCGGCATGCGCCTGCTGGATAACGATCTGAATAGCGCGATGGACGGAGATTTTCCCTACGGGCCGCTCAGCGGCTTTGATTCTCCGGGTGGCAACGGCATCCAGACCGGCGGCGCGGATTCGGAGAATGCCACGGTGGCTTACGTGCAGAGCGCGGATTACGGTTACGCGGCGAAGCAGCAATTGCAGTACGCTTTTGTGCTGGCGCGCGCCGGCCTGCCGGTGGTGTACACGGATGGTTACAACTATGCGCCGGTGCTTGGCTCCGACGGCAAACCTTTCCCGGCCAATTCCTATAATAATTACCTGGGGCAGAACAGCGACCCGTCGCTGGTCTCGATGCTCTATGTGCATAACCAGTTTTCGCGGGGAAGCCAGGCGCCGCTGTGGAGTGATGACTCCACGGTCGCCTTCGAGCGGCAGGACAATCGCGAAAACACCAACATGACCGCCTCGGACGCCACCGTGCTGCTCTTCCTCATGAACGGCAACGGCGCCGCCGGGCAGGCCCCCAATAGCGGCTTCAGCACCGATTTTCCGCTGGGCGCTTATCTCTGGCAATACGCCCAGGGCACCACGGATTCCGGCGATACGATGTCCGGATTCTACTACACCGTGGGCGCGAATACCGGCAACCAGACGGTGTCCGATCTGATCATCCCCAAGGATGGTTACTTTGCATTCTCCTGGCGGACGCCGGAGCCATCCGACCTGTGGAAAAACGGCGGCGGCAGCTCGATAACCCTTCTCCAAAACGGCCAGCCGTGCAGCACGATTACTTATACCCGGACGGATGGACCAAACGGCGATCCCGACTTCAATCCTTACGGCGTCTCGGGCGCGGTTGCGGGAAGTTATTCCTATCCGTGGACTGTCCCGTGCGTCACGGGCACCAATCTCACCATCATCGGGCGCGCGGACGGCTCCGCGCAGAACATGATGATGGAGTTGGACGGCGGTGTGGATATCAATTCCCAAATGGGCATCGGGCCGCAAAGCGGCGAGCTGCGCGACAATCCCCCGGCGGTGGCCACGGATGTTTTCCTCGGCTACGAGCAGATGGGTTTTGTGGATCGCGAGAATCCGGAACTCTTCGGCGCGGTGGATACAACGCGGTGCCAGATCGGCTCGACCGGCGCCGAAACCTATATCACCACCGTGGGCTCGGAACAGTTTACCGAGAATGA
>DATAXI010000173.1:0-2635 GCA_036266845.1 Chthoniobacteraceae bacterium | reverse complement strand
ACGGTCTGCGGGATCGCACTGGAGCCAAACACCCAGCCATCGATCTTCGAGCAGATCGGCCTCCGGCAGCGGCTCGAACATCACCTCCAGGACATCCGCGAGGGCGGCGCCACCGGAGAGATCGTCCGCCGGTTTCGCCCGGACTTCGTCTTCCACCTGGCCGCGCAGCCGCTCGTGCGGCTCTCTTATGAGCGCCCGGTCGAGACGTGGGAAACCAACGTCCTCGGCGCCATCCACATTCTTGAGAGCCTGCGCCTCCTGGATCACCCTTGCGCCGCCGTCTTCGTCACCACCGACAAGTGCTATGAGAATCGCGAATGGCTTTACGCCTACCGCGAGATGGACGCCATGGGCGGGCACGATCCCTACAGCTCCAGCAAGGGCGCGGCGGAGATCGCAATCGCCGCATGGCGCCGCTCCTTCCTCCACAGCGGCCCCGTCCGCGTGGCCAGCGCGCGCGCCGGCAATGTCATCGGCGGCGGCGATTGGGCGTTGGATCGCATCGTCCCCGATGCCATGCGGGCCCTGTCCAAAGGGGAATCCATCCCGGTTCGCAATCCCAATTCCACCCGCCCCTGGCAGCACGTGCTTGAGCCCCTCAGCGGCTACCTCTGGCTCGCGGCCCTCATGGCCGGCGCGGAATCCGACCAGCCCGGCCGCTATTGCGACGCCTTCAACTTCGGCCCCCGGCTGGAGTCCAACCGCAACGTCGCCGCCCTCGTCACGGAAATCCTCAAGCATCGCCCCGGCCAATGGGCCTCCCTCGCCAGCCCCGGCGCTCCCCACGAGGCCGCCCTTCTCAATCTCTCCATCGAAAAAGCCTTTCACCTTCTGAAATGGTCCCCGGCATGGAATTTTGAGGAAACCATCGCGCAGACCGCCGCATGGTATTTCCAGGATAACATGGAAGCCGCCGCCGAAACCACCCGATCCCAGATCGCCGCCTACACCGGCGCCGCCGCCAAGGCCGGCATCGCCTGGGCTGTGTCATAATTCATCCTTCAAAAAAAAATTCATCAATCTCCTCCGATGGACCTCAAAGCCGAAATCCTCCGCCTCGCGCGCGAGTTTTCCTCCTCCGCCCACCGCTCCAATCTCCCCGCATGGGACCCCGCCCACGCCCCCTTTGAGCCCGGCGTGACCACCGTGCCCTACGCCGGCCGCGTTTTCGATGCCGACGAGGTCGCCGCCGCCATCTCATCCACCCTCGATTTCTGGCTCACCCTCGGGCCGGAGGGCGATGGCTTCGAGCACGAGCTGGCGTCCGTGCTCGGCATCAAGCGCTCCATCCTCGTTAACTCCGGCTCTTCCGCCAACCTGGTCGCCTTTTCCGCCCTCACCAGCTACAAGCTGGGGGACCGCGCCATCCTCCCCGGCGATGAAGTCATCACCTGCGCCGCCGGCTTTCCCACCACCGTAGCCCCCATCATCCAGAACGGAGCCATCCCCGTCTTCCTGGATAACAACCCGCTTACCCTCAACGCGAACCTCGATGCCCTGGAGGCCGCCTACGTCCCTGGCAAGACCAAGGCCGTCATGATGGCCCACACCCTCGGCAACCCCTTCGATATCGAGAGCGTCGCCGCCTTCTGCCGCGGGCACGATCTCTGGCTCATCGAGGATAATTGCGATTCCCTAGGCTCCACCTACACCTTCTCCGCCGGTCACGAGGAGCCCCTCCGCTACCGCAAGCCGCTGGGCGAAAACGGCGTATCGGTGGCGTATCCCACCGGCACCTTTGGCGATCTCTCCACGCAATCCTTCTACCCGCCGCACCACCTCACCCTGGGCGAGGGGGGCGCGGTCAACATCGTCCGCGATATGCGGCTCAAGGTCCTTGTTGAAAGCTTCCGCGATTGGGGTCGCGATTGCTGGTGCGCCAGCGGCAAGGATAACACCTGCGGCAAGCGATTCGGCTGGCAGCTCGGCGAGCTGCCCGAGGGCTACGACCACAAGTACATCTACTCCCACCTGGGCTATAACCTCAAGCCGCTCGATATCCAGGCCGCCATCGGACGGCAGCAGCTCAAAAAACTCGACCGCTTCAGCGCGGCCCGCCGGGCAAATTGGGAATATCTCCGCCGCGGCCTCGCCCCGCTGGAGGATTGCTTCGAGTTTCACCTGCCCACCCACGCCAGGGCCTGGACGCCGGACGGCTTCGAGTGGGAAAGCGAGAACGGCCCCCGCTGCTCGCCCTCGTGGTTCGGCTTCATGCTGCTCGTCCGCCCGGGCGGTCCCGTCACCCGCACCGCCCTCGCGCGCCATTTGGACGAGAAGAAAATCGGCAACCGCATGCTCTTTGGCGGCAACCTCCTGCGCCAGCCCGTCCTCGTCCAGTTGCGCAAAGATCGCCCCGGGGCCCTCCGCATCCTGGGCGATACCCCCGGCGCCGACCGCATCATGAACGAGTCGATCTTCGTCGGCGTCTATCCCGGCCTCACCCGCCCCATGCTCGATTACATCATCGAGACCATTACCGCGTTCGTGCGGAAAGGATGAAGGATGAATTATGAAGGATGAGCAAACGGGGCCAGTGGAACTGGGGGGACGAACGAAGCAGTTTGCGCTTCGGGTGGTGCGCATGTTCTCGATGCTGCCAAAAACCACGCCGGCCCAGGTGATGGGAAAACAAGTT
>DATAXI010000144.1:0-30906 GCA_036266845.1 Chthoniobacteraceae bacterium | reverse complement strand
CGCTCGCGCGACATCCGCAGCCCGCACGACGCGCAGAAATACGGCATCGGGATGGTTTATCAGCACTTCACGCTGGTCCCGGCCATGACGGTGGCGGAAAATTTTCTCCTGCCGCGCAACGAAATCCCCGGCGTGATCAATTGGAAAACGGAACTGGCAAAGATGGAGGAGTTTCTCGCCTCCGCGCCGTTCCAGGTCGATCCCCGGGCCGTCGTTTCCCAGCTCGCCGCCGGCCAGAAGCAGAAGGTGGAGATCCTGAAGCAGCTTTATCTCAAGAGCACGATTCTGATTCTGGACGAGCCCACCTCCGTGCTCACCCCGCAGGAGGCCGACGAAGTGCTGGGCATGCTGCGCCAATCCGTAACCGCGGGGAAGCTGAGCATCATCCTGATTACCCACAAGTTTAAACAGGTGACCGCCTTTTGCGATGAGATCACGGTGATGCGGCGCGGTAAATTCGCCGGGGCGGGCAAGGTGAAGGACCTGGACGTGACCGAGATGTCCCGCATGATGCTGGGCGAACAGCGCACCGCCGTGCAGGTAACCAAATCCGAACGGACTCCGGGCGCGCCCGTGCTGGAAGTCAAAAATCTCCGTGCCCTTCAGGATAACGGCCTGCCTGCGGTGAGAGACATTTCAATGACGGTGCGGGCGGGGGAGATTGTCGGCATCGCCGGGGTCTCGGGCAACGGGCAGCGCGAGCTGGTCCAGGTGCTGGGCGGCCAGCGCGCATCGGCTGGCGGGGCCATCCACGTGCAGGGCAAGCCTTATGGCGCGACCCGGCGCGAGATGCACCAGCACCAGGTATTCACCCTGCCCGAGGAGCCGCTGCAAAACGCCTGCGTGCCGGGCATGAGCGTGGCGCACAATTTAGTCCTCCGCAATTTTGACCGTCCGCCGCTCTCGCGCGCCGGGTGGCTCTTGAACCACCGCGCGATCCAGGGGAAAGCGCGCGAGTTCATCCGGCATTTCAATGTCCGCACGCCCTCTCCCACCACGCCGGTCCGGAATCTCTCCGGCGGTAACGTGCAGCGGACCGTCCTTGCCCGCGAGCTTTTGTCCGGAACGCCGCGCCTCCTCATCGCCGCCAATCCCTGTTTCGGCCTCGATTTCAACGCCGTGGAATTCATCCACGCCCAAATCACCGAGGCGCGCAATCGCGGCGTCGCCGTGCTCCTGATCAGTGAGGATATCGATGAATTGCTCGCCCTGGCCGACCGCATTCTTGTGATGGCCGGCGGCGCGATCGTTTACGAAACCGCGGGCAACCCGGATATCAACATCATCGGCCAGAAAATGGCGGGACACTGAATCGCCAGCCGGCCGGAGCGCTCCCAAGGTCTCTGCACGTTGACGCCGTTTCCCTTGCGCGGAGTGTGGACGCGGATTTAGATTCCCGGCGTGTCCACCCCTCTTGGCCAGCGTAATACCCGGCAGCGCGATGCGATCCTCCAGGCAATCGCGGATGCGAAGGGACCTGTCTCGATCCAGCAAATCCTCGGGCGGGCCCAGGCGCTCGGCGGCAGCCTTGGCATCGCGACGGTTTACCGGACGCTGAATCTTCTGCTGGAGTCAAAGCGCATCAAGACCGTCATCCTGCCGGACGGGCAGACGTGTTACGAACGCTCGGGGCTTGGACATCACGACCATTTCCAGTGCCGGCGGTGCAAGAATGTGTACGACCTGGAGGTTTGTCCGCTGCATATCGCAAGCGGGACCATCATCCCGGGCGGCTACACGGTGGAAGACCACGAGATGACGCTGTACGGCCTCTGCCCGGCTTGCACGGAAGAGAAAAAGCCCAAGGCAAAATCCCGGACCCCGCGCGCAAAGCCTGCCCGCGCGTAAGGCTTTTTTCCTTCGCGGCTTCGCCTCCTGGCCGGGAACATCCCACCGCGGCTACCGCTCTACCTTGAATACAAAACGGCAGAGCATCTCCACCACCACATACGGCACAAACAGGAGCACCGTGATCCAGAAACTCGGCGGCCAGTTCGTCGCACAGGCCAGCAGAATACCCAGCCATACCGCCACCAGCGCCAGCCCGATGGAGGCCAGCGTGCCCGACCAGAACCCGCGGAACAATCGCGCCGCAATCCCGGCCGGCCCGATGATTAATGTAAACACGAGCAGGATACCCACCACTTGGCTGGCCAGAGTCACCGATACCGCCAGGATCACCATGAACACCAGCGAGAGCACGGTAAGGGATACGCCCCGCGCCTCCGCCAGATCCGGCTGAATGCTCGAGAAAATCAGCTTCCGCGAGTAAACAAAAAGCACGGCCAGGCTTCCCACCGAGAGCAGACCGATTTGGACGATCTGGCGCGACGACACTCCAAATATGTTTCCGAACAGGATCGCCGAAGCCTGCCCCGCGAATCCCTGGTAGAGCGTCAGGAACAGCGTTCCCACCCCCAGGCAGACTGATAGGACCATCCCAATCGCGATCTCGCTCCGGTGCAACCGGTTGCCCATCACGCCCATGGTCGCGCCCGCCGCCACGGAAATAATCAGCATCCCCTCCAATGGACTGAGCGCGAAGAGGGCTGCCCCCGTCGCTCCGGTGAATCCGATATGCGCCAGGGCATGCGCCGCGAACTCGACTTTCCGCAACACCACAAAATAGCCCACCACCGCCGCCAGCACTGCCGCCAGCGAGCCCGCCATCAGCGCGCTCCGCACAAAGTCATACGATAGAAACTCTCTCAGGTGATCAATCATGTCGCGCTGCCTCGATGACGCCGCCCTCGGCGGCCAGGATGAATACGTTGCCCTCCATCCGGATGACCCGGATATCCGTCTTGTAAAGGTGGCTCAGCGCCTCCCCGGTGATGACCTCGTCCACAGACCCGATCGCCGCCTCGCCTCCCGCGATATACAGCACCCGGTCCATCACTCCAAGCAGCGGGTTCACATCGTGCGCGGTAAAGAGGATCGTCGTCTCCGTGGTTTTCTTGATTTCCGCGACCCGTTCAATCAACAGCATTTGATTCCTCGGGTCCAGGCTCGCCAGTGGCTCGTCCAGCAGCAGCAGCCGCGGCCGCCCGAGAAGCGCCTGCGCCAGACCCACCCGCTGCCGCTCCCCGCCCGAGAGGACCGAGAACGGGCGATGCTGAAACGGCCCCACTCCCGCCAATTCGATCACCCGGTCCACTTCATCTTTCAGCGTGCGCCGGTGCCATGGCACTCCCCACCCGTCACCCGCCGCGACTCCCGTCACCATGGACCGCGCGCTCAGCGCCGTGCCCTCCAGCGTGACACGGGATTGCGGCATATAGCCGATCTCCCGGTTCGCGCGCCCCGCGGGAACGCCAAAAATCGTGATTCGCCCCGCGGATAAAGGGGTAAGCCCGAGGATGGCCCGCAGCATCGTGGACTTCCCGGCGCCATTCGGGCCAAACATGCCGATGAACTCGCCCGGCGCGATCTCGGCATTCACCGCCCGCAGGATATCGTTCCCGCCCAGCCGCACGCTCGCGCCGTTGATTAACAGGGCCGCGCTCAATGGACCTCAGTGAACGCCTTTTCCAACGCATTCAATTCCGTGACCATCCACATGACGTAGCTTTTCTGGTCCGGCGGCTGCGTCTCCGTGACGCCGACCACCGGCACCTTATGTTCCTTCGCAATGGCCTGCATCCGTTGTGTCACCGGATCCGAGACCTGGCTGTTGTAAAACAGGATTTTCGCTTCCCCGCCAGTCAGGCTCTTTTCAAATGCGGACGTCTCCTTGAAGCTCGGCTCCGCGTCGTTCATCACCGCCAGTTGAAATCCGTAATTCAGCACCTTCAGGCCGAGCGCCTGCGCCATGTATCCGAACACCGGCTCGGTGGCCGTGACCGCGGTCCCCGCATGCGCCGCCTTGATCTTCGCGATTTTCGAAGTCACTTCCGCCATGGATTTATCGAACGCCGCGACCGCCTGCGGCCTCTTCAGTATCGCGCCCAACTTTGCCGCCAGCGCCGGCATGGTCCGCGGATCGTACCAGATGTGGGGGTTGTCCCCGGATTTTGCGCCGATCAGGTCCGCCACGCATATCTCCGTCCTGCCCGGCTTCCCTCGCAGTCCCAGGAGCTTCTGCATCCAGTCGTCGTACCCGATTCCGCTATAGATGACGATGTCCGCACTCTCCACCGCCTTCGCCGTTCTCGCATCGGACTGGAATTCGTGCGGGTCCTGGTTGGGATTGCTCAGAATGCTCGTCACAGTCGCGGAACTACCCGCAATCTGCCGCGCCACCCCGCCGTAGAAGTTTTCAGCCGCAACGATACTCTGGGCGTGGACGGCGGCTCCCATGAAAAGGGTGGCGATTCCAATCGCCGCCAGCTTCCCGGGAATCATTTTCAAGAAAAAGGATTTCATGGTTTACTCGATAATGAGAACGCATTCGCATCAGATTGGCAAGGGACTTTTATTTTCACGCTGTCCCGTTCCCTATGCCGGGCTTCTCATATTGTGCGGCGCGATGGCCTGCCGTAAGCGCGCCTGATTCTTTTATTGGATCTGACTTTACCTGCGGCGTCGATCCGGAGCCCGCGGCTTGGGTTCATCCGCGATCTATTCATGCGGAGGCACTTGCATAATGAATTACGCGAACGCCGGCGCGGCGGCTCGGTGCGGGCGGTCAATACGCGGTGGAAATAGGCGCTCCCGCAAAAATCGATGGCATCCCATGTGCTCCTGTAGGACTGAAGCCCGAAGATCCCAGCCTATCACCCTTTCCCCAGCCGATGCGTACTGCCCTGCTAACCCCCATGCGACTCCTCAGCGGGATCGCGGCCCTGACCATTTTGTGCATGTCCGCGGTGGCGCTGGTGACCGATCACCTGGCGAACATTTTCCTTTCGCCCGTGCGGGCGGTCCCGTCCAGCCGCATCCATCTCATTGATGACGTCATCCAGGGCCTCAAGCGGGCGCAGGACGACCGCAATGCCTACCTCATTACCGGCAATCCGACTTACCTCACCGCTTACCACTCTGCCGCCGCCGATGTGGATGTCTCCATGGACCGGCTGGTTACCGAGGATCACGAGGTAACCACGAAACTCACCCATGCCTCCGATGTCCGGCAATTTGTCCACGCAAAGCTGGCGGAAATCGGCAAGGACCTTGCGACCGCTACGCCCGTCCGGGTGGCGCCGGCTCCCACCCCGGCCGCGGATGCCGATCTGCAACGCATCCAGAAGCTGCTCGACTCGCTGGCACAGGAAGAGACCGCGGATATCACCGGTGCGATCGAATCGACCCGGAACCGCGCCACATTCCATCGCGACCTGGTGATCGCCCTGGCTGCCATCAATCTCCTCTTCCTGGGAGGGATCGCCTTTTGCGCCATCCAGATCGGCAAGCTCTACTCTCTGGTCACCATGTGCGCATGGTCCAAGCGGGTGCAATACCAGGACAAATGGATCCCGCTCGAGGAATACATGAGAAAGCGTTTCGGCATTCGCATCTCCCACGGCATCTCCGAGGAGGAGTATGAGAAATGGGCCACGACGGAAATGACGGAATTAACCGAAGCTGAAGAGAATCCCGATTCCGCCGTGACAACGCGTCCGCCCAAGGCTGCCGCCTGAATGATTCTGACGCGAACCCGCGCCGTCGCTGAGCTGCCGCCCTTTCTGAACGCCTGCTGAACTTTTCCAGAAGAAATTCTGTCTTCCGCGCCTTCGCGTGCGCTTTTCCATCCGGTTTTTCCGAATTGATCGCCGCGGCCTTGCAGCCGAGTGTTAATCGATGCGTTGGTGTTTTCTCTTTTCCCTGCTGATCCCCTTTCCCGCACTTGCGGCCACTCACGGCCATCCGTCGCCCACGCCCGCCGCGGGGGTCGCGGAGCCGAATCCGACGACTCCGCAGGGAGTCTTCGCCCAAATGGGCCATAACTTCCGCGCGGACCGGGCGAAGGGACAGCACCTGCGCTATCAATTCAATTTTTCCGATCCCCAGGGAGGCCAATGGTGGATCGAGATCAACGACGGGGCCTATACGCTGGGCAATGGCTCGATCAAGCGCCCGGATGTCACCTTCGCCTGCACCGGGACGGATTGGGTGCGCCTCTCGAACGGCACGCTGGGTGGATGGGAGGCTTTTTTCTCGGGCCGGCTGCATGTCTCCGGCAACCAGTTCACGGCGCACAAGCTGGACGAGATTTTTCCGTAAGGCGCCGCCGGCGTTTGCCCACCTTTTCGCCCGCTCTCAGAACTGGCTCTTGAAGGCGCTAAACTCCGCCTTGAGGGCGGCAAATTCATCGCGTAGCGAGGCGAGCCCGGCTTCCAGCGCCTCAAGGCGGGAATCATCGCGCATGCGTGGGAGCGGCGGGGCCTCGATGGGCGCCGCGGTTTGCCAGCCGCCCTCGGGCTCCACGGAGAAAAGCTGGACGTAGCGGCGCTCCTTCTGGCCGGGCTGCGCGGGCAGGAGGCGGACGAGCGGGGAATCGCCGGCCTGGAGGCTCTCAAGGCAGGCTTCCAACTCCTCCAGGGAGGCGAAATGGAAGAGCCGCTCGGTGCGGGAGCGCAATTCTCCCGCGGTCTGCGGTCCGCGCAGGAGCAGCACACACATCACCGCGAAATCGCGGCGATCCAGCTCGAAATGCTCCGGCAGATTGTGCCGGTACTTCTGCACGCGCGAGCCGGCGCCGAAAACGACGGTCGCGAGTTTTTTCTCCCGCAGGCCGTGAATGCCGGCTTCGATGGTTTTTTCGTCGTAAGCGGTGACGGGCTCGCGGTTGGTGGTTTGATTGCACGCGGTGATGAGGCTGTTGAGCGTGAGCGGGTAACTCTCCGGCACGGTGCGCTCTTTCTCCAGCAGGCAGCCGAGGATGCGGGCTTCGACAGGGGATAGATCAAGGGATGGCATAGAAATTAGATTCGTGCGCGGATCGCCGCGGCAACGTCCTCTGGCGCGATCTTTGAGAGGATGGTATTTTGCTGGCCTGGATCGAGCCAGACGCTGTTAGGGCAAAAGTCGGTTTCGCTTTCAAGGTAAGCACCGGTTTCGGTGGGGTCGGAGCGAAGATTGCGAAAGAAAAAAACCGGCACGCCGGCGGCATTCGCGATGTGGCGCGGGCCGGAGTCCGTGGTGAGGACAGCGGCGGTGCGGCGCAGGAGGCAGAAGAGGGCGCGCAGGTTCAAATCGCCCGCGACGATGCCAGCCTGAAGATCGAACTCGCGGTCGATCCGCTCCAGCAGCGGCTTATCGCCAGCCGCGCCGCAAAGCACGATGCCTGCGGCCTCCCCGCGCAGGATGCGGAGCGTTGCCCCAAAACTCTCCGGCTCCCATACGCCAGTCTGCTGGCGCGTGGTCATGAAGCAGGCGATTACGCGCCGGTGGCGGGAGAGACCCAGCCGCTCCCAGAGCGTGGCGGCGTTGCCTTCATCCCCGGCGGTGGGCTGGATGACGGGGCGCAACGGCCAATCGGGCGCGCGTCCGGCAAGCGCGGCAACGTATTGGCGGAAATACGCGGGGTAGGTATCGGGAAACCGGATTGGGAGCGCATGCGTGACCCAGCCGGAAAAGCCTTTGTAATCGTACCCCGCGCGGTTCGGGATGCCGAGGCGCACGGCCAAGAGCAATTCCGGCCAGTACTTGATGCAATTGGTGCAAAGAGCCGCGTCAAAGCGCATCTCCCGCAGCGCGGCGTAATGCTCCGGCGCAAGATCGAGCGGCGAGTCGGAGCGAATCCACGGCAGAATGCCGGCGAGCGCGGGATTTCCCTCGATGACCTGCGCGGAACCGGGCGCGGCCAGGTAATGCAGCTCGCACTGCGGCAGGCCCGCCTTCAATTGCGCAAGCGAGGCGCTGCGGTAGAGGAGATCGCCAATGTGGTTATCGCCAATGATGAGCGCCTTGCGCCACTGGGCCGGCGGAGTGGCGCGGCCGGTCTTCGCACGGGCGTAGGCGCGCAGCAGCGGGGCGCCGGCTTCGGTGCCGAGGGCGATGAGCCAGTTGGCCCGCTTGCGAAATGGTCTGGAACTGGGGAATGGCACGGCTTTAGCGATGGGCAAGGATTTCCAGCACGCCGCGCTTGAGGCCGGCGACATCCACCTGGCCCTCGAAATCGCAATTTTCCCCGCCCGCGGCACGCCGGCGCGCGCAGAACTCCGCCGGTGGCGAGACTACGACGGCGCCCGGCGTAAGATTCCCCCATAGCGTGGCGCTCACCGGCAGGTACTGGCAGAATGCGCTGACAGTGGGAATGGCGAACGCCGCCGCGATGTGCAGCGGCCCGGTGCTGGGGACCACCATGGTGGCAAAGCTTGCCACATGCGCGGCGAGCTGGCGGAGGCTCCATTGCCCGCAGGCATTGTAAAAGCGCGGATGGCCCAGCACTTCCACGGGCCAGCTCTCGAAGAGTTTTTTTTCAGAGGCAATGCCGGTGCCGACGATCGCGATGCCCGGCTCCTCCAGCAGCATCGCCGCCAGCCGGCCATACTCCCCCGGCGGCAGGTTGCACGTATTGCCGGCGCAACCGGGATGAATGCCGACCACTTTAAGCCCGGGGAACCGCTCCGCCAGCCCGGCGCGCGCGGTTTCGATCTCCGGGGCGGTCAGGAAAAAATCGGGCTTCAACCCATCGGTGGGGAAACCCGCGGCGCGCGCGCAATCGAGCGGAATCTCCGCAAAGTGCCGGGTGCCGGTGCGCATGCCGGAGCGGAGGCACTCATGCAGCGTGAGGCGCCCCAGCAGGCCGGCCCACATGGCGATACGCCGCTTTGCGCCGCTCATCGCGGAGGCGAGCAGCAACTGGCGCGGCTTCGCGTGAGGGAGCAGGATCGTCCCGAACTTCTGCTTCCGCATCCAGAGGCCAAGGCGCGGCCAGCTTCCCGGGAAACCGGGCGCGACGTTCTCGATGGTGTGCAAGGTGACGGCCGGATTATCCGCGATGGGCGGCGCGCAGTTCTCCCGCACCAGCACGTGAGTCTCGTGCCCCGCCTTGACTGCGGCGCGGATGAGCGGGGTGGTCAGCAGGACATCGCCCAGGTGATCCAGGCGCACGATCAGGACGCGCATGGCGGGGAAGAGGCTGCGGATTGGGGCAAGCGGCACATCGGGACCGGCAGATGAGAGCGGATTCCCAACGCTCGCACAAGCCAAGCCCTCCGCCAATGCCTGGCCGTTTTCATTGCATCATGGCTAACCGCGCTTTAATCAATGCACCCTCATGTTTTGGTGTGACCAACTGGTGGAGGCCCTGAACGGCCCCCAAATTATCAATGATTCCAAGACGCCCTCAGGGCGCGCCCACGTGGGAGCCCTGCGCGGGCCGCTCATCCATGACGCGATTTTCCGCAGCCTGAAGGAGCGGGGGGTGCCCGTGCGGTACCGTTTTGGCGTGGATGATTACGATCCCGTGGACGAAATCCCCTACGGCGAGGCCGGGCACTTCGAGAAATATCTCGGCGCGCCGCTTTGCAATGTGCCGCCGCCCCCGGGCTCGCCCGCGACGGACATGGCGGACCATTACATCACGGAGTTTTTCGGCGTGTTCAAGGAGCTCGGCATCCGGCCGGAATATTACCGGATGCGGGAGGTGTATCGCACCGGCAGTTTTAACGAGGCGATTGACGCGATCCTGCGGAAGGCCGGGGACGTGCGCCGCATTTACAAAGAGGTGAGCGGCGCGGAGCGGGCGGAAAACTGGCATCCCTTCCAGGTGGTCTGCGAGAATTGCGGACGCATCGGCACCACGGTGGTAACCGGGTACGATGGGCGCGAGGTGACCTACCAGTGCGAGCCGGACCTGGTGAAGTGGGCCCGCGGCTGCGGGCATCGCGGAAAGGTCTCGCCATTCGATGGCCGGGGCAAGCTGCCGTGGAAGCTGGAATGGTGCGCGAAGTGGAAAACCTTTCCCGTCACCATCGAAGGCGCCGGCCAGGACCACAGCACAAAGGGCGGCTCGCGCGATGTCGCCGCCGCCTGCCTGCGCGCAATCTTCGGCCAGGAGCCGCCGCTCAATTGCCCCTACTCGTTCTTCCTCGTAGGCGGGGCGAAGATGAGCTCCAGCAAAGGCATCGGCGTCAGCTCGCGCCAGATGGCCGATTTTCTCCCCCCGGAGATCCTCCGCTTCCTGCTGCTGCGCCCGGCGCCAAAGCAGCCGGTGAATTTCGAACCCTCCGAGGAGCACGTGATCAAGCTCTTCAACGAGTACGACCGGACGCACCAGAAATTTTTCAAGGATCCAAAGGCTTCGCCCGCCGAAAAGCGGATCTACGAAATCGCGCAGGTGGATCAGGAGCCGGATTACTGGGTGGCGGATTTCCAACTGATTGCCGCGCTCACCCAGATGCCGCATATCGATCTGATCGCGGAACTGGAAAAGCGCAAGGGCAGCCCGTTTACGGACATCGAGCGCGCGCATTTGCAACGGCGCATCCAGGCCGCGCGGTATTGGATTGAGAATTACGCCACCGAGAATGAAAAGACCCGGCTCCAGGAAACGCTGCCGGCGCGCGCGCAGGAACTCGGCGCGGCGCAGCGGGCTTTCATGCACTTCCTTGCCGGCCTGCTTGGCGATGTGGCTTGGGAGACGGAGGCGATCCAGACCCGCGTTTTCGACGCGGCGCGGCTCACGCCCATCGATCAGCCCTCGGCCTTCAAGGCGATTTACCGCGTGGTGCTGGATCGCGAGAACGGGCCCAAGGCCGGCAGCCTCTTCTCTTTCCTGGACAGGCAATTCGTCATCCGCCGCCTGCAAGAGATGCCCTACGATACGGCGGCGTTCTGGAAGGAAACCGGCATCGCGCCGGCGCAATTCGAGGAATGGCTGGCAAAGGAAAAGCCGAACATCGCCTCGCTCAAGGGCCGCATTGAAACGCAAGGGGAAATGACCGCCGTCGAGTTCGATATCAAGACCACAAACGGGAAGATGCAGCGCAAGCGCGTGATCATGCCACCGACATCCAATGCCGCCGAGTGGATAAACAAAGTTAAACTGGTTTTACCAGTCTGACGAAGCAAGCGCAGCCACGAAGGGCCAATGGGCCGATTCGGAAGCAACCTCAGAATGAGGTGAAGCTTTGGGTTAAACCCCCAACGCCGCGTGGAAAATTGCGACCGATTGAATGGAAGACGTTCGAACGGCGCGCAACAATGTTCGCGGGCGATCAATCCCAACGGCCTCAGCCCTACACCATCAAATGCTGCTTCACGACGTCGCCGGTCAGCTCGGCGATGGGGCCGTGGGCGACGACGGCGCCACGGTCCATGATGTAGAAAATATCGGCAAGGGCCTGGGCGAAATCGAGGTATTGCTCGACCAGCAGGATGCTGATGCCGGTCTCGTTCTTGATCTTCACCAGGGTATCGCCGATCAGGTCGATGATGTTCGGCTGTATGCCTTCGGTGGGCTCGTCGAGGATGAGCAGTTTCGGCTCGGTGAGCATGGCGCGGGCAATCGCCAATTGCTGCTGCTGGCCGCCGCTCAGGACGCCGCCCTTGCGGGCGAGGAACTCTTTGAGAATCGGGAACAGATCGAGCACGCGCGTCATCTGCCCGTTCACTTTTTTCCCATTGGCGACGAGGCCGATGCGGAGGTTCTCCTCGACGGTGAGATTCGGGAAAATATCGCGGCCCTGCGGGACATAGGCGATGCCGGCATGGGCGCGCGCCTCGGGCTTGAGCGGGACGATATCGCGACCCAGGAACTTGATGCTGCCAAGGTTCGGCTTGAGAAGCCCAACGATGGTCTTGAGCGTGGTCGATTTGCCAACGCCGTTGCGGCCCATGAGGCAGACAAGCTTGTTCTCCGGCACCTCGAGCGAAAGGCTCCGCAGGATGCGGGAGCCGCCGATGGAAACGTCGATATTGGTAACAGTGAGCATGGCCTGGAATCGTTTAATTGCGAGAATGCTTGCGCCCGAGATAGACCTCGATGACGCGCTCGTTGCCCTGCACTTCATCGACCGTGCCCTCGCACAGGATGCTGCCCTGGTGCAGGACGGTAACCTTGCTGGCGATTTGCCGGACGAAGACCATATCGTGCTCGATGACGATGATGCTGTGCTTGCCCGCAAGGCTGAGCAGCAGCTCGCCGGTGCGGGCGGTTTCCTCATCCGTCATGCCGGCGGCGGGCTCATCCACCAGCAGCAGCCGGGCGTTTTGGGCAAGGAGCATCCCGATCTCCAGCCACTGCTTCTGGCCATGCGCGAGGGAGCCGGCCTTGGCATCGAGCTTGGGGGTGAGATTGATGATGCCCAGAATCTCGTGGATGCGGTCGCGCTGCGCGGGCGTTACGCGGGAAAAAAGCGTCGCGAAGACGCCGCGGGCGCCGGAGAGCGAGAGGAGCAGATTCTCGAACACGGTATGGTCGGTATAGACCGTGGGCGTCTGGAATTTCCGCCCAATGCCGAGGCGGTAAATCTCGTACTCGTTCATCCGGGTGACATCGATATTCTCCCGTCCGAATCGGATGGTGCCGGTGTCCGGCTTGGTGCGTCCGGTGATCAAATCCAGGAAGGTGGTTTTTCCCGCGCCATTGGGGCCGATCACGGTGCGCAGCTCCCCTTCGTCCATATAGAAGTTGAGATTCGAGATGGCTTTGAATCCGTCGAACGCCTTATTGACGTCCTCGGCGGTCAGGATGAAGGACTTGCTCATTTGACGGCAGCGGGGTTAACGGCGGCGGAATCAGCCTCCGGGGAGGGCGGTGCCGGCTCGGGCTCCGGAGCGCTCCGCATTTTCTTGAAGAGATTCACCCCATGCTCCGCGAGACCGACGAGGCCGCGCGGCAGGAAGATTACGACCAGCAGGAACATGCCGCCCAGGAAGATGGGCCAGTAATCGGGATAAGCGCGCGTTGACCAGCTCTTGAGCACATTCACAAAGATGGCGCCGATGATGGGACCAACCAGCGTGCCACGCCCGCCCACGGCCACCCAGACGACGGCCTCGAGCGACCGGTCGGTGCCCATTTCGCTGGGGTTGATGATGCCGACTTGCGGGACGTACAGCGCGCCTGCCATGGCCGCGACGATGCTGGCCAGGACGAATATGAAGAGCTTGTAATTGGCCGCCGCGTAGCCGGAAAAGAGCACGCGATTCTCGCTGTCGCGGATGGCGCGCTGGACCTTTCCCAGCCGGGTGAGCGTGAGCTGCTTGAACCCGAGATAGACAATCAACAGGAAGATGGCGCTGGCCACGTAAAGGCCCCGCTGCGTGCCGGCGGAACGGAGGTCGTAACCCAGCATGAACTTGAAATCCGTGAAGCCGTTGTTGCCGCCCATCAGGATGTCATTCCGGAAGAAGAGGAGGCACGCCGCATAGGTAAGCGCCTGCGTGAGGATGGAAAAGTAAACCCCGCGGATGCGCGAACGGAAGGCGAGGAAGCCGAAGACGAATGCGAGCAAGCCGGGCAGCAACGCGACCATCGCCACCGCAAAAGGAAAGTTCGAGAACGGCCTCCAGAACGGAGGCAGCCGCGTCCAGCCCAGGAATACCAGGAAATCGGGGATCGGCTGATGATACTGGCCGAGGTTTCCGATCATCCGCATGAGGTACATGCCCATCATGTAGGCGCCCAGGGCGAAAAAGAGGCATTGGCCGAGGCTCAACAGGCCGGTGTAACCCCACAGGAGATCCACGGTAATCGCAACGGTGCCGTAGCAGAAGTATTTACCCCAGAGATTGAGTGTAAAGTTGGAGATGTGATACGAGCTCAACTCCGGCGTAAAGGCGTTGAGGCACGGCACGACGACGATGGCAATAAAGGAGACCAGGAAGACGGCGAGCCATTGAAGTGTGGAGGTTTCTCTTTTCATGGCATTTAACCTTCCAGACCGCGCCCTTTGGTCGCGAAGAGTCCCGACGGGCGCCATTGCAGGAAGAGAATGATGCAGACCAGGACGGTGATTTTGCCTACCACGGGCGACCCGAATACCTGCTGGAGAATCTCATCCACCGTGCCGATGCCGAGGGCGGAATAGACGGTGCCGAAGAGATTGCCGACTCCGCCGACGACGACAGTCATGAAGCAATCGACGATGTAATTCTGCCCAAGGCTGGGCCCGACATTGCCGATCTGCGAAAGGAATGCGCCAGCCAGGCCCGCAAGCCCGCTGCCGAAGGCGAAGGTGAGCATATTAACCCGCTCCGTGCGCACCCCCATGCAGGCGGCCATGTTGCGGTTTTGCATGACGGCGCGGATGAGCAGGCCGAGCGGCGTCTTCGTGAGAAGCAGCCAAGTGCAGAGCACGATCACCGCCGCGAAGCCAATGACGAAGATGCGGTTGTAGCCGAGCGTGACGTCATCGATCGTGAAGTTGCCGCTCAGCCACGCGGGCGAGTTGACCTGCACGTTGGCCGCGCCAAAGACCAGGTGGAACAGTTGCTGGAGAATCAGCGATACGCCCCAGGTGGCCAGAAGGGACTCCAGCGGGCGCCGGTAAAGGAATCGGATGACGAAAACCTCCAGCACGATGCCGACCAGCGCGGCGGTGATGAAGGAGGCGATGATGGCGAAGACGAAGTAGCTCTGGTACATCCAGCCCCCGAGATTGAGCCCGGGCAGATGCATGCTAAACCCGAAGGGCGAAAGCCAGAGGCCGGAGCTGAAGACATTCTCCACAACGTAGCAGGTGTACGCACCCACGGCGATGAGCTCCCCGTGCGCCATATTGATCACGCCCATGAGGCCAAAGGTGATGGCGAGGCCGATCGCGACGACGAGCAGAATGGAACCGAGGCTGAGGCCGCGAAAGATGGTGCCGAAGAAATTGACGCGGGCGATATGGGCATCGATGAGAGCGAGCGATTTCTTCGCCGCCTTCATCTCAGCCGGATTCGTTTTCGCGCTCTCAATGATGGACTGCATGACATCCCGGCTGCCCATGGACCCCAGCTCGCCAAGTTTCTGGATGGCGGCGATCTGCACGGCGGAGTCGGGGTCCTTGAGCTCGATGGTGGCCACGGCCTCGCCGATGGCGGCGCGTACGTTGCCGTTGGTTTCCTTGGCCAGGCGCGCTTCAAGGATCGGGACGTAGGAGAGCTTCTGCAGCATGCCCAGTTTCATCACCGCATTTTTCCGCGCCTCGGGGTTGGGATCGCTCAATGCCATGAGATCCAGCGTATCCTGGATCGCGCGGCGGAGTCGCATGTCCGTATCCACGGAGGTGAGATCATTGGCAAAGAAGGACTGCGGCTTGCCGGAGGCATCGTTGAGGAAGGCGCCGGTATCGATGCGGATGGCCTTTTGCTTGCCGTCGGCATCCTGGGCATCGTCGAGCATGCAGGGAATCTTTGAGCCGTCCGGGGCATCGATGATGTAAAGCTCATCCAGCGGCCACGCGTTGAGCACCTTGCGGACGAGATCGGAATGGGTGTCGGCCAGGGCGGTGACATCCTTGATTTGCTGATCCCCCTCGGCCGTAATGGCTTTGGCTAGGGCCTGGCGGGTGGCCGGGCTCTCTGGCTGCTGATCCGCAAAAGCGGGCAGCCCGGCAAGGAGAAGCAGGGGCAGGAAGATAAGGCTAAAAATGCCCTTGCGGACCCGCCCCGGGCCGCGTCTGAGTACTGACTTTGTCATATTGGCGGCGCCGCTGGAGGGAGGCGGCCAAAAAAAACAATGAAGGGGCGGAGCAATGCTCCGCCCCTTCAAACTAACCAACTAGGAGATTCTTGTCACGGTAAAACAGGCGAATCAGGCGCCGGCGGGAGTCGGGCTGGCGGCAGTGCCCGATTTCATGAACGTACCCTTCAGGAAGGGCTGGCCGTACACCTGCGGGAAGGTCTTGATGATCTTGAACTGCCCGTCGGCCTTGGTTTCGCCGATGTACACGTTCTTGGTGGCATGATGGTTTTTCTGCATCGTGATCTTGCCGCCGGGACCGTTGAAGCTGATATCGCCCGTCTCGAGCGCGGCGCGGACCTTGTCCACATCGAAGCTGCCGGCCTTCTCGACGGCTTTCTTCCAGAGATAAACGCCGTCATAGGAAAGCACCATCGGGCTGTCCACCACGCGATGCTCCTTGATGACGCCGGGATAATCCTCGGTCTTGAGCCAGGCATTCCATCTCTTGAGGAAGCTGAGGTTCGCGGGAGTCTTGAGAGACATGAAGTAGGTCCAGCAACCAAGCTCGCCCACGAGGTCCTTGGTGGGAAGGCTGCGCAGCTCGTCTTCCGCAAGGCTGAAGGAAACGACCGGGCAATCCGCGGCGGTCAAGCCGGAAGCGGCCATTTCCTTGAAGAAGGGCACGTTGGAGTCACCATTGATGGTGTTGATGACGCAGGCATCGCCGCCGGCGGCGAATTCCTTGATATCGGAGACGATCTGCTGGAAGTCGGTATAACCGAACGGCACGTACTTGCCGGCGGAGATCACCTTGCCGCTGTCGTCCTTACGGAGACCGCCGCCGATGTTCTCGAGCGGCACACCCTTGGACTGGAGATACTCCAGCAGGATGAGGTTGGTGGTCTGCGGGTAAACGTAATCGGTGCCGATGAGGTAGAATTTCTTCTTACCCTGGGAGAGCAGGTAATCCACCGCGGGGATGGCCTGCTGATTGACCGCCTCTGCGGTGTAGAAAATGTTTTTGGAAAGCTCTTCGCCCTCGTACTGGACGGGGTAGAAGAGAAGACCGTTGTCTTTCTCAAAGACGGGAAGCACGGACTTGCGGCTTACGGAGGTCCAGCAGCCAAAGACGACCGCAACGTGGTCCTGCTCGAGGAGCTGCTTGGCCTTCTCCGCGAAGAGGGGCCAGTTGGAAGCGCCGTCCACGACATCGGGGACGATTTTCTTGCCGAGGACGCCGCCCTTCTTGTTGATCTCGTCAAAGGCGAAGAGGAGGATGTCCCGCAGCGAGGTTTCGCTGATGGCCATGGTGCCGCTAAGGGAGTGAAGGACGCCCACCTTTACGGTGTTGTCCGAGTCATCCGCGGCACGTGCGGAAGAGACGAAGAGGGGTGAGGAGCCGGTCAGGAGACCTGCGAGCCCGATGGCAAAGGCGGATTTAAGGAATTTTTTCATGGAATAAAGCAAACAACTTAATTGAACCGTTCAAGCGGCGCGTTTTTGCGCGCCAAGGGAGATTTCACCAAAGGGACGACCGGTTAACTGAAGGGGGAAACCAGGCCGAAAGGAATCAGGGATCCGGTGGTTCCTCCGGCATTCGCGCCGGAGGAACCAACCGTTAAACCGAGCAGTTTAGAACGTGCAACCGAGCGCGCCGGAGAACACGTTGCGGCTGTTGGCGCCGCTGCCCACGGGAGGCCCGATCGCTTCGCGGATCGTGGTGCCCTCGTAGTAGTAGGTGTACGCGGCACTCAGAGTCCAGGAACCAAACCCGGACGGGATGAACGCGAGCGGGACGGAGATGTTCGGGCCAACGGAGAAATAACCGAAGTTATTGTTGCCGTAGAACCCGGTGCCACCGCCGCCGGAACCGAGACCCAGAGTGAACGGAGCACTCAGAGTGATCGGATACTGGCTCTTGGGCATGAAGGTATAGCTGGGAGCGATACCAAACTCATAATACCAGCCGTGCGGATGCAGGCCGGCCCAGCCATTGGAGCCCAGCTCATACAGCACGGTGACGTGCGGATGGAGCGCGAATGGCCCGAGCAGGCTGCTGTCGTCATAGGTGAGGTTCGCGTTGATGCTGCGGGCAGTCGAGAAGACGTCAGCGGGGCTGTCGAATTCGAAGTACTGCACGGTCAACGTGAACTTCTGGGCGAAGGTCATCGAAAGACCAGGCATCCAGTCAAACTCTTCCCAGTACGGCGTCGTGGAGCCGGCCGGGGAGGTGGAGTGGTTGGATCCGATGTCTGACCAGAAGCTAAGCTGGGCAGACACGCTGTTGATGCCCCAGGAGTTCGCGTCACCCGAGTAGAGCTTGATGTACAAGTCCAGGTAGGGTTGCGCGATCACGCCTTTCCACTGGTCGGGCTGAGGAATACCGCGCGAGTCATACTCGCTGGTAAACGTCACGCCGAAGTCGCCAGTGATATAGGTGACAGGGCAAGGCGTAGCAACCGGCTTGCTCTCTTTACCGGACGAGACCGTCTCCGTTCCGGCAAATGCCGTGGAGAGGCTCGACAGGCTGAGCAATGCCGCCGCTAGGGTAATATAATGTTTTTTGGGCATTAATGTGTTTCCTTGGTTGGTGTGTTAGGTATGGGATTCGTGCCTTTTGTAGACACGCGCCGCCTCTTAGCAGATACCTTGCCAGTTTGCCAAGCCCCATTTTCGCATTCCTTCCCCACATCGGCGGCGCATTGAGGGATTTACGAGAGAAACGCCCCATAAGGCAGGATCGCAAAATTATTGTAAAATCATGGTTACGCCGACCGCGCCCAAAGCCCAAACCCTGAAAAAAAACGACACCTCGGGCCTCCGAAGGCCAAAAAGCTACAGGGGGGAGCGTAATATTCCCCACCCGAAGAAACCGCAAAGCGGCGGCGGCCACTCCATCGCCCCGCCTTGCGCCTGTCCCTCCGGTTGGAATCCGGAGGGATATTTTGGCGGCAGCGCGCGCTGTATTTGACCACGACGGGGCGCCGCTCGCTGAAGACCCAGACCACTATTGACAGCCAAACCGCGACCGGCGCACTATGCCCCCAGTTCTTTGCGAGATTTGAATAACGTCGCGCGTGGGCAGCGAGGAATTCCGTGAAAATCGGAAGCAGTCGCGCTGCTGTAACTGGATACGACTCCCCATGGAAGCCAATCGCCGGACAACCGGCGGTGAAGGCGGGGAGAAGGCAAGCCAGGAGCCAGAATATTCGCCCCCATGCGTCCTCATCCGGGATTTCCGCGAGTGCGGATTTCCCGGTTTCCTTCTTCGCAGAAAAGAAGCATGGGGGATTTGAATGGCCGTGCTTTGGCACTCCGTTTCGATCTCTCGAAACCTGGAGTTAAACCATGAATATCCGTAAAGCGGCGGGCCCGTCCGGGGTCGAAGCCGCGATTTTGTCGATGTCATCCAAGGCCGCCATGCGGTCCTTGTTCGCAGCCCTGTTTGCCGCAGCCCTCTCGCTGTGCGCCATCGCGCCCGCAAAGGCGCAGACGTTTACTCTCTCGAACATCCAGTATTGGGTGGGAACCGGGACCAACCAGTGCGCCCTCGTCATCTCCTGGAATGACGGCGTCACGCCGGACAACCTGGTCTTCGGTTACAACTGGGATATGCCCGCATCCGGGACGGCGCCCACGCTGTACGATATGCTGGCGAGCATCCAGACCGCCGATCCGCTACTCCAGATCACGGCGGACCCCGCGTACGATTCTCCCAGCACCGGCGATTACGCGGTTTACTCCGCGTTCTACAATCTCACCGGCGGCGCCGGCCCCACGGTCGGCACGCCCGGCAATCTGGGTGGCAGCGAAGATGGATCCGCTCCCGCAGGCGACCACTATGCGGAGGGCTGGTATTACAACGGCTTCTGGGGGGAGTTGATCGCCGAGGGCGATCCCTATGACGGCGGCTCCTGGGATTCCTACGATGCGGAAGGCGTTGCCGTCGATACGCTCAGCAATGATGCCTGGTTCGGGCTTAGTTTCTCCACGGACCTGACAAACTACACGGTCCCCAACCCGGGAACTCCCTCCGCCGTATTTCCCACTCCAGTTCCGGAACCCGCGTGCCTCTGGCTCCTGGCGGGCACGGGTTTGCTTGGCGCATTGCGATGGAAACGCCGGGTTCCATAGCGCGCCCCAGGAGGGGCTTTACGCTCGCCGAGACGCTGGTTTCGATTTCCGTCCTGGCCATTCTTGTGGGCATCTCGATACCGGTCGTGGCGAAAGTGAAAATATCCACCGGGCGCGTCATCAGCGCCCGGTCGCTGAGCCAGTTGATCACAAGCGGGCGCCTTTACCTGAACGATCACGCCAACCGGTTCTGGCCCTACGAGCAGTCCACTGCCACCGGGGAGCAGTGGTGGTATGGATTCGAAACCTGGCAATCGATCGGGATGCCGGAGGGCCAGCGCACGTGCGATTACAGCCAGGGACCCCTGGGGCCTTACACAATGACATCCGGCGGCATCAAGACCGATCCGACATTCCTCCAATACAGCCCCCGGCTGAAGCCGAAATACCAAAATGGGAATTACGGCTACGGCTACAATACCGTATTGGCCGCGGACTCGTTTGGAAAACCACGCGACGCGATGCAGGTGGCCGATCCCGGCGAAATGATCGTCTTTGCGACCTGCGCGCAGGTGAACACCTTTGAGGCCCCGGCATCGCTCGCCAATCCCATGATCGAGGAGTTCTACCTCATCAGCGATACCGACGTGACAGCGCATTTCCGCCTGGACGGGGATGCGCTGGCGGCTTTTCTGGACGGCTCGGTACGCCCGCTCAGCATGGCGAATGATATGCAGCCCGGCACCCAGGACATGAGGATCCCTTCCGCATGCATTGGGGAATTCAAAACCGGTTACGTGCGGCAGCCCGGCTGGTAAACCTCCCTGAAATGCCTCATCACTCTTTCTGGACGGACCCGTGGAAACGATTACCATGAATCCCCCGGGAAGGACCGCGTACAGGCGGAGACCCGTTTCCCCGATATTTGAATATGAAAAACCAGACCCCGCAAACGATCGCCGCATTGCTTCTGCTCGCCGCCATCATCCTCTATCGCCTTTGCATCGGGTTTGGCGCGCATGAGGTGTGGCTCTACAATTTTTCGCCGCTGGCCGCGGTTGCGCTGTGTGGCGCCATTTACCTGCCGCGGCGCATGGCGGTGATCGTGCCGATTGCCGCGCTGCTCGTCTCCGACCTGTTGCTAAACTGGCATTACGGCGCGGCGCTGGTGAGCGGAGAGATGGTCTCGCGCTATGCCGCGCTTGCGGCGGTGATCGGCATCGGGTTCGCGCTGCGGAACCGGGCGAGCCTGGCGGCGGTTTTGCCGGCGAGCATGCTGGGCTCGGTGATTTTTTACGTGGTGACCAACACCAGCTCCTGGCTCACGGAGCCCGGCTATGCGAAGAGCGCTGCCGGCTGGGTGCAGGCGCTCACCACCGGGCAGCCCGGCTTTGCGCCAACATGGACGTTTTTCCGTTCGACGCTCATCAGCGATTTGCTCTTCAGCGCGTTGTTTGTCCTCTGCATGAGCGCGGTGCGCACGACGGAGCCGGCGGTGGCGGCGCATCCAAAGGCGGCGTAGTCAGCTTAGGCAGCACCGCAAGCAACGGCGTGAGCTTCCCCGGAGCCGGAAGCGGATCGTGGAATTCCGGCCGATTTCCCTCAAGAGATCCGCACGTGAGGACCAAGGCGCCTGGGCTGGGTGTGGAAGACCCAGAGATCGAGCACGACCCAGATTTCCGCCAGCCACTCGTGGATGTGGGCGCGGACCGCGTAATGGAAATCGACATCGTCCGCCGCGTAGGCGATTGCGTCGATCCCGTTGTGCTGCGCGATGAGCAGGGCGCGCTCATCGTGATCGCGCTGGGAGATGATGGTAAAATGGTTAATCCAGAAAACCCTCTTCGCCCGAACCACGGAATCGAGAGTGCGCACGCCGGCGTAATCCGTCCGAATCGCTGAAGCGGGCACGCCATGCGCGATGAGGGCCTGCTTCATATCGTCGGGCTCGTCGTAATCTTTCGTGCGGTTATCGCCGCTCACGAGGATGACCTTTACCTTGCCCGTGCGGTAGAGCCGCGCCCCCGCCTCGATGCGGTATTTGAAGTACGGATTCTCCCCGCCATCGCGCCGGTGCGCACTGGTGCCGAGCAGCAGGCCGTACTGACGCGCCGGAATGGCATCCACGCGATCAAACACCTTCCCCTTGCCCGCCGCCTGCACCAAATGCTCGCACGCGGCGAAGGCAATCAGCAACAGTGCGCCAAGCAGCAGCAGCGCAATCAACAGCTTCCGGATCACGCGCTTAGCGTTGCTCGATCGGCAGGACCTTCTTGCCGACCTCGGGGCCCGTGTACTCGCTGAGCGGGCGGTAGAGGCGGTTGTCGGCAAGCTGCTCGAGAACGTGGCCGGTCCAGCCCGCGGTGCGCGCGATGGCGAAGACGGGGGTGAACATATCCGTGGGGATGCCGAGCGAGTAATAAACGGTGGCGGAGTAGAAATCGACGTTGGCGTTGAGGCCTTTTTTCTCCTTCATGATGGCGGCGATGCGCTCGCTCATGCGGATCCACTTGGCATCGCCCAACTCCTCGGTGAGGCGGATGGCCATCTCCCGCAGGTGCGGGGCGCGCGGGTCGAGCACCTTGTAAACCCGATGGCCGATGCCCATGATCTTTTTCTTCTGCGCGAGTTGTTCCTCGATATAAGCATCCACGCGGTCCTCGCTGCCGATCTCCTCGAGCATGTGGATGACGCCCTCATTGGCGCCGCCGTGCAGCGGCCCTTTGAGGGTGCCGATGGCGGAGGTGATGGCGGAATACATATCCGTGAGGGTGGCGATGGTGACGCGCGCGGAAAACGTGCTGGCGTTCATCCCGTGGTCCGCGTGCAGGACAAAGGCGACATCCAGCGTCTTGACGGCCTCGGGTTTCGGCTCCTCGCCGTTGAGCAAGTAGAGAAAGTGGGCCGCCTCGCCCAGGTCCTGCCGCACCGGCGGCAGGTCTTTCCCCTGGCGCGCGCGATGGAAGTAAGCGGCGATCACGCCGATCTTTGCGGTGATGTGCAGCGCGCGGATGCGGTTTTTATCGACGTTGATATCCTCCTCGAGCTCCGTGTCGTAAAGGCCCAGCATGGAGACCGCGGTGCGGAGGACATCCATGGGGTTGGCGCTTTTGGGCGCCGTCTGGATGAAACTGATGACGCCCTGGGGCAGGTCTCTGCGGCACCGGAGGTTGTGCTCCAGATCCGCAAGCTCTCGCTTATTGGGCAGATGTCCGTGCCACAGAAGATGCACGGTTTCCTCGAAACTGACTTTTCCGGCGAGTTCGTTGATATCGTAGCCGGCGTAAATGAGCTGACCTTTCTCCCCCTGTACGTCGCTTAGGCGGGTGGAGTTGGCTACAATTCCTTCTAGACCTTTGGAGATGACGGGCATGGAGAAATCTTCATTTTGGAAACGCGGCTGTCCAGCGAGAAACGCCCGCCGGCCCAACGTGCCCCAAATATCCCCGGATTAACCCTTTAATCTGCGGATGAGCGTATCTGCCATGACGGCAGGCGTATCCGCGACCGCAATGCCCGCCTCGCGCAATGCCTCAATCTTCCCCGCCGCGGTCCCCTTGCCGCCTGAGACAATGGCTCCGGCATGGCCCATGCGGCGCCCGGGTGGCGCGGTGGCCCCGGCAATGAATGCGGCGATGGGTTTCTTGCAATGCTCTTTTGCCCATGCGGCGGCTTCCTCTTCGGCGCTGCCGCCGATCTCGCCGATCATGATGATGGCTTCGGTTTCGGGATCGTCGTTGAACATCTTGAGGACATCGAGGTGCGAGGTGCCGTTGACGGGATCGCCGCCGATGCCGACACAGGTGCTCTGGCCGTAGCCGCGGCTGGTCAATTGCCACACAGCCTCATACGTGAGGGTGCCGCTGCGGGAGACGACTCCGACGCTCCCCTTGCGATGGATATAACCGGGAGCGATCCCGATGCGGCAGCCGCCGTGCGACTGGGCGCCATCGCCGGGCGTCACGAGCCCGGGGCAATTTGGCCCGATGAGCCGCGTCCGGGTGCCGCGCATGGCGGCCTTCACGCGCACCATATCATTGACCGGGATGCCCTCGGTGATGGCCACCACGAGGTCCAGGCCCGCGCCGGCCGCCTCGAGGATGGCGTCGCCCGCCAGCGGGGGCGGCACAAAGATGACGCTCACGGTGGCGCCGGTCTGCGCGACGGCCTCGGAGACGGTATCGAAAACGGGCACGGTGTCCGCAAAACGCTGGCCGCCCTTGCCGGGCGTTACGCCGGCGACGATCTGGCTGCCGTAATCAAGCGAAAGCTGGGTGTGCCGCGCGCCAAAACTGCCGGTGATGCCCTGGACGAGGACGCGGGTCTGTGGAGTGACTAGTATCGCCATAATTTAGATGCGTAAAAAAAATTGGACCAAAAAGATTCTCAGGAATTGCGCTTGTGGATGATCACCTGGTTGCGGTCGGGATCGAAGATGAGGGCCATGCGGCAGACGGGGGTGGAAAATGGGTCCATGGCGAATGGGACGCCTTTTTCCTTCAAATGAGCGATGGCGGCGTCGAAATCCTCTACCTCGAGGGCGATGGCCGGACCATGATCGCTCGGTTTCCAATTCGGGATGCCGGTGAGAATGGAGAAGTAGCCGCCTCCGATTTCGTATTCGGCCCAGCCCATGCCGTCCTCATTAGCATGGCCGGTTTCGTACTTGAGACCGATGATTTCTTCGTAAAAGGCCCGGGATTTCGCGAGATCGGTGACCGGGTAAGAGGTGAATGCGACGGATTGGACTTTGATCATGGCTTTGATCCCGGGATCAGGCGGCGACGGACTCGGCGGCTTTTACGGCTGCGACGATTTTTTCCGCCGCATCGGCCAGGGAATCGGCGCTGATGACGGAGAGGCCGCTCTCGCGGATCATCTTTTTGCCCAGATCAACATTGGAACCCTCCAGCCGGACGACGAGCGGAATGGAGAGGCGCGTTTCCTCGACGGCGGCCAGAATGCCGGCGGCGATGATATCGCACTGCATGATGCCGCCAAAGATATTGACCAGGATGCCGCGCACCTGGGAATCGCCAAGGATGATCTTGAACGCGGAGGTCACCTGCTCCTTGCTTGCGCCGCCGCCCACGTCCAGAAAATTGGCGGGATCGCCGCCGTAATACTTGATGATGTCCATGGTGGCCATGGCGAGGCCGGCGCCATTGACCAGGCAGGCGATATTGCCATCGAGGCCGATGTAACTGAGGCCGAACTTCGAGGCCTCGACCTCGCGCGGGTCTTCCTCCGCGGTGTCGCGCATGGCGACAATCTCCGGGTGGCGGTAGAGGGCGTTATCGTCAAAGTTGAACTTGGCATCGAGCGCCTGCACGTGGCCGGCCTTGGTGACGACCAGCGGGTTGACCTCCACGAGCGAGCAATCGGCGGCGACGAAGAGCTTGTAGAGTGCGGTGAGCAGCTTCGCGGCCTGCTTGGCCTGATCGCCGCCGAGGCCCAGTTTCTTAGCCAGCAGACGCGTCTGGTAAGGCTGGAGGCCGAGCAGCGGATGGACGGGCTCGCGGAAGATTTTGTCCGGGGTATGCTCTGCGACGTGCTCGATATCCATGCCCCCCTCGGTGCTGGCAATGACAACCGGCGCGGAGCTGGCGCGGTCCAGTAAAACGGCGATGTACAGCTCCTGGGCGATCTCCGCGGCCTCGGCGACGAAGACCTTGTTCACCAGCCGCCCCTCGGGACCGGTCTGGTGGGTCACGAGCACCTGGCCGAGCATCTTGCCGGCGATGTCGCGCGCCTCCTCAGGGCTGGAGCAGAGGTGGACGCCGCCCTTGAAGCCGTTCTTGAACGTGCCCTTGCCGCGTCCGCCGGCATGGATCTGCGCTTTGACGACGATCTGCCTGACGCCGCCCGCGGTGAGCTGGCGGGCAACGGCCTCTGCCTCCTCAGGGCTGCTGGCGACCTTGCCGCCCGGTGCGGCAACGCCATATTTCTCGAAAAGTTCGCGGGCTTGATACTCGTGGATATTCATGGAATGAGGCTCAAAATAGTGGGAGGCCGTGGGATTTTTCCGAAAAAACGTTGGGGACGGATTTTCTTGCCGGAAGCTGCGCGCCGGACGTCTCGCCAGCCAAAGGGTCTACGTAAAAGGTGAATCGGAGGCAAGCGACAGTTGTGTTGGATTTAATTGGAAAGATGCCGCATCTACCGCGGCGCCCGGGCGCCATCGTGCTCCGCCTTGACGGCCAGGATGAGGCTGGACTCGCCCGGATGCCACCGGTACCCGACACTAAATGGCAGGGGCGCGGGCTTTTGCACGGCCATGAGTTGATCCAGCTCCGGCTGGGGAAATTGTTTAAAGGTGGCGATTGGCCCGCTGTAATGGCCAAAGAGGTGCGTGGTCCAGTCCTCCAGCGGGAAAAAGCGCATCGGGATGCCGGAATCATCCTGCAGGATGGCGTCGCAATCTTTGAGCAGAAAATTGCGCGTGCCATCGAACCCGGCGGTAAACATGAGGTAAGAGGCGGCCTTGAGAAATCCGTGCGCCGGGCCAAAGCTCGCACACCAGGGCTGGAAGCCGCTGTGCTCTGCCGTATCGTCCGAGAGATCGGTGCAGAAGTAGTAGAGCGTCTGGTCCGTGCCGCCGGGGCCGCTAAAGACGATTTTTACCCCCGGCGCGAGGCTGCGGCCGGTGGTGACCTGCCCTTTTGAATCCAGCCCGGTGAAGGTGACATCCCGAATAACGCATCCCGCCCGCGCGAGGAAGATATACAGCAGCGGGAGGGTCCCGGAGAGCCGGCTATCCTGGAGATCGACCTTCATCTTCCTGGTGATGAAGAAACTGAAATCGAGCAGCGAATCGAGCGAGGTCCGGATATTGGCGAGTGAAGGATCGATTGTCTCCGGTGGCAGGTTTTCCACCTGTGGAAGCGGGCCGATGGGCTCGATGCCGCAAAGGATGTAGGTCGAGGCATTGGGGAAATAAGCGTGCGCGTAGAGAAAATCCGGGCCGCTGAAGAAATAGAGCACCGGGGTGGTGTCCGTGTAGAAATGTCCCAGGTTCGCCGGCGCCCACGCGGCGATGGGCTGGAGCTGGTGTTTTTCCAATTCCGCCCATGCCCGGTCCAGCTCGACGGCATGATCAGTCCATGCCCCGGAGAGCGAAAGCTTCTCCAGGGGCGTATCCCGCACTGGAAGGCCGGCGAGGAAACGGGCCTCGTCATTGGGGGAGGGTCCGGCGCCCCGGCCCGCGGTGAGGCAGGCCAGCAGGATGAGCGGCACCAGCGCCAGCCGGATAAAGGTCATTGCCCTCATAAATTGCCGGCCGGCGCAGGAAAAGGGAAGGCTGGGCAAGGCCCGGATGGCCCGTCCCTTGCTAAAGAAGGGAGGATGAAGTGCCCTGACGTGTGCCCAAGATGGAAAATGGCCGGCATTTGCGCTCTGCTGGCGGCGCTGGTGTTTGCCGTGTTCGGTCGGACGGCGGGGTTCGATTTCGTCAATTACGACGATAACGTTTATATTTACCAGAACCCCGAGGTGCTGAAGGGGTTCACGCCGGATTCGGTTGGCTGGGCCTTCACGCACGTTGTTTCCAGCAATTGGCATCCGCTGACGATGCTCTCGCTGATGCTGGATCACCAGATTTACGGATTGTGGCCCGGCGGATACCACCTGACGAATGTGGCGCTGCATGCGGCCACGGCGGTGCTGCTCTTTCTGCTGCTGGCGGAGCTGACGGGGGCGATGCTGCCGAGCGCTTTTGTGGCGGCGGTGTTTGCCATTCATCCACTGCGGGCGGAGTCGGTGGCCTGGATCGCGGAGCGCAAGGATGTGCTGAGCGGGCTGTTCTTTGTGCTGACGCTCTGGGCCTACGTGCGCTATGTGCGGCGGCGCTCGATCCCGCGCTATCTGATGGTGCTGCTCTGGTTTGCGCTGGGGCTGATGTCGAAGCCGATGCTGGTGACGACGCCGTTTCTCCTGGTGTTGCTGGATTATTGGCCGCTGGGGCGGCTTGACGGGTGGCGGCGAATCCCAAGGCTGGCGCTGGAAAAGCTGCCGCTGCTGGGGCTGACGGTGCTCTCCTGCGCCGCGACGGTGATGGCGCAGCGGGATGCGATTGTCCCGGGAAATTACCTGCCATTCCCCTTCCGCATCGCGAATGCGGCGATGGCGTATGCGATTTACCTGCAAAAGCTCTTCTGGCCCGCCGGCCTGGCGGAGGCGTACCCCTTCCCGCGCGGCGGCTGGAGTGTGATGGAGGTGGGCGGCGCGCTGCTGTTGCTGCTGGCCGTGACGGTGGCCGCGGTGTTGCTCAGGAAAAGATATCCATATCTCATGGTGGGCTGGTTTTGGTACCTCGGGATGATGCTGCCGGTAATCGGGCTGCTGCAAGTGGGCCAGGCGGCTTACGCGGACCGGTACACGTACCTGCCGGAAATCGGGATTTGCATCGGGGCCACATGGGCAATCGCGGAGTGGACCCGGCGGCTGGGGCCGATCCGGACCACGCTGCCATGGATGGCGGGAGCCATTGTCGGCGTGCTCTCGGCCGCGGCCTGGCTGCAAACGGGATACTGGCAAAACAGTGTGGCGCTGTGGAGCCGGGCGATTGCGATGACGCGGGATAATTGCGTGGCCGACATCAATCTGGGAACTGCGCTGCTTGACCGAAAGCGGCCGGATTTGGCGGCGCCTGAATTCCGCGAAGCGCTACGGCTGAACCCGAGCAACGCCAATGTGCAGTACGCACTGGCGACGGCGCTGCTGATGGACGGCAAGCTGGACCAGGGCATCATCGAATGCCGGAAAAGCATCCACATGGATCCGAATCGCCCCGCCGCGCATTACAACCTGGCGATCGCCCTGCTGCGCGAAGGGAAAAATGCCGATGCGGCGGCGGAGCTGGAGAAAACCCTGAAGCTGCGGCCCGATTACCCCGGGGCGCGCATGAGCCTGGGCTACGCGCTCAAGAACGAGCCGAAAGCGACGCCAACGCCTGCCTCACCCCCGAATGGCGATGCGGCGGCGGCGAGTTAGAAAATTCAAAAAAACAAATTCGAATCCGCGCCGGGTGTTTACTATAGTGGCGGCCATTCACAATGGCGCGCAGGAAGAAACCTCAGCATGCTTCAACCCACAGGCATCATGGCGCGCCGGTCGAGGACCGCCGTATCGTCCTGATTGACGATGCCCGCCTGCGGGATCGCGCGGCGAATGATTGCGGGAAAGCCATGGAAAAGCTGGAGACCGCAAAAGCGGAATTGCGCCGTTTTGAACGCGAGGACCGGCCCTCTTATGAACGATGGCTGGCGGCAACCTTCGGCACCATGCTGACGGAGCTGCGGGAGAGTGCCAGGCTGATTGAGGAACAGGAAATGTTGCTGGACGCGGTCGAGATGGAAATGCTGGACGGCGGACACGAAAATCCACGCCGGGCTTACGCGGCGGTGATGCGGAGGCAGGCGAATCCCGGGATGGGCGATAATTCCGGCAGAAACGTCAAAGATGACGCGAACGATGACGATCCGGAGCCCGACAGACCGCCATTCGAGGATTTAGCCGGCAAGATATCCGCTGCCGAAAAGAAGAGGCTGTTCGAGAAAGCTTTTAAAGAGGCCGTCGGATTCAATCCGAAGCAGCTTTCAAGGGAGGATTACGAGGAGCTTTATTCAAGATTTGAAGCAGAGATATTCGGGACCCGCGGCGGGCCAAAAATCCCCGGGGACCCGGGACCGGAAGTACCCGTCGAGCCCGCGCCGGAGCAGAAACGAATCAAGGAAATATATCGCATACTCGTGCGCCGGCTGCACCCGGATACGCGGGCCGATGGGGACGCGGCGGTTTCCTCCCTCTGGCATGATGTACAGATGGCCTACGAGACGGGCGACCTCGACCGCCTGGAAACGCTGCTGGCGCTCACGGAAATCGAAGACGGCAGTACCGGAGCCAGCGTGTTTCAAATGCGAACGGCGTTGGCGGAGTTGAAACGGGCACTGAAGGCGATCCAGCGGAGTCTGACGCAGGCGAAGCGCGATTTCGCCTGGGGTTTCACCCGCAATCCCTACCATGGGGAGCTGGAGAAGCGCATCCGCCGCGCGATGGAAGAGGACCTCGCGATCCAGCGCGACCAGATTGCCGATAACAAGAGGATCCTCGACGATTGGTCGCGGCCCTGGAGCCCAACCCCGCGGAAGACGCGGAAGACCTCCCGGCGCGCTGCCGCGGAAAACCAGCCGGACCAGCCGGATCTATTCGGCTTTTGAAGAGCCGGGACGCGCCTGCGGTGCCGGCGTGCGGTAATAAACGGCGACATTGCCCACGCGGGCAATCAACTGCGCGCCGGAGCGGCTGGCGATTTCAACCGCAAGGGTCTTTTTCTCGTCCTTGAAGTCGGTAAACCGGATTTTCACGAGGCCGTGGTGATCCAGCGCCTCGCGGAGGCTGGCGACAAAGGCGTCTGTAACGCCGGCGTGGCCCACCTTGAGGATGGGCTCGATCAATTGAGCGCGAGCGCGGAGCTCGCGTTTGAAGGAAGGGGTAAGGTCCATGGAAAAAGAAAAAGCCCCGCTCCATGTTTCCATGGAGCGGGGCGTAACTCTGGCAACGTCCTACTCTCGCACGCCCTATAGACGTACTACCATCGGGGCTGCAGCGTTTCACTTCCGTGTTCGGAATGGGAACGGGTGGGGCCACTGCGCTAGGATCACCAGAGAATTGGCGAATCTGAAAGGTTCGGATTGTGGAGGGACAATCAAAGTTCTGGGGGCAAAACTCCTCTCAGATTCACCAAATCTCTGGCGACACTGTTTCCAATGTCGTGAATTTTGGATTTTTTGCAAGGAACCAAATGGTTCTCTGACATCTGCATACAGGTTTGAAAAAAAACCGCGGACTTCTAGTCTGAGTTTTAAATAAAAGTCATTGGGACTCACCGTGGCCCTCCAGGCACGAAGCCTGGAGGGGCCAAAGGTTGTCTCATGACCAAGCCAAACGGGTAATTAGTACTCCTGAGCTGAACATGTTACCATGCTTATACCCGGAGCCTATCAACGTGGTGGTCTTCCACGACCCTTCGGGGAGAATTCATCTTGGGATAGGCTTGGCGCTTAGATGCTTTCAGCGCTTATCCTTTCCGAACATAGCTACCCAGCAATGCCGTTGACACGACAACTGGAACACCAGTGGTTCGTCACACCCGGTCCTCTCGTACTAGGGTGTGAACCCCTCAATTCTCCTGCGCCCACAGCGGATAAGGACCGAACTGTCTCGCGACGTTCTGAACCCAGCTCGCGTACCACTTTAACCGGCGAACAGCCGGACCCTTGGGACCTTCTCCAGCCCCAGGATGTGATGAGCCGACATCGAGGTGCCAA
>DATAXI010000143.1:0-2923 GCA_036266845.1 Chthoniobacteraceae bacterium | reverse complement strand
GGGACGCGATTCATAAATAATGCCGATGACTCCGATGGGAACGCGCACCTTGGAAATGCGCAGCCCGTTTGGCCGGGTCCACCCGGTAATCACCTTGCCCACCGGGTCCTCCAGCGCAGCCACCTGTCGAATGCCGGCGGCCATCGCCTGCACCCGCTTGGGATCGAGCGTCAACCGCTCCAGCATCGCGCCGCCAACGCCCTCCGCGGCGGCTTTCTCGATATCCGCCCCGTTCGCGGTGAGGATATCCTCCGTACGCGCGAGCATTCGGTCCGCCATGGCATCGAGCGCGGCGTTTTTCTGCTCCGTGCCCAGGCGCGCGAGCGTGCGCGCGGCCTGCCGGGCGCGCTGGCCATAGTCCAGGATCAGGCTCTTGAGGTCAGTCATGGTCTGGCAATCATCCTCCAAAACCGCCTCGGCATCAACTCCTCGCGATGGGAAAGCGCGTGCCGGCCGGCTTGCCCGCGGCAATCGCCGCCAGCAGCCGCGGCTTGCGTCCGTTGGATATCACCGCCGTCACACCGGCATCCAGCGCCATGCGCACGGCTTGCAGCTTGGTCACCATGCCGCCCACGGAGAGCTTTCCCTTATCCTGCCGCACCAGGCTGGCGACGGCATCGATATCGCGCACCTCCGGCACGACGTTTCCTTTCGCATCCATCAGCCCGTCCACGCTGGTCAGGATGATGAGGAGATTCGCGCCGGCCATCGCGGCGACCTCCGCGGAGAGATGGTCGTTATCGCCGAAGCGCAATTCCTCAACCGCCACGGAATCGTTCTCGTTGATGATCGGGATCACGTTGCCGCGCGAAAGGAGGCACTCCAGGGTATTGCCGGCGTTTTCGCGGCGCATACGGCTGTCCATGTCGCTGTGCGTAAGGAGCAATTGCGCAACCTCAATGCCGTGCTGGGAGAAGACCTCGGAGTAAAGTTCCATCAATTTTGTCTGGCCCGCCGCCGCGCACGCCTGGCGCGTCGCGAGTTCCACCGGCCGCTCCTTGAGACCCAGCACCGGCATCCCCGCCGCCACCGCGCCGCTGGAGACCACAATGCACTGTGCACCGCCCCGGACGAGGCCGGCGACCGCGGATGCCAGTTTCAGGAATTGCGACGGGTCAAGCGCGTTCCCCCGGGGCTTGGTAAGGATGCCGGAGCCGAACTTCAGGACGATGCGCTGGGTACTCATTTCCGGGGAGTAACCAAAAAGGGACCTCGCAAGGAAGGAAAAATCACAGGCTGGCCGCATTGCCCCGGCGAGGCCCATGCCTCCGGCATCGCCGCGGAAGAGCCCTCCCGGGCGCTAAAGGGTCCGCCGGAACAGGAGGGTCGCCGCGCCCATGGTGAGGATCGTAAAGATGCCCAGGAATAGCAGGTCCTGGCTGATGGCCATGAAGCCGGTGTTCTTCAATGCGAGCGCCTTGAAGCCGTGCACGGCATAGGTAAAGGGGTCCACCTGCGCGATCACTTTCATCCATCCGGGGAAACCTTCCGTGGGATAAACCGCGCCGCTGGGAAAAAAGAGAACCGTGTTCAATACGCCAAAGATCGCCCGCGGCACCAGCGGATCGCTCACCCGCACCATCAGCAGAAACATCATGCTGATGAGCGCCAATGCCGTCACCACCACCAGCACGAACATCCGGAACAATCGCGCCACGTTCAACGGATCCGGAATACCGGCAATCAGCGACCCGATCGTCACCAGGACCACGCCGGAGAGGATCGCCTTGATCGCGCCGGAAAGCGTGAAGCCGAGGATCAGCTCAAACTTCGAAATCGGCGTCACCAGGTAGCCTTCGTGCAGCCCGCGCGCCTTGTCATCGATGAAGATGATGCCGCCGCCGATCATCGCGGAGACGAATATCGCCAGCGAGATCGTGCCCGGCAGCAGAAATTGAATGTACGGCACATACGGGTACACCTCCACGACGGAAAGCGACACCGAAGGCGTCACGCGTTGTGGAACATTGTTCTGCCCATACTCGGAAACCAGCGAGCCGAGCGCCCCTTCGAGAGCGGAGGAGGAAAACTGGTCCGTGTTATCCTCGATCAATGCGACCTTGGGGTCCTGCCCGGCCAGTACCTTGCGCGAAAAATTCGCCGGGATATCCACGATGCCGTTGATGCCGCCATTGCGCAAATCAAGCAGCGCCTCCGCCTGATCGTCGTACCAGATCGGCTTGAAGGTGGCCGCGTTTGCGGCGACGGCGTTGAACATCTCCTTCATCTTGATCGCCGGCACCTGGTGATCCTGATCCACCACCCCAAGCCGCAGCCCGCGCACGATGCCGCCAAAGGCGTAGCCGAGCACCAGCAGTTGCACGAGCGGCATCGCCATCGACATGATCATCAATGTCGGGCTGCGCCGAAAACGGCGGAGATCGCGCTCGATGATGGCCCAGATGCGATTCATCACCGGTCCCTCACAAAGCCGAAGTCGTGAATGACGGACGTTTGCAGCGTATCGCGCAATTGCCGCCCTGTATAATGCATGAAAACGTCGTCCAGCGTGGTGCTCTGGACGGAGAGCGAGGTGACGGCGATTCCCGCCTGGCGCACCGCTTCCATCAAGGCCACGGTAGTGCGCGGCCCGTTATTGGATGAGATGCGGTAGATGCTGTCCTGCGCCTTGCACTCGGCCACCTCCGGCAGCGTGCTTAGCGTGGCCTCCCAGCCGGGCGGGATCGTGGAGAAGCTGACCTCCAGGATATTCTTGCCGGGGATGGAAGCCTTGAGCTTGAGCGGGGAATCGAGCGCGACGATTTTTCCGTGATCGACGATGGCGATGCGGTCGCAAAGTTTGTCGGCCTCGTCCATATAGTGGGTGGTCAACAGGATGGTCAGGTCACGGTCGCGCTTGAATTGATTCAGCATCTCCCACACGGCCACACGCGAAACGGGGTCGAGGCCGGTGGTCGGCTCG
>DATAXI010000086.1:0-9699 GCA_036266845.1 Chthoniobacteraceae bacterium | reverse complement strand
ACTACCTGCCTTTTTCGCGCTTTTTGTCCTCGTGCCCGTCATCCAGTCGCCTTTCCTCAGCCCATCGGCTCTTCTGTCCCGGTCCGCCCCTTCAAATGACCGACGACTAAAAAGCAGGGCTATTTCAACAGGCTGCTAAAGGAGGAAGGCGCGGGCCTGGGAAGATATCGCGCTCATTACGTATTTGGCCGCGAGCGGCGAGGAGGGCGATGAACCGAACGAGTGCGATGCAATCGTTGCGGCAATTCGAGTTCTCTAAATCATCGCTCGGCGGTTCGGTTTTCGAATGAACGTGCCCGCGGGGCGACGACGCTATTGCCAAAGCGGGAGAGTCCAATTACCACTGACGGATGCGGGTCGAGAAATTGAAATATGTCATCTGGGCAAAGGACCTGGACCGTGCCGTGAAATTTTATCGGGATGTCTTTGACGCCGAGATATTGCGCCGGTCTGACGTCATCACCGAACTCACGATCGCCGGGTCGATCCTGTCGATCCACGGGGGTGGTGAAGGCAAACGCACATGGACTGGATTAAGTTTTCAGACCGGCGATCTCTTTGCGGCCTGCGATCTCCTCCGGGAGGCCGGTGGGCTCGTGCTGCGGGAACCGGAGGATACGCCTGAGGAAACCGCCCATCTCGCGATGTGCGCGGACCCGGAGGGAAACGAGATTATGCTGACCCGGCAGAGGCGCGATTGATGGAGTGGCATGCGAGCGTGCGAGGGCGCAGTCCGAATGGCGGCACTCCGCTGATTTTTTGTATCCGCAACCACGCTAATTTCTCCACGATTCCCTGGGGGCGTAGCCGGCTTGCACGTAGATGAACGGCGGACGCCTGGTCTGGCGCTCGTAAATCTCGACGATGCTGGAGTTCACCGCCAGCTCCAGGCAGATGGGGGCGTTCTTTGCCTCGATCAGCGCGCCGTCCTGGCTGCCGCCGAAGAATTCGAGAAGAAATTTTTCGTCGAACATATGGAATCCTTTTCACCCGCAAGGATCGACGAAAACGAGGCGGAGTGATGGTTTTTCCTTGGCGAAACCCTCGCGGATATTGCCTGCGGCCGGGATGGTTAAGTTCGACCGGAGGTCCGTTTCGATCCGAACGCGGGGCGGGGACGAGCGTTTCAAACCTCGACCGGCTCGGCGTGGGCCGGAGCGGGATCGACCCACTTGCCGTGCTCGCGGATCAGGTCTTTCAGGCGCTCGACGGCTTCGGCCTCGGGAATATTGAACTTAACCGGGGTTTTGCCGACGTAGAGGTTGACCTTGCCAGGGGCGCCGCCGACGTAGCCGAAATCCGCATCCGCCATTTCGCCGGGACCGTTGACGATGCAGCCCATGATGGCGATTTTCACGCCTTTGAGGTGAACGGTGGCGGCCTTGATGCGGGCGGTGGTACTTTGGAGATCGAACAGCGTCCGTCCGCATGAGGGGCAGGCGACGTAGTCGGTCTTGAAGATGCGCGAACCGGCGGCCTGCAGGACATTGTAGGAAAGGCGCAGCGCCTGGCCGGGCGCGGACTCGCCCTGGATGAGGATGGCATCGCCGATGCCGTCGCAAAGCAGCGAGCCAATATTCGTCGCGGCATTGAGCAGCGCGGTGAGGAAATCCTCCGAGGTGGGGCCCGGTGCAAGCACGTCCTTGAGCAAAATGGGATGGCGCGGCTCCACGCGGGCGGCGAGCAGCCGGTAGCCTGCGATGACGGGGATATCCAGCCCATCGCGCAGGGTGACGAGCCGGGAATCCGGCGCGGCATTGATGGCTGCGACGGCCTGCATATCGCGCGGATCGAGCTCCTGCACGTCCGCGTCCTCGACGATGAACTCCGGCTTGTAATCCCCCATGCGGGCGACCTTGTGCGCGATCTTCGCGAATGCTTCCTTGCGGACCGCGACCCGGATTAACTCCTCGCCGCCGTAGCAGACCTGCTCGCCGGGTTCGGCCACGGAATCGGAGGATAATGGCTCCGAGGCGCGGCGGACGTAGGAGAAGGGATCAAAGGAGAGCGGGGGCTGGGCATCGATGCCCTCCCCGGCGCCGGATTTCTGCTCATTGAACGGCGCGGCCAGGGCGCGTGCGACGGGAATCTCGTGGACGCTATCCTCGGTAAGAGAGACGCGGATGGTATCGCCGATGCCGTCGTGGAGGAGCGATCCGATGCCGATGGCGCTCTTGATGCGGCCATCCTCTCCATCGCCAGCCTCGGTGACGCCGAGGTGGATGGGGTAATTCCAGTCCGGCCCCAGTTCATTCAGGCGGGCGGTCAGGAGGCGGTAGGCGTTGATCATCACCTTGGGATTGCTCGCCTTCATGGAGAATACGAAGGCGTGGTAATCCATCTCCCGCGCGATGCGGGCAAACTCGAGCGCGCTCTCCACCATGCCGAGGGGCGTATCGCCATAGCGATTCATGATGCGGTCGGAGAGCGAGCCGTGATTGGTGCCGATGCGCATGGCGACGTTGCGTTCCTTGCAAAGCCGCACGAGCGGGGCGAAACGCTCCCGGATGCGCGCCAGCTCCGCGAGGTATTGCTCGCCGGTGTACTCGATGATCTTGAACTTCTTGGAATCGGCGTAATTGCCCGGGTTGATGCGGACCTTCTCAACCCAGCGGGCGGCCTCGAGCGCGGCCTCGGGCTTGAAATGAATATCGGCGACGATGGGGACATTGCAGCCCTGCGCGCGAAGGCGTGCGACGATGTGCTGGAGATTGGCGGCATCCTTGACCGTGGGCGCGGTGATGCGGACGATCTCGCACCCGACATTGACCAGGGCGAGCGTCTGGCTGATGCAGGCGTCCGTGTCCATGGTGTCGCAAGTGAGCATCGACTGGAGGCGGATGGGATTGGATCCGCCGACGCCGATGCGGCCGATCATCACCTCCCGGGTGGAACGGCGGGCATACGAATAAGGGCTGGTGCAGTATTTCATTGCTGGGATTGCGCCGCGGCGCCGTCCTTTTGCTCGAAGTGCAGGCGGTCTGGTTTTTCGCCAACGTAATCCTGCACGTCGAAGAACGCGATGTAGAGCATAAAACCGATGATGAGCACGGCGCAACCGGTCTGCAGGACCTCGAGGAAGCGGCCATTGACCGGGCGTCGCCGGATGGCCTCCACCAGAGCGAGCGTGATGTGGCCGCCATCCAGGACGGGGATGGGGAGCAGATTGAGGAGCGCGAGGTTTACATTGAGCACCACGCTGAACCAGAGGGCCAGGCGCAGGCCCTCGCGGCTCTGGAAGAGCATATAATAGACGCGGAACATCATGAGCGGGCCGCCCATGTGCTGGAGCTTTACGTTGCTCTTCGCGGAGGCAATCGCGCCGACGGTATCGACGATGGTCATGAAGCCGGAGCGGATTTGCTCCACGGGATCGGGCTTGAGGATTTTGAATTTGCCGGAGGCATCCTCGATGATGCCGAACTGTGCGGGGTCCCAGGCGAGGCCGACGCGCGGGATTTTATCGGGATCATTGACGGCGATTTCCGGGGTGATCAGGCTTTTGCGGATCTCGCCCTTGGGGTTCTGGATGGTAAAGTCGATGGCCTTGCCGCCGTGGGCCTGGATGTAATCGGTCTTCGCATCGATACCGCAGAGTTCCTTGCCATCGAGCGCCAGGATGGTATCGCCCTCCTTGATGCCGCCACGGGAAGCGGGGCTGTCCTGGCTCACGGTATCCACGCGGACGCCGCCGGGCGTGAATGGCACCGTGATGGTCTCTTTCCCCCGCTCGACGGTGAGGGTGTATTGCTCGCCGGGATGCTGATTGATATAGGCGGAGATGGCGTCGAGGGAGTAGGCGGGCGCGCCGTTGATATCGAGGATGAGATCGCTGGGCTTGAGGCCGGCTTTCTGGGCGGCGGAACCGGGCTCGACCTTTGCGACCATGGGATGCTGGGCGCCTTCGATGCCGATCTCGCGCAGGGCCTTGCGCATCCACGGCTTGGTCTGTTCGACTTCCGGTTTGGGATCGAGCGTCAGGGTTTCGGTTTTTCCATCCACGACGCGCTGGACCGTCACGGGAATCGTATCGCCCTCGCTGCTGATGATCTGCCAGGAGATGGAATCCGAGCCCATGCCGCCGAAGCGGTGAACCTGATGCCCATCGACGCTGATGATCTTATCCCCGATCTTGAGGCCGGCTTTTTCAGCCGGGGAGCCCGGCCGGATGGCGCCAATGATCTGGGTGGCTTCCCCCTCGCTGACGGGGCGGCCCACCAGCCAGACCAGCGTGGCCAGGGCCAGGGCGAGCCCGAAGGAGAAAAGCGGGCCGGCAAAGGCGACGATGATTTTGTCCAACGCGGAGACGGGAGGCAGGTTCTCGCGCGGGGTTTCCGTGGAGCCCTCCATGACCTCCATGGGGGCCATCTGAGGCAGGGCGACGAATCCGCCGAAGGGGATGGTGCCGAAGGAGTACTCGACGCCGTTGATCTTTTTCTTCCAGAGGGGTTTGCCAAACCAGATGCCAAATTTCTCGATGACCAGGCCGCGCCACTTTGCGGCGAGGAAGTGCCCGAGCTCGTGCACGACGATCATCAGGTTGAAAACGACAAGTACCTCCAGAATGACGAGGGGTATTTCGAAGATGTGCAAGAGCATGGGTTTAGCCAGACCGGCGGAAGGCCGGTGACGTTCAAATTTTCGGGATCAGGACGGGAATAGCCGCGGTCATGGATGACGGTGCGAAGGCCCCCGGCCGCGGCCCGGGCTTCGCGATTTCGCCCAAGCATAACATCCGGGGAGGGTTGCGCAACCGGGGAAAACAGGGAGGCGCACCACAGGAGCATATTTCTACCGGAGGGAGATTTCCGCGTAGCCAAAAAGGAGGGTGATTGAAATCAAGCCTTGAGAAGGCTTGATTTGCCTGGATTCCCCTGAGGCGGAGGTTGGGGCCGGCGTTCTGATACCCCGGTTCAAGCTCCCGTTTCGGGCCTTGATTTAGTTTGATTTACCTTGATTGCGTAGCCAGCAAAACGGAGTGCGCACCGAAGCCGGGCGGCGCGGTTTGCGCGCTTGGAAATGTCAAAGAACCGGGGGGGTTCGGCCTCGAGTATAGCAGATCGGCGGCTGTTTGTGGGTGGGAACTTTTTTTGCGGGTCGGCCTGGGGTTAAAATCGGGCGTCCCGGGGGTGATCGCTCGTTTTTGAATCGCGCATCGTCGACGTGGTGTGGTTCGCGAATCCTGGTTTCATGGCCGGGGTGACTCTGAGGGACTTGCGTGCCGAGGGCATGGATCATAGAGTGCGGGAGTGAGCATTACCGGCATTGTTGAGAAGGATACGATTAAGCTGCCGCCCGGCATCCATTTGCCGGATGGGACAACCGTGCTCATTCAAACGGAAACCGGTATGAAGGAATCCGCACCCGCCAAAAAAGGGAATGCCCTGGCATGGATGAAGGAGTTTGTTGGGTGCATTGACACCCTGCCGGAGGATTTGGCGGCGGAACATGATCATTACATTCACGGCACGCCGAAGCGCGGCGAAAAATGAGCCGCGTTTTCGTCGATACGCATTTTTATATCGCCATTCTTAGTAATCGCGATGAGTCACACGACAGAGCGAGGGACATTTTCGCGGAAGATAGATTTACCTACAGCGGGGGTGGTTCTGGAACTTGCGGATGGAATGGCCCGTTTGGGCGGAAGGAGACGCTGTGCGCAATTTATCGATCAGCTTCACCGTTCCGTAGAGACAAAAATTATTCCTCTGAGCGCTGACTTGATGGCACGAGGGCTGGAATTATACACTGCCAGAACTGACAAAGAATGGTCGCTCACGGACTGCATCTCTTTCATTGTAATGGGCGATGAAGGTTTGTCCGAAGCGCTCACTGCCGACAGACACTTCGAACAGGCCGGCTTTAAGGCGCTGCTGGTCTGAGATTCCCTGACGATCTGGCAGTGTCCCAATTTCATACTGACTTCCGTTTTCAAAACCGCCGTCAATGGCGAGCCAGTTCCCGAATTGATTTGCGCGTCCTACATTGAGCGCAGCGACCTTACCCTGCGCACCCATCGTTGCAAACGGCTGGCGCGGCTCAGTCTGGCTTTTTGAAAGAAGCTGAGAATTTCAAGGCTGCCATCGGGCTGAATCTGGCCGCTGGCGTCGAACGTAGTGCCCTTACTATCATGGACCTGTTTGTCGAGCCGCAGCCAATCCACCGGGTTACCGATGGCGCACTTCCATGAGAACGATTGCCTGCATTTGCGATTGAATTGAAGCGGCGGGCGATTCGCTGAAACAGGAGGACCACAGACGCCGTTGTCTCGATACGGACGGCTTTCGACAATGGCAGCTTGGCGCGATTGAACACGCCCTCCTCGATGCTGACGCTGGCCTGCCGCAACAGGCTTTGGAGCGTCTTGGGAACAATACTTTTGTGATTCGGAATTGTGACTCGGCAGGCTCCCTTGCTCATGCGAATGTGAGAGCCCTCCTGCTTTACCACTGTAAAGCCGAGGCGTTTTAGGGCTTTTACGGCATCGCTTCCGGAAACGTCTCGTGGCAGCTTCACGCGACTTCCAGTACCGGGTCGCTCATGAAATGGAACCGGATAATTTTCGGCATTGGCCCGGCCTCGCCATCTCCGAAATGACAACGCACTGCATCGCGCACCATTTCCTGTAGTTCACTCAAATCCTGGCCCTGTGTCGCGATGCCTCCGTTCCCTTTGGGATCATCCCACGTTGCCACCAAAAAAGAGGAATCCTCGTCCCGTTCGACATTGAAGGTGATCTCGTTCATACGATGACTTGTGGGCGCAGGATACGGCATGGAGGTGAAAACACAAGGCATCGGAGCTTCGCCAAAGGCGAATCCAATTTCATCGAGGAAGATGGCGCGCTTCCACAGGAACGATTGCCTGCATTTGCGATTGGATTGAAGCGGCGGGCGATTCGATGAGAATGCACCGATTCTGACTTGGCGAGCCGGACCCCGGGCCGCGCTTTGAGCAAGCGTACTCCATCAGCCGGATACGATGAAATGAGCGCACTCTGCGAGGAGGCTGGAACTGTTGTTTTGCCCGGGAGGGGGGCTCTTGCACCCCTTCAGGGTGCCAGGTTTTTTGGCGCATTATCCGGGGGTGTCGCCCTTTGGGCTCTACCCCCGGCTACCGATCTGCGAACCCTTCGGGTTCAAATTGATTCCTTGCAAACGTGCTTTGTTTGAATCGATTCCACTGGATCAGTGGTTTCGGGCTCAAATCGATTCCGTGGATCAGTGGTTTCGGGCTCGAATTGATTCCGTGGATCAGTGGTTTCGGGCTCAAATTGATTCCGTGGATCAATGGCTTCGGGCTCAAATTGACAAGGAGGCTGGAACTGTTGTTTTGCTCGGGAGGGGGCTCTTGCACCCCTTCAGGGTGCCAGGTTTTTTGGCGCATTATCCGGGGGTGTCGCCCTTTGGGCTCTACCCCCGGCTACCGATCTGCGAACCCTTCGGGTTCAAATCGATTCCTTGCAAACGTGCTTTGTTTGAATCGATTCCGTGCAAACGTGCCTTGTTTAAATCGATTCCTTGCAAACGTGCTTTGTTTGAATCGATTCCTTGCAAACGTGCTTTGTTTGAATCGATTCCGTGGATCAGTGGTTTCGGGCTCAAATTGATTCCGTGCGAATGTGGCCCTGTCTGTGCGAAGATTAGGGGGCTATTCGAAGCGTAGCGGGCTTCGCTTATTGTGCTGCCGATAGGAATGCCTGGGCCGCGATGCGGGCTTCGCGGTCGGCTTCTAGGATTGCGTCGAGGGATGGGTCTGCGATGGGGGCGTGGCGGTCCATGGCGTGGGCTACGGTCTGCCAGATGCGGGGGAATGGGATGCGGGAATCGAGGAAGGCGGCTACGGCGACCTCGTTGGCGGCGTTGAGGACGGCGGGGAGGGTGCCGCCGCGCTCGCCGGCCTGGCGGGCGAGATCGAGGGCGGGAAAGTCATGGCGGCGGGGGGCTTCGAAGTCGAGGCGGGAGAGGTGGGCGAAATCGAGGGGGCGGAGGGTATTGGGGACGCGCTCGGGCCAGGTGACGGCGTACTGGATGGGAAAGCACATGTCGGAATGGGAAAGCTGGGCGAGGACGGAGCCATCCACGAACTCCACCATGGAGTGGACGATGCTTTGAGGATGGACGACGACGTCCAGGCGGGCCATTTCCACATCGAAGAGCCAGCGGGCCTCGATCATCTCGAGGCCTTTGTTGAAGAGTGTGGCGGAGTCGATGGTGATTTTCTCCCCCATATTCCAGGTGGGATGCCTGAGGGCCTGGGCGCGGGTGACGTGGGCCAGCTCCGCGGCGGGCAGCTTGCGGAATGGGCCGCCGCTGGCGGTGAGGATGAGGCGCCGGACCTGGGCGGGATCGCGGCCCTCGAGGCATTGGAAGATGGCGTTGTGCTCGCTATCGACAGGGAGGACCTTGACGCCCTTGCGATGGGCGGCCTGCATGACGGCCTGGCCGGCCATGACGAGGATTTCCTTGCTGGCGACGGCGATATCCTTGCCGGCCTGGATGGCGGCGAGGGCGGGCTTGAGACCGCCGGTGCCGACGATGGCGATGAGGACGAGGTCCGCCTCCGGGAGTGTGGCCAAATCCACGAGGCCAGCCTCGCCGCGATGGGCGACGCGGGGCTCGAGCGAAGCGGGGATGGCGGTGTGCGGGCAGGTGGTGCAGAGGGCGGCGTTGGGAAACTCCGCGGCGAGCTCCTGGAGCTTTGCGAGGTTGCGATTGCCGGAGAGGCCGACGATTTCCATGCGCTCCGGGATATCCCGGGCGACCTTGGCGGCGCTCTGGCCGATGGAGCCGGTGGCCCCGAGTACTACGACACGACGCTTTCTCATGATCCGAAAAAAAAATCAGCCTACGCCGAGGACGAGCCGGGAGTAAAAGAACAAAAGCGGCGCGGTGAAGAGCAGGCTGTCGATGAGGTCCAGCACTCCGCCGATGCCCGGGAGCATGTGGCCGGAGTCCTTGGTATTGGTGCTGCGCTTGATGATGGACTCGGCGAGATCCCCAATGATGGCGGCGAAGCCGAGCAATACGCCGAGGATGCCGGCCTGGACGGCATCGATATAATGGAGGCGCGGCCCGGCGAGCCAGAGGGTGCCGTAGCTGCCGATGACCGAAAAGGCGATGGCGCCGAAAAATCCCTCCCAGGTCTTTTTTGGCGAGATGTGGGGGATGAGGAGATGTTTCCCGCAAAGGCTGCCGACTAGGTAGGCTCCCATATCGGAGAACTTGGTGACCACGATGCAGTAGAGGACGTAGTATTGGCCGGTGAATTTATCGCCATGGTGGGGGAAGAGGTACACGAGTTTGGTGACGAAATTGAAAAGCCAGACCACGTAGAGGAAGCCGAAGATGGTATAGGACATCGTCTCGAGGGGACGGACGTCGCGGGTGGCCTCGAACATCTGGCGGGCGAAGACGATGAGGAGAAAGGCGAGGATGACGGCGACCTCGAAGTCATAGGAGCGGGCGAGGCCGATTTTTGAGTAATAAAGGAAGCTGCCGCTGAAGAAGACCACGCCGCAGATGAGCGCGAGGACCTTGAAGTTGGGCAATTGTTTCTGGTCCAGCATGCGGTAAAACTCCCAGAGGCCGAGAATGCCGATGGTGCCGATGAGGAAAAAGAAGCCGACCTCGAACCCGGCGAAGATAATCCAGAGGGCAATCCCCCAAAGGATGATCGTGCTTAAAAGACGGCGGAAGA
>DATAXI010000063.1:0-37260 GCA_036266845.1 Chthoniobacteraceae bacterium | reverse complement strand
ACACTCGGCCCTCGGTTACAAAACCCCGAGTCAGTTCGAAGCCCATATCCACTCACCAAACTAAACAACAATCGGTCCAAAAATCAGTTGCACCTCAGTTGCGAGTGACGCGATGAATCTCCTCGCAGTATTGTCCAAGCGCGCTCAACAAAATCGAGATCAGGACGCTGTGAGACATCTATGCCACGCGGGCACCGCGATGTGTAAACTTCTGGAACGCATAGAGGAAATGGATCCTGGTCTTTTGGATTTTGTTCAAAGGCTTCCCGGAATGCCGATTTACTTGAGTGGCAAGAAGGAAGCCGTGATCCGCGCTGAGGAGCGATTGCGCCGGCTTGGCATCGGAACCAGGTCCACAGTGCCGACATACCGCGACACGGCTATTGATCCAGCGAACTTCTTTACCGAGATTGCCGGTGAGATTCACAGCAGGATCAGGAACTACCGGGATTACTTTCGGGCCAATCGTAAGCGTAAACACGCACTCTCACTCCCGCCAAGCTTCGCTGCGCTTACAATGGAATGCTTCGAGGAAATTTGGCCGCCACCGAAAGGCTGTTCAACTTGCAGGACGCTTGATGACCTGTCAGCCCAGAACTGGCGCGAATGGTGGAAATACGGAGAGAAGGTTCTGGCGGACTTGTGGAAAGACGAGTCGGTCTTTTATCAATGCTGCATCGACCTGGACAGCGTAGCAGGCGAGGCGAAGGATTCCCGTGAAAGTGTCCGGCGAAACTACGCGAAGAAGAAAATCCGGCAGGCGTTCGAGAGTATTGCAAAGAATATAAGCGTCCCCCCGTCATTGGTCTAGCGCCCTCTCCTGTCTAGTCCAATGACCCGGATAGTGATTTGTGGTCTGGTGGAGGACATCTATGACATCACAGGTGTCCACCAATGTCCCCGTTTTGACGGTTGACCTTTCGGCTATTCCGCCGCTGCTTGACGCTGATGGAGTCCGAACCCATCTGGCGCCAATTGGGCGAACGCTCTTGTACGAGTTGGCGGCCCGTGGCGAAATCGAAACCGCCAGCCTCGGACTTAGACGCGGCAAGCGCGTTTACGTAACGGCGAGCATCGTGGCCTGGCTGCAACGCCGAATGGCGGCGACACGACGCCCGCAAATGGCGCAACATTGACGCGGGCGATGACAGCCCCGTCAAAAAATGCGCCCGGCGAGCAAACACTTCCATTGCACGAAGCGCAGCGGATCGGGGAAGGAATATTGGGGCCGGTGGACTGGCGCGGGGCCGAAGGATACTGCCGGTGCCCTGGCGAAGCGAGTCACACAACCCGGACCACGAGAACATGCTGCAAAATTGTGGTAGCGCCGTTGCCGGTAGCCGAGGGTGTCCTGCCACCTGGGGTCTATTGCTTCCATTCGAGTTGCGAGCTGGAGATTGCCACCGCTTGTCTTTCATTACGAAGTGCGTTGGGACGTAGAAGTGGTGGAGGAGTTTGCCGACAAACTCTCCGTCGGGCCGTCGCACCTCGACCGAAGCCGATGTTCGACGCCATAAAGTTGGCGAGGATCGCCGCCGAGATGGCCGGCGTTGACTCGTCTTGGCTGGCTGCGCATTCACCCATCAGGCCCGATACGCGAACCCCGGCGAGCTTCCTATCGTGCCTTTATGAACCCGGCGAGATGGTAATCATATTCAGCGTTTTTGAATCTCAGGGGCAGGCCATCTGGACACGCCGCGTACCGCCGTATGATGCGCGGCAGTTAAATCAGTTTTGCCGCGGCAAGCGGAATGGCGCCTGGTTTTTGACCAACCCAGTTGACGGGGTTCCGAAGCCGACCGGCAGCAAGGCCCCCGACGGCACGGACAAGCTATCCCGGCGGAGCGGGCGAAATGTAACCGCTTTCCGATATATGGTTGTAGAGTCCGACAAGGCGGACCCCGGGCACTGGTTGGCGGCATTGGTGCAAATGCCATTGAGGATCGTGGCCATCTACACGAGCGGAGGGAAGTCGATCCATGCCCTGATAAGGCTCGACGCCGGCAGCAAGGTCGAGTGGGACGAAAAACGCGACGCGATGAAGGATGTTCTCGTGACCCTCGGCGCCGACCCCGGCGCTCTCACCGCGGTCAGGCTATCGCGGTTGCCCGGGTGTGAGCGGTTGGGGACCACGGTGCAAGAGGGCTATCGCCGCTACCCGGCGCCGAAGATGCAAGAATTGCTGTACCTCAACCCCTGTCCGAAACGGATACCCATCTGTAAGTTGCCGGTCTTGAGCAACTCGGAAGCTGACGCACGGAGGTGGCAAAGTGGGGAGGCGTTCCAATGAATGAGGCTGATGACGCCAATTTGGACGACGGTGCCATGCTCAACAAGTGGGCCGCCGCAAGAGGCATTGAGGAGGGGAAGCCATCCTTGGCGGGTGACAAGCCGAACATCGTGCTCCCGGGCGGAAGCGTCACGATCATTCAAAGTGCTACCGAGTTGTACGCGGCCATCGCTGGCAGCGGAGAGCTATTTCTGCGCGGTAAATCTGTTGTGGCTCTGCAACGCAACAGTATGAAGGAGATGGTCCTCGAACCCGTCCGAGCGAGCGCGGCGCGGAGCTTGTTGGAGCGGCACGCGACGTTTTGGGCTTGGCGCGTGGGACGAGGCGGCGAACCTGTCCTGAAGCCCACCGTTATACCGTGCGACACGGCGCAGGCATTGCTCGACTGCCATATCGCCGGCGAGACCCTGCCGTCGATCACGGGCCTGTCTAACTGCCCGGTGCTTTGCGAAGTATCTTCGAATCTCGTCCTCTGTGGCAAAGGCTATTCCCGGGAGACGGGTCTGCTAATTCAACGGGGGGATGCGCCGCCGGATGTCGCGCTACCGGTGGCCGTGGCGGCGTTGCGGGGGTTGCTCGCGGATTTCCAGTTCCAATCCCTTGGTGATGAAAGCCGAGCGTTCGCGAGCCTCATCACACCGGCGTTGAAGATGGGCGGGCTGCTGCAAGGTTACGTGCCATGCGACGTAGCTGAGGCCGATAAGAGCCAATCGGGCAAGACCTACCGACAGCGTATCGTTGCCGCCATTTACGGCGAGAAGCCCGCACTCGTCCCGTCGAAGCGGGGTGGCGTCGGTGGTACAGATGAGTCGCTCTTTGAGAAGCTTATCGCGGGGCGTCCGTTTGTGCAGTTCGACAACTTTCGAGGGGTCATGGACTCGCCGGCGCTGGAAGCGTTCCTGACCGCCGAAGGGGCGTTTCCCTGCCGGGTTCCGCATCACCGGGAGATCGACGTTGATCCTACCCGCTTCTTCGTGATGCTTTCCAGCAATGGAGTGGAGACGACGCGAGACCTGGCAAACCGATCATCCATTGTCCGTATTTTCAAGCGGGAGGGCGCACAGTTTCCCGACACGCTCCATATCGTTCGTGATCGGCAGGCTTTTTTTCTCGGCAGCGTTTTTGCCATTGTTCGAGAGTGGCACCGCCGGGGCAAACCGCGCAGCGGCGAGACGCGGCACGACTTCCGGGAATGGTGCCAGACGTTGGACTTCATCGTGCAAAAGATCGCCGGACTGGCGCCGCTCCTGGACGGCCACATTGAGGCACAGGTGCGCGTCAGTAGTCCCACCTTGACGTTCTTGCGCCGGATCGCCATCGAGGTCGAACGGGCGGACCGTCTCGATGAACCGCTGAGTGCTTCCCAGATTTTCGAGATTGCCGCCGATGAGGACGTTCCTATTCCCGGCCTGAAATCGCAAGGTCATCAGGATGAGGCACGCGGGCGCAAGGTCATTGGCGGCAAGCTCGCGGCTCTGTTCAAGACCGGCAGCACGCTCGATCTCGATGGCTTCACTGTGACCAGGACCGAGGAGATGCGTGCTCGGGATGGGGGCGGCGACTACTCCGCAAAGCTTTATGCCTTCACTTGCACGAAACCCAACGCCGCACAGGGCGCATAACCCGCACAAGGCACACAACCCCGTGAAAAACCGTATCGTTTTTCAGAAAGTTATCCCCCTTGTGCGCGTAGTGCAGCCCCGCCGCCAATCGTTCATGAATGCAGGCGCGCAATTGGCGGATTGGCGATACGCCCACGGGGCACCGTTGACCTTGATGAAAGCAATATCGAAAGGAACGCATGGCTGGTAATTCGAAGAAATCTGCCAGTGGCCGGCCCGATAGGCGCCTGCGGCTCCTGCTCTGGGTTCTGCTCTACAAAATTCCCCCATTGTGGGAAATTAGTCGCGAGAATGAACTCAATGCCTGCGCCCATTGCCGTGTCTCCTGGGAGTTCCTCAACACGGCCAAGAAGGAGTTTCCGGTTCACTGGGCACGGATGCTGGCGAAACGGGAGCGTCGCAGGGCTTTCGTAAGGCAACATGGCTTCGTCCATGATGGATGGACTCCCCCTGATCCGAACGACCCCCGCTCCCGCTACTATCCCGCATGGGCGTTGGAGCGCCGGGCTAAGGGCGAGGACAAGATGATTTACCTATTACGCCTGGCTTTGAGAAAGCGATGGGAGATGGACGGTTTGGGTGAACAAAAATGACGGCCAGGGTCGCACGCGCGCCCGCGAAGCACTGTGGTAGTTGCGCTGTACGCCGTGCGAAATCCCCCAATGGGGGAAACGTCTTCTCCCCCATGCGGGGCTATATTCGCGTCCGTCTATGGATCGACGAAAATGTCCGCAACGGAACATTTCAGCCGGCTGGCGATCTCGTCCAGGGTGTCGAGGGTGACATTCTGCTCCCCCATCTCCATTCGCTGGAGTGATGAGGACGACACACCAAGCTTCCGAGCGAACTCCGCGTATGGCGTGGCACCGCGGCGCTGGCGTAGAAATTCGGCGAGCTGCTTTCGGAGACGACGGGGCACCGAGCAAAGGTGCGGGAGAGGGCGTCCCACATATGGGATATTTTGCCTTTACATCGCCCGCCTCGGGGCGGAGCATGGCCGGGAAGCGATTTTGACGCGGAGGAACCCTATGGCGCATGAACTTCTGATCGAAGGCGGCAATGCCGCCATGATGTACGTCGGCGAAACACCGTGGCACGGCTTGGGAACAGCATTGGATGCTCCCCCGACCGCAGCGGAGGCAATCGTTGCCGCAGGGCTGGATTGGCGCGTGGTGAAAAAGCCCCTTTGCGCCGTCGCGGACGGGATCTGGTACGAAATCCCGGAGAAGTACGCGGTAGTCCGCGAAGACCGATGGGGCACAGAGGATTGTCCCATTTTCGGGACCGTCTCAGAAAACTACGTCCCTTTGCAAAACCGCGAGGCGTTCAGCTTCTTCGACAGCGTTATTCAGTCGAAAACTGCCACCTACGAGACTGCCGGCGCCTTGGGCCAGGGCGAGCGCGTATGGGTAACGGCAAAGTTAAAGGAGGATGTGGAGATCGTGAAAGGCGACCGGCTTCAACGCTATATCCTCCTGGCGAACGGCCACAACGCGGCCACGGCGCTCCGCATTCTCTTTACCCCGATAAGGGTGGTTTGTCAGAACACGCTAAATTGGGCGCTGGAAGGGTCGAAGCACCAGATTCGCATTTATCACGGTCCCGACATGTACCGGAGGCTGGAGGCGGCCAAGGAGATGGTGAGTCATATTACCGAACACTACCGCGAGGTTGGGGAGCAATTTACAAGCATGGCGAAACGGCAAATGCTCAATGGCGCCCCAGATGCATATTTCGAGAAGGTCTTCCCGACACCAGAACGCGGGCGATTTACCGAGAAGAATTATGAAAGGCTGGTCGATGAATGCAAGGGACGGAGGGCAGCTTGCACCGAATTATTCGAGGCCGGACGTGGCACCGATATACCCGGCGTCCGCGGCACTCTATGGGCGGCATACAACGGGGTCACGGAATTGGCGGACCATCGGATGCGGTATAAAAGCCGGCATCAACGATTTGGCTCATTATTCTTTGGGGAATCCGCTCGGATCAAGGAGCGTGCGCTGAGCGAGGCAGTGGTGATTCTTGGGCAGAACTGACGCTTTACGCCTTAACGTCCATCTCTTTCTTGAGTAGATAGGACGTGAGGACACTCGCCAAACCAACGATTAACTGCGCCTCGTGTTCGTGAGGTGGTTGCCCTTCCCGGAGGTGACGGCCTTTGTCGGACGCGTACCCCCAAATCTTAGAAATGCCTTGATCGAGAGGCGGAGGGAACAGATTCGGATGTTTCTTGAGTAATTCTCCCAGGGTTAATTTCGTATCGCCACTCACATCGCGGGCCAAGCATTCCAAGGCTGCCATTCCGTGTTGAATCGCTCCGGTAACATCCGGATTTGGTCGCCGTGAGAGGTCCGCAAGGGCTTGGTCTATTTCATGGCTCGCTACGTTCCGTCCGGTCGCGACAAGACCCTCCCGGGATTGGCGAACCGCCGTCTCGAAAGACTCTGCGCCACGAATCTGAATGCGCCGATTCACCAATTGCCAGCCCACACCTTTCTTTCGAAACGCGGCATTAAGCTTTTCTGTAAATTGCGTGAGTTCCGGGTTCTCGCCAAAATTGAGAGGGTTGAATCTTCCAAATGGAAGGCGGTCTGCAATAGCCTCGATGAAGTCGTAAACTTGAAACCATTCTGTACCAGCGAGAAGCATTTGAACCTCGCCGTCGATATTGGGATATTCGCTCCAGTTGCCGGCATTTGGAGATTCGAGCAACATGTCACAGAGGTAGGCGCGGAGAACTGACGGTTTCGCTCCCACATCGTACGCAAGGCGGATTACGAAATCACGCAGCCAATCCGGAGCTTCATGGCGAACCGTGATCTCCGGCTCCGGCGTGGATAGGCCATGTCGTTGGGAAAATGAAGGTATCGAATCCATTCTACTCCTCAGGTTCCTCCAACACTTCTGGCACGAATACGCGTTTCAGCGGCAGCAGTCCTTTGTAGCGGGAATCGAATTGCTCGTAGTGTTGAAAAATCAGGTTCACGAGGTCATCACCGTCGATGAGTCGGAGGTTGCTCTTGCTCCGTGCAAAATTCGCCGCCTGGGCGGTGAAGGTGCCAAGCGTGACGAGCAGGCCGTATTCGCCGGTTCCCACCTTCCCGTAGAGCGCGGCGGTTACCGGATCACCAACGCTGCCCTCGCCGCTTTTCACCTGCACTTTTATGATAGGCGGTTCAAAACCTAGTTCATCCCGGTGCGCTACAATGTCAATGCCCCCATCGGGTCCCTCAGGCGAGACACGGCAGCGGTACCCCATCGTCCCGAGGAGGTGGGCGATGAACTCCGCGAAGGGATGCCCCTTCAACTCTTGGGCCAGCTTCTTGAGGATGAAATCCCGTGTTGTTTCCTCGATTTCCTCGGCCACGATGGCCACAGTTTCGTCTTTGGTTACGGGAGCTGTAGCAGTTTTGCCTTCTAGGGCCGCGCGAAACTCCTCTGCGTAATTTTTTACCTGGAAGAAACTCATCGCCGACCCGATCTCATAGAGCGCCCCTTGGGTAAAGGTTGTTCGAGGCACTGTCCGCACCCATTTTACGGCCCGGCGGTGAGGGTAGCCGGATTCCGAGGATGGATCGTATTTGTACGCCCCTTCCACACGACCGAGATGAACTTGCCGATCACGCTTTGCGGGATAAACAACGAAGTCACCGGTCTTCATTTCGTGGACAAACCGGAACAACTGGCCGGCATTGTTCGGGATAGCGCCTGCTTTTTTGTCGGGGAACGCCTGCGAGACGGCAGTCTTAAATGCGTCTCGATTCGAAGGCAATTTGCTCAAGTCACCCATCGCAGCCCAGCCAAGCGCAACGACGTTCTGTTTCAAGAAAAGGGTGTCCGCATCGCCGGTTTTGCCGGCGTGAATGCCCCATATAATCGGTTCATTTTCGGTCATATTTGATAATTCGGAGGAGGCGGCGCGACTGTGAGCATTGTCTCTCGGGTCCGCAGGATATTCATCAATCTTATGGGCGCCCTCTTTATTTCGAGCACTCGCTTACTGGCCGCCGCATCCAAGACGCGCTCCAAATCATCCAGGGCAAAGATGGCGTCAAAAATCTCACCTCTGTACCGTTCAACACTCTCCGAATGACTGAGGGGATTCAATACCCAACTCAACCCGTGACTGACGCGGTCTGCCAAGTCTCCATCTACAACAGGCCGATACTCCTGCTTCCCAGGCTTTATGTATGGCGTGCCCTTGCTGTTTACGCCTATTGTGGACGGATGTCGCAAATTATCCTTGTGTGAGGCAAGGCAACCCCAGAGGGAATTTAGGGTCAATTTCTTCGGGTCCCGCTCAAATGGAATGGCCACGGAAAGCTCCTCGCATGCAGCCTTGAGGATCAATTCAAATTTGGTTCTCACGTGGACCGCTGCTGCCTTGACATCGAGCGGTTCGCCAGTTGTGAGGTCGGGTTCGATATATCGCAGGGCGTGATAGAGATGGTCTTCATCCTCCACCACGACGGGGGATTCGTAATCGCCAACACGAACCCCGTAAAGTTCCGTGTGCTGCCATTCCTTGTCCGGCAGTCGTCGCTTCGCTACTTCGTACCATGCGCGGTTATGAGTCAGCAGTATGACCTGCCATTCCGCAAAGTGCTCGCGCAGCACCTCCAACAGCGGCAGACGATGCTCCATATCCAAACTCAATAAAACATCATCGAGCACGAGTAGCCGAGGATAGGTTTGATCTCCCAAAAGGAGAGGGCGGCTCCGCAATAAGGCAGCGAGCCAAAGCGATATGGAACAAGCAGTCAGCCTCGCTTCATTTAGGAACGGAACCGGATCTCCTGGTTCGTGGTTTCTGTAGCTCAAACGCAAGATAACGCGAGGAGGAAGCACGGTCCATCTACCCGAGGCCCGCGCGACAACGCCGGGATGATCAAGTGATAGCCGGACCTCGGTTTGGTCCACGAAACGCACGAGAAGTTTATTTGCTTCATCCTGCCATTCGGGAAGAAACGCAGCAAGCGACGTGTTATATTGGTTCACGCGATCTTGCAGACGGCTATACTTTAGGCTGGCCACCCGACCGCGGCCACGGGGACCGTTGGCAACCGCTTCAATATTCGCCCATTCCCGCCCGAATCGTTCCACGCGGGTCGGAAGCGGCACGTCCCTAAGCAATACCTCCTTACATAGTGGAAATATGTCCCTAAGCAGGGTTGTACGGTCCAGTTGGTAGATAGTACGAAGCCGCTCATAATCGAGCCAAGCAGTAGCGGCACAGAGAGCGTTGAATAAAGGATGCGTACCATCCCGCCCGGCAATCATACTCCATATTAGAGGGGGTGGTGAATCATCTGCGAAGCGAAGAGTGACGTTGCCTCCGTTGAAGGATTGCACTGTGAAAACATTTCTGACCTCACCAAACTGATGTGCTTTCTGACTTACGTCAAAAAAGTCTTTGAGGGCGCGTCCAAATGAGCTTTTGCCGCTGCCGTTTTCACCATACAGAAGTAAATGGCGCTTTTCGCCACGAAGATGAATTGTCGTGACCGCCGGGCCGGGGAAAGCGCGATAGTCACAAAGGTCGATTTGTGTGACCCGGCTCATTTTTCGCCTTCGATTATGCGAACTAGATCGAGCGATTCCAGGGCGAATAAGGCGCCACGTAATGGATGTGCGGGATCGTACAGACGTTCGAATGACTTGCGCAGGGGCGCGATGCCCCCTTCCTCGGAAAGGGTTTCAGAAGTCCGAAGATTCGCTGCAATGAAAAGTTCGAAGAAATCTAAGCGCGCTCGATGCAACTCTTCGGGGAAAAACAATTGATACACCATCGCATTTACCCACTGTTCGAAATACTGCGCCACCAGCGGATCACGCGGCTGTAGTGGGGTGCTCTTGCGGACCGTTGGCTGCCGGTGAAGAAATAGAAGGTATCCAACAAGCCTTTCGATAGCGGTCCGCTGCGTATCGTTAGCGGACGGAATAGGAAGGTTCCGAATGAAGCGTGCCTCATAGCTATACCAGCCCCCGCGAAATACCGCTGCGGTACGATGGTGGTAAAAATCAGACACCCGACTATTGAGAATCCCGAGTAAAAACTCGGCCGTGGCGGGCTCTTTCGGAACCAATCCGTAGCCACCCGCCGCACCGCCAGTGAAGAATATCTCGCCGGTAGGGTCGTAAGAAAACGCCGCGCGTGGCGCTATGTCGGGAGTGAATAGCTTTGGTTGCGAAATTACGTCCAATGCCTTTGGGTAAATATATGCGTACCATCCCGGCCTCTGCATTTTGCCGTCCTCTCGATTCGAAAGAAAGTCATAGTTTGTTCGGAGGTAATTCCATGTGGCACGAAAGCGCGATTTTAGCACTTCCTCTGGAACGAGGGATATATCTTCGCCATTAAACGCTGCATACGGGAACAAAATGCGCAAGTTTGTCTCATCGAGCGCAAAGGCGTGGCTGTGCCCTCCTTTAACGAGCGGGTGCAATAATTCAGCGTCCAGATCATGTTCCTTCTCTGTCTGACGTGAATAAACACGGACGAGATTACCGCGTCTGGAAACTTCTTCGACGATGTAAACCTTGTCGCCACTTGTTTTGAGACCTTGAAAAATGCGCGTCGTCACATCCTCCAGCCGCAGCTTGATGGCAGCAAGTTCATCAAAATAACCTGCGCCGCGTCCGACGGAGACATTCCACTCATTCGCATCGAATTTTGTCGATGGGAGGGTCGTTGAATCCGCTTCGAACGTGCGAAGCCATTTCGCGAGACCATTCGATTGAGCAAATCGTACTTCCTTGGCTCCGGCCTTGGTAAGAAACAACAGGCATACGTAGTTCGTTGCTCCAGGAAAAATCTGTTGATCGCCGAAGTGAACTATGTGACGCAGATGGTGTCCGGGATGAGCGAATCTTTCGTCTCGCTTACCGTTCGACAAAAGTTCTCTTAATGGCTCGCCGTATTGTGCATTGAAGAATTTGTGTGGCAGAATGTAGCCAAGTTGGCCGTCACCCGAGAGGAGTTCCAAACCTCGCTCGACGAAGACGACGTAGAGGTCGTAATTTCCTTTGGATGCCGCAAAGTAGCGGTGTTTGAAATAGGCCGCGAGTTGAGGGTTGTCACGCATGAGCGTTTGAATGCGAACGTAAGGCGGATTGCCCATGAGCAAATCAAAGCCCCCTCGGGTGTTGTCCATTTGTACGCTCGCGAGTTCTTCGCCTGGCTGCCTTCGTCGCTGGCCCTGAAAAACTTCCGCGAAGTCGAGTTGCCAAACGAATGTGGGCCGCGCGGGATCGCCGAAGAACTGTTCAAGTTTTTCCAGCATCCCTTCCCGAGTAGCAGCACTTTGGGCACGGCTGCGCGCAGACTGCGCAAGCTTGTAGGCGTGAGCCAGCTCCGTCTCGGCAGCTTTCATCTCCGCAAGGCGGCGAATGTCGGCGTCGTTCGTCGGGAGTTCAAGCCCCGCCGCGACCTTGCGCCATCGTATTTCGAGTAAGCCAAGTTCGGCGAGCGATTCGTATATTTCACTACGAAGTTTCCGCTTTTCCTCCTGCTTGCGTGCATTGAAAAAGGCGATCTTAGCCGATGCGAGTTGGTGTAGTGGTTTGTTTCCCCCGGCGTCACCGGAGAGATTCCGCAACTCGATGACGTGGCCGTGGATCATGTCCACGAGTGAGTTGGCGCGACGTATTTTGAAGTCAAGATTTGGCAGTGGTTCCAATTTGCGTAGCGCGCTTTGAAAACTCCGTCGGTTACAATCGGAGGTGTCAACACCGAGGTCGTGATCGACCATTAGCGAAAGCCAAAGACGCAACTTGCAGATTTCTGTTGCGCGTTCCTGAATATCCACGCCGTAGAGCGTGTGTTGAATGAAGCGTTTCTTCGTGTCATACGCCCATGCGAGATCGCCGCCAACCGGATCGTGCCCGCGGGCACGCATTTCGCCGAGGCGGGCGAGGTTAAGCAACTCATGCAGGAGGCCGATTGGAAAGGCACCAGAGCCGACAGCGGGATCGCAGGCACGCAAGCGGATGAGGCTGTCGAGAAGTTGGCGTGCGTCGTCAGGTGAAATTAATCCGCGGAGTTTTTGGAAACCGTCGTCGTCGAGTCCTTCCGCAGCGTCGAGCGCGAGAAGCGCCGCGACTGTGACTGAAGCATCCGTCCGTCCCGCCATGGGCGGTTGATTTTCCAGCCAGGCGGCGAGGGTTCCACGGCAAAGATAATGAACAATCGGGCGCGGCGTGTAGTGGCTGCCGGTGTCGTGGCGCCTCGATTTGCCACCTGTTTCACCGGATTCTTCACGAAGGATGAGTTCCTCGAAAATCTTGCCAAGCATCTCGGGGTCAATTGCGACTTCCTGATCGAGCGGCGAATCCTCTCGGATGGTGAAGTTGTACCGTTCGAGCAGACCATCGAATACGCGAGCGAACGTAGAGTTTTGAATCGCGAGACGCTTCCGACGGCGTGAAGCGTCGTCGTTCATATCGTCGTCGTGGAAGAGGCCGCCGTTGAGAAAGGGCAGGTCGTGCCGATTCGGATTGTGATCGGGTAGGTGGGAAACGGACTTTTCTCGCGCGCTCCATTCGGTCGAGAGGATGCGGAATACTGGGAACAGAAAATCTTCGTAATAAGATGAACTCTTTCCGCGCGTTTCGTGATGTTCGCGAAAGCAACTGACGAGATAGCGGGCGTCGCGATGAAGCCAGCCCTTACGCTGGACGAAATAGAGAAAGAGCAGACGGTTTAGAAGAATCTGTGCCTCCTGCTGTGCTAGATCGCGCGTTGCATCCTCAACTTTCCATTCGGGAAAGCGGTCTTCCAATTCGGTAGCGATTAGATTGAATACGTCGCAGTAATCGCGGAAAAATTCCTTATTAAGCTGCTCGACGGAGAAGGCTTCGATGATGTTCTCCAGCGTGGCGCCTGAGCCACGGGCGCGTAGCGCAAGCAACCGCTCGGCAGGCGTCCGGCATATTTCATTGGGGCCAAGCAGATATGTGTACCGCCGCGGCGCAGTCTCATAAGTTGCAAAATCGCTGGCGGCCTCGTCAAATATGGTCTGGCGTGCAGCGAGCGTCAGTCGCCAATCTTTCTGGCCGGCAGTACGAAAAACGGCAAGGACGCCATGATAACGAGCCTGGTCTATAAAGCGCGCTGCGAGTGCCCGCAGGCCCGCACGATTACGGGAAAGATCAACCCCGGAACCGGCTTCGACTTCGAGGATGGCAAGATTCTTCTCGTCGCCAAGAGTGATTTCACCGAGTTGCCAGATGGCTGCTGCGCGTGTGGCGTCGGGTGTTATTGATTGCGGTTCGAGATAGGTGACGGCGGAGGGCAGCACCTCATAGACGACATCAAGCCAGCGTTCACGGTCGAAGGGTGCCGCGAGGATTTTCTGAAGGTCAGCGGGAGTCATGCGCTGTAATCGAACGATTCAGAGAGAATTATGTCGGGATCGGTCTCCGCGCGAGGCGGGGGTGCGTCCCCTGCGGGGGCTGGTGGGGGTTGCTGTTCGTCCAATGGGTAAGCGCGAAGTATTTCGATCAATTTGTCGGTGATGACGGCAGGGGTGTTGCGAGTGGTCTTTTGAGAACGCTGGAGCGCATTTATCTGGCGCTGGAGGTTTTGGAACCGAGCGCGGCGCACCGCGGTCTTCGCCGATAGGATACGTTGACGATCCTCCTCCGTGAGAAAGGGGAAGGAGAGCACTGCATCAAGAAAGGAAAGAGCGCGTTTTTCATTCGGTCCCTGGATAGCGTCCACGACCTGCGGTAGGAGGGCACCGGCGATGACAGCCTCGCCAAACGCGGCGATGGCGCTCTGGACTTGGGCATGGTGCTCAGAATGGAGGGGTACGGACTTCTCTTCGGGGTCGGGCGCACGGAACTCTCTAGCTGCTTCGAGGAGATTGATCTCCTCCGGAGGCACATCGCCCTTGATGCGATAGAAGGCGTCGCGGCGCCGGTTGCGGATGAACGTGACAGTAGAGCCGCTACGCGCCGGATCGATTCGACCCGTGCGCGCGCGCCGCGGAAGAGCCTTCACGCGAGCAAAAGTTTCAGGGTTTTCGCGTCTGAATCGGCGCAACTCCATGAGCAGGGCCAGGCGTTCGTCCCGTTCGCTCTCCTCAGGTGTGCGCTCGAAGAGGCCGAAGGTATCCACTTCTTCGTCCACGGAATAAATCTGCGAGTCTTCCCCGAGCGCCGTATGGAACGCCTGGAGTTTCATCACGGCCTTCTTTCTCAACTCAATGTCGTCGTCCACGCGGGCAGTCGGATAAAAGTTGTAGATGTAAATGCGTGTAGCGGTCGTGCCTATGCGATTGACGCGCCCGATACGTTGCATCAGCCGTGTGGAGTTCCAAGGCGTGTCATAATTCACAACGACGTTGGCGCGGTGGAGGTTTACACCTTCGGCGAGCACTTCAGTGGAAATCAGAACGTCGTAATCATGCTTTTTCTCTGGGGTGTTCGCGTCGAAGTTTGCCCTGACGATGGCCATTCGCTCGGCCCGGTTTGTTGAATCGACCGTGAGGACCTTTTGATAACCAGCGGCTTCGAGACGCCCGGCAAGATACTGAGTCGTTTCTCGGGACTCCGAAAAGATGACGAGCTTGTGGTCCCTGTTAATTTCGCGGTCGAAGAGTTCGCCTTTCAAGCAGGCGAGGAATTCGTCAAATTTCGGGTCCTCGTCCACGAAGGTATCCCATTCCTCGCATAGACCGCTGAGCAATTTCCAATCGTGTTCAAGGCCGGGTAAAAAGGCCGGCTCGAAATCAGCGGGAGTGCATGTTGTTATGGTGGGATCGGTCAATTCGCGCTCGGCAATCAGCGCGACCAATTCATCTTCGCGGCCCTCCAACAGGTACTCGGTGACTCCGATGTTGGGGGCGATGTAAATAGTCCCTTTCTTGAACATCCCCACCATTGCGCCGGTGGCATCACGGAACCGCCCGAGAGAAGCGCGAAATGCGTGAAAGCTGCTATCGAGCCGTTTCACCAAGAGTGTTCGCATGATCGTCGCGAGTTGAAGGGAGATGCGCTCGGCGTTCTGATAGCGCGCCTTTTTCTCGGGCTTGAGGTAGGCGATGGCCCGGTAGCGATTATAGGTGAACCCGGAGCCATCGGTCAGCGACAGGATACCCATCGTACGGTCGTAGAGTTGCTCCAAGCCACGAGAGAGTGGGTAGAGGATATGCTTGGGCGGGGCGATACCGGGGAAACTGACGCTTTGCTCGGCGAGGTCGCGCCGATAATCCTCGTTTACGTCGAGGTCAGTGCGCGTTCTCCGGACGATGACCTCCGAGATTACATTCATCCGGATGTTCTCGTAAATGGCCATGACCTTTCGGCGTGCCTCGTGAATGTCAGGTTCCTTCTTTGCGCTGCGGTATTCCTTCTCACGTTGGGCGAAAAAGTGCTGTAGATTGCTTATACCGAGGGTGGAGTGTTTTAGGTCCTGGAATAGCGCGATGAGATTGCGAATGTCTTCCGGGCGGTTATTGAGCGGGGTGGCGCTAACGAGCATCACTCGCTTGTCCGTACGCTCGCCGTTGACGACTCGCAGGGTCTTGGTCTTGCAAATTCGCTGGAGTTCGTCGAAGCCTTCGGCAGTGTCGTTCCGGAACTTGTGGGCCTCATCCACGATAATGAGGTCGTAAGATTCCGGGTTCCGCACCTTGTGAAGGCTGCCATTGTTGATGATGTCGCAATTGTCGAGTCGAAACGCTTTCTTGGTTGCCTCCCATCCGTCACGCAAAGCGGGCGGAACGACTATCAGCGTGTGAGAACGATGCTCCGGGAAGCCGTTGTGGAAAAAGAACCGTTTGGCAATGAGCGTTGCGATGACTGTTTTGCCGAGCCCCACAACATCCGCGAGGAAAAAGCCACCATGCTTTTCAAGGAGGCGGAAACCTTGAGCCACGGCGTCAATTTGGTAGCTGAGGCGCTTAAAACCCTCGGGCAGGTCCGAGACGGCATTCGGATCGTATTCGATGGCCGCCCCAAAGTATTCCAGCAGGAGCTTATAGTAGAGTTCGTAGGGAGTGACTGGCGAGGCAAGATAGGTGCGGTCGCGCACGCCGGTGAGAATTTTAGGCAGGATTTCGATGGACTCGCTCCAAAGACGCTCGAACTCGTCGGTGGCAAACCGCACGTCGTCGTAATTGTGCAGCAAGACGTTGAACTCGTAATTCGAGACCTCACCATGGGTACCCAGGCCGGCGTCGGTGAGATTCGATGAACCAGTGATGACGGCGCCCGCCTTGTGCTCGTTGAAGCCCGCAGGGCGAAAGATGAAGAGTTTGGCGTGGAGCCGCTTGGTTGGATGGGCGCGGAGTTCGATCTTCCGGTTCACTACGTCGTCGATGAATTGCAGGATGCCCTGCTCGACCTCGGGCGAATACGCCGCATTCTGGATGTCTTCGCGGAGGGTTTCCTTGAACTGCTCGATGGATTTCGTGGGATCGGCGAGGAAGAGGAGGCCGCGCTTATGATAGTCGGCCATGATGGCGTCCACGTTGATGCCCACCAGGATGCGGACGTGAGGAACCTTCTCGATATGCGGACGGACGGCAAAGTAGCCGGAAGAGCGCAAATAGCCGACAAGGGCATCGAACCACTCGATGTCCGGGTTGTGCGCGAAGACCCCCGCGAATTTCGCGAGAAGGGTGTTGTCGCCCGTGTTGGTAAAGAAGCGGGTGGACATTTCAGGTCGCCACCCTCCGGGAATTACCCAAAGTGGGACTTCCGGGCAGCCTATCGGTTGCCTGGGAGGAACTGCCTTCCGAAGATTTTTCAGATGCTTTTTCCAGCATGGAGGGGATTCGTGCCGCGGGTTTGATGGAGGATTGCCTTTATCTGGCGCATTCCCTACCGCAATGGGCCACAGGTAGGCGAGCACGAACCTCGCAGAGAGGCGGGGCAGTCGGCCCGTTTAGCCGCCGCATCTGAGCCAGCGTCGGCACTTGACATTCCAGCGAGGGGTGGCAACGGGGTACAGATGATCCTCAAGCACGCCCGATGGGAGCGTTTCGCGCAACTCGTGGCCACCGGCCAGAGCGGTGCAGCGGCGTATAGGGCGTGCTATGGCGCCAGGGGTGCCAGCGCGGAGGTGAGTGCTTGCCGGCTGTTAAGGAATGCTAAGGTCAGGGAGAGGATTTCGGAACTTCAAAGGGCGGCAGAGACGGAGGCGGTGATGAGCTTGCAAGAGACGCTCGCGTTTTTGACGGCAATAGTGCGGACCCCTGTTGGCTGGATTGATGAGAACAGCCCATTGTGCCAGTTCTTCCAACGTACCAAGCGGGGCGTGCGGATCGTCATGCCCAACAAGCTCTCTGCCATCGAGCTTTACGCGAAGCTGGCTGGCTGGCTTCCATGCGGGGCCACGACGGCCCGCGTGATGGCGCACGCGCCGGCAAATGGTCATGTGCTGACAGAGGAGCGACGGTTGGAACTGGTCGAGAAGAGACGCCGGGCGATTGCTCGCCTCCGCTTGATCGACCAACCGATGAAGTTGGAGGATGGGGTAGCGACCGAGGCCGTAGGCGTCGAGGGGACGGTGTAGCCATGGCCGGCTCGGAGCCAACCGGTGAGTTGAGTTGCGATGAAGGTACGCACGCGAAGCGCCCGCGTTAGCCAACTTGCCAAGTTGCCGCCTGCGACGCCGTGAACATGCGTGCGAACAACTGCGGAAATTCTTTGATATTGTTCCCGTTTCTGTTCCCGTTACCCCTGTTCCCGCTCCCCATTTATGGCTCAAACCCTGATGAATACAGGAAATGGAGCGGGTGAAGGGAATCGAACCCTCGTGTCCAGCTTGGGAAGCTGGCGTTCTACCATTGAACTACACCCGCGTTTCAGGATGAATCCGGCCTTGGGGATTCAGGGATGGCATTTTTGCCTGCCGCTGGCAGCTATTGCCAGCTTAAAACGTCATCTGAACCGGCAAAGATATCGTTGCCCTTGGTGCCGTAGGCATGATCCGCGCCAATGCTGCCTCCGATGCACCCGGTCTGGACGGACGCATTTCCGTTTGGATCCTTCGTGTAGGTCAGATCGGAGTAATTACCCAGCGTGTTCGCCACGGTATAGCCGTCGTAGTTGCTATCGATACAGCACATGTAGGTGTTTCCCCAAGGGTCATACCATTGCCCTCCTTTTGATCCATTGGCATTTCCCGTTTCTTTCCCGGTGCCAAGGCCGCTCTTGGGGTTGGTGAGATCTTTGACATTCGGGACATCGAGGTAAATGACTTCCCGCGTATTGATGCTGATGGGGGCGGAACCGCTGGTGGAAATGGTATCGCCGGATGTCTGGTCGGCCCGCAGGACGTTCACTACGTCTGAGATGGGACGAATTCCCGCAGGATCCCCAAATTCCGCATCCTTCGTGATACCTGCGAGGCTGCTATCAATGGGATAAACGCCATAGTCCGTATAAAACTGCTTCACGGCGGTCACGAGTTGGGTCAGATCGTTCTTGGCGGAAACCTTTTTTGCGGCGTTTTTCGCGCTGTTGAGCGCGGGCAGCAGCAATCCCATCAGGATCGCGATGATTGCGATGACGGTCAGTAGCTCGATCAGCGTAAAGCCGTCATAGCCGGAGGAGCAGCGGCGCGTTCTGGAGGGTTGCATTGGCTGCAATTTAACAGGGGCGGCATCTGGAATCAAGAGCAGCATATGGGAGGGGGCCACTTTTCCCGGCGGCGGGTCTTGAATCCCTTGCCTTTTGCACGGTGGGGGGTCCATTTTCCAGGCGATGAATGCGCCGCTGATGCCGGGGGGCCGCGAGCACTCCGCGCGGGACGGGGTAAGGCTTTTTATCCGCTGTTCCGGGGCCACCGCCGGCCCGGAGCGGGGAACGGTGCTCCTGACGCATGGGATGGGCGAGCATTCCAGCCGGTATTACCACGTGATCCGCCGGTTGAATGCAACCGGCTTGCGCGTGGTGGCCTGGGACTTGCGCGGCCATGGCCGCTCTGGGGGTGCCCGGGGAGATATCCGCGATTACGCCGTGCTGGTGGACGATCTGCTGGAGGTGTGGGGCCTGCCGGAAATCCAGGCGTCCGGGGAGCCCGTTTACCTTTACGGGCACAGCCTGGGCGGCCAGATCACGCTCAATTTCGCCGTGCGCCACCAGCCGCGCGCGGCCGGGCTCATTATTACCTCTCCATGGCTCCGGCTCGCATTCCGGCCCCCGCGCTGGAAGGTGGCGATTGCCAGCCTGGCTGCCATGCTGTGGCCGACGCTGACTCAGGATACCGAGGTCGTCCCCGCCCGTCTATCGCGGGATCAGGCGTTTCTCAGGTCCATGCCGGACCCCCAATTGGTTCATCACCGGATGTCTGCCCGTATGTACCATGCCCTCACAGCCGGGGCGGCGCGCGCGGCTCGGGAGGCCGTCCATCTCTCCTACCCGATGCTGCTGGTGCACGGCAGCCGCGACCCGGTCACCTCCGCGGCGGCGACGGAAGAGTTTTTCCACGCTCTGGAAAGCCGGGATAAATCGCTCATCATCGTCCCTGAGTCCCTGCACGAAACGCACAACGATTTATGCCGCGAATCCGTGCTCGACCAGATCACCGCGTGGCTGGATGCCCGGCTGGACCGCCAGTAGCCGGGCCTGAGGTAAAGCAGGCGCCATCAGGCGCGGAGCGCTACATGAGGGGCGCGTTGCGCGAATCCCGCGCCTCGATCAGCAGCTTCGCGATCAGTGCCCCGATGATCAACGCAGCGCCGATCAGGTACAGGGCGGGGTTGCGGCGGACATGGCGCACCATTGCCTCCTCCGCGCTGACCAGGGAACGGGCGCCGGTGTCCATTTTCTCCCGTGCGCGCCGGGCGGCGATGGCTGGTTTTTCCGACCAATCGCTCGCGGTCTGCTGGGACGTCTCGACGCCGTTGTGGAAGAGGTGGCTCAGGCGATTAAATTCGTATCGTAGGTTCATAAGCTGGTTTGGCCTTACCTAGATATCGAGGCAGGCGCCGCCGACGCGTCTCTTTTACGGCTGAATTGCGGAATCGTATCCCGTCAGCTCCAGGTAGCCATGCCCGGCGATTGGCGCGCCGCCGAGGGTCCCCTCCGCATGGATCAGCCCCTCCCAATACGTGATTCCCGGGAAGGCCAGCTCCTGGTCCTTGAGCGGGGTGGAAATCTCGCACGCCAGCCCGAGCGACGGCACCTCGATTCGCCACCGGATGGGGTAAGCCGGCGCCGGTCCGTGATCCCGTGGCGCCTTCCACCACTCCAGCGGCGTCAGATGAAAGTCGCGCGCGTCCAGATACACCACCGTCCCGTCCTTTCGCGTATAGGCGCCGCTGGAAACGGGATCCGCCCGGCCATCCTTCAGCCGCATCTGGTAGAGCATCAATTCCGTATTGCCGGAAAATTGGACGGAGAACCAATCCCACCCGGCCTGGTCCTTTGAGAGCTGATTTGTCGCCCATTCGTGATCAAACCACGTTTCTCCGCTTACCTGTAACGGGGGCCCACCGGCCAGCGTCAGCGTCCCCGCCGCGCGCATGCGGGTGTAGGAGTAATAGCACGAGGCATGGCCCTCGCCGGCTGACTTCCGGCTGATCCCCTGCTTCCCCTCGATCACCGGCGGCTTCTCGGGCGCCAGGGTCAGGTCCAGCGCGTTCCCATCATGCTCCGCCGCGATGTGCCATGCCCCATCCGGCAATACCGTAAGCCGCCAATCGTCGATCCATGCCAGCGGCCCCGGGGTGCCATCGCCGCATCCCGCCTCGCCGTAAGCCCCGCGCGCGATTTTTTGCCCATAGTGGAATTGTCCGGCAGCGATATTGGAGATCGCGAAATGCGCAAACTTGAAATCCCCCTTGATGAAGCGGGACACATTCGCCGGCGGATGCGGAATCACCCCCTGGCGGAACCATGTCGTCTCATAGCCATATTCCCGCCCGTCCGCGCCGCGCAATTGGCCTGTAAAGTACCACCACTCCGTTTTGAAATCGGGATGGGCGCCGTGATCGCGGGGAAATTGATAGACGTAACCTGGCTCCGCGAGGCGCCAGCCATTTTGATATCCCGGCTCCGCCAGCGCAGCGAATCCGGTTAATAGGAGCAGGGCAATCGCTCTCATTCTTCGCGCAAAGCCCCGGCTATTTCGATGCGCCCGGCCTGCCACGCCGGCGGGAAAGCCGCCAGCATTGCCGCCGCGATGATCCAGAGCGGTGTCGTCGCGATCACCAGCCATGGCCATTGCAGTTCAATGGTCCATCCAAAGAATGCTTTGTTCACCACCCACGTGAGGATCATCGCCAGCGCCATTCCGGCTGCGATTCCCAGCGCGCTCGCCAGCGTTCCCAGCAGCGCCGCCTCGCTCATCATCAGCCCCCTCACCTGGCCCCGCGATGCCCCGATCGCCCGCAGAACGCCGATCTCCCGGGCTCGCTCGATCACCAGCGCCGTGAGCGCCAGGAATATCCCCACAATCGCCACCAGCACCGCGATGACACGGAGCACCCCCGTGACGGCAAATGTCTGGTCGAACACCGTTAGGATCCGTTGCCGCAGAGCGCTATTGGTATAAATCACCAATCCGCGCGAACCCCATCGATTCCTGATCCGGGCTTCCACCGCCGACAGATTCGCCCCGGGCTTCAGGTAAACCGCAATGGAATTCACACCGGCATCATGCCACCACCGGTTGAACAGGGCCCGGTCGATCATGATCAGCCCCCGGTCGCTCGTGTAATCGTAATAAATCCCCGCCACCCGAAACGCCGCGAGGCCGGACGGCGTGCGGATGTGCAACGCATCCCCTTCCCGCGTTCCATACCGGTGGGCAAAACTCTCCGTCACGATCACCTCATTGCCGCCGCTGAAGAACTGCCGCATCTTCTCCCGTTCGCCTCCGCCGACGAAGCGCAGGTTCCGCCGGTCCGCGCCACGCACCGCGCCGATCTCCACCATTCGCCCGTCCTCCGTCCGCGCCGTCACCTCGCGGTAGGTATCCGCCGCACGCACCGCCGGATCCGCCTCGAGCGCGGGAGGCAGGTCCGCCGGCACAAAATCGTGCAGTCCGATGACCTCATTTGACGCCGGCGCAATGAAGAGGTCCGCGACGATGCCGCGCGTGATCCACTCCTCCACGCTTTGCCGGAAGGAATGGATCATCACCGTCACTCCAATCGCCATCGCCACGGCGCATGCCAGCGCCGCCACCGTGATCCCGCTGCGATGGATCGTCCGCCCCAGATTCTCCGCCGCCAGCCGAAACATCGTGTGCCGCGCAAGGGCCGCTGCTTTCCCAAGAATCGCCGCCGCCCCTGGAGCAAAAAAGGCGAATCCCATCAACACCAGGAAACATCCGGCAAACGAAAGCCACGCCCCATCCCCGCGCAATGCCCCCATGCAGCAGCCGCCCGCCCCCGCCAGCAGCGCAAACCCCAGCAGCGACCACCGGACGATGTGCCCGCCGCTAAAACGCTCCATCCGCGCTCCGTGATCCAGCGCCGCCACCGGGTCCGCGCGCGCCGCCTCATTTGCCGGCACCCACGCTCCCGCCAGCACCGATGCGATGCCCAGCGCCGCCGCGGAAAATACCGGCAATTGCCCCCACGCCGGCCGCCCGATGCTCACCAGCACATAAAGCGACGATACCGTCCGCGCAACACTCCCCGTCAACCCCTCCGCAAGCACCGCGCCACCGATGATGCCGCACGCAATTCCCAGGACCCCAAAAATCATCGCCTCGGAAAGAAACAACGCCCGCACCTCCCTGCGTGTCACCCCCAGCGACCGCAGGATGCCCACCTCCACGCGACGCCGCGCCGCGGAGGCAAAGATCGTGTTGTAAATCAGGAACGTCCCCACCAGCAGCGAGACCAGGCTCATCGCCGTGAGGTTCAACTGGAAGGCTCCCAGCATTTTCTCGATCTGCAAACTCCGCTGCCGCGGTCCCGCCACCTCGCTATCCGGCGGGGCCAGCGCCGCCAGCCGCCGGCGCACTGCTTCCGCCTGCGCCGGATCCTCCAGCAGGACCTGGATGCTCGTGAGCCGTCCCCGCATCCCAAAGGCCTCCTGCGCCCACCCGATATCCATGGCCGCGATTGGCACCCCGGATGCACCTGCGACTGTATTCCGCATCGGGATCAAATCATTCACGTGAAAGGTATGCGCGCTTCCGCTGATCATCAGCTTCAGAGCATCCCCCGCCTTCAAGTTGTGCGCCTTCGCAAACTCATCGCTCACCGCGATCCCATCCGGGCTCGCCAGCCAGCGCCCGATATCAAAATTCCCTTCACCAATATCAAACGTCCGGAATGGCCCGTTCGTGAACACATCCACGCCCAGGACCCGCAAATATTCCCCGGGATAATCCGGCAGCGTTGCCAGTTGCTCGATCACCGGTGTTGCCGCGCGCACGCCTTGCGCATGCTGGATGTTCGGGAAAATCGCGTCGTCCAGGTTGCCGCGTACTTCCAGTTGCGCCTTCCCGGCCACCAGGTCCACCCCGGCTTCGAAGGCGCGCGACGCGCTCCCGTTTGCCACGCGAATGGCCACAAACACCGCCACCCCCAGCGCCACCGCCACCACGTTCAAAGCAGCCAGCAGCCAGTGCCGGCGCGCATGCCGCGCCACATGCCAGCGGAAGAGAATCAGGAAACGCATGGGAAAGGGTTTGGCACGATCCTCGCTAATCAAACGCTGCCAACTCCTGATATTGAATGAAACCGACCAAGGCGGCAACCATCACAGCGCGATTCACCGCATTATTGGCCCTCGGCTGGGCATATCTGGCGTACAACGATCTCCGTTCGCTGCTCTTCCTCCATCACATGGAGGTTATTCATCACTTGCCCATCCAGTACAATTATCCGGCATATCTTGCCTGCCATATCTTCAACCTGGCCGCTCCCATTCTCCTTGCGATCATCGTGTTCGCCTTCCCGGGCCCATTCCTCCGCTGGCTGACTCCGGGTGCCGGAAAGGCCACCTCCTGGAGTGGCGGGCTGGTTGCCAGCATTGTGGCCATCGGCCTCGCCCTTTTCGGCTGGGGATTCAATCTCGTGCTCAACACCGCCATGGTTGCCATTTTCACTCACGGTAAATACGCGAATTGGCAGATCAGCCTCTGCGCCTACCTCGCCGCCGCCGCCGTGGGCATTTTTCTCTGCCGCAAAGCCCTTTCCGGCCGCCAGGCGGAGTGGTGATCCTCAATTTTTTCTCACAAAAATAAGGCGAAAATTCGGAAAGGAAACTTGCGGAACACCTTTCCTCTTTGCTCCGTTTTGCTCTCTTCCAATCAGTGCGCCTACCCCTCCTTGGGGCTGGCTGCGCCCGCGGCCTGTTGCAACGCTTTTTGTATTTCAGTGATTCTCTCCGGGTCCCGGATTTTTCTCCCATCCTCATCGGCCACATAGAAGCTGTCGATCGCCGCTCCTTTTTCCGTGGTGATGCGTGACAGGACGATATTCACCCGCGTGTCCGAAAATGCCCGCAGCAGGTAATACAACAGCCCCAGGCGGTCCGGTGTCTGGATATCCACCAGGGTGTAAACCGGATGCGCTCCGTTATCGATGGAGATGCGCGTTGGGAAATCCAGCTCCTGCGACAGGTGAAATCCCGGCCTCCGCTTCGCCTTCTGCAACAATGGCCGAAAATCAAAATCCTCCTGAGAGAGCGCCTGCTTCAACATTTTTTCCACCGCCGTAACATCCCGCTGATCCGTCACGGCCTGGAATTTCGTGTCGCACACGCGAAAGAAATCGAGGGCGAGGCTATCCCCGCGAGTGAAGATATCCGCGCTTAAAATATTGAGGTGCGCCACTGAAAGCGACCCGGCGATCTTCGCCAGAAGCGCCTGCCGGTCCCAGGTGCAAATCCACACCTCCGAGTGCCCCTGCTCGGGGTGCGCCACCCATTTTACCACCGGAGCCAGGGCATTCTCCATGCCGCGCGATTCCCGCTCCAGGAACGCACGGAACAGCTTGATGTGCGCCGCGATATCCTGCGCCGGATTTGTCTGGAAATAGTAATCCGGCATGTACTGGAAATGCGCCTCCACCTCTTCCTCGAATTCCTTCGGCAAAATCGACCCCACCTGCTTCCGCAACCCCTCGCGCTCGATCCGCCGCTGCCGGAAAAACGATGCCCCGTCCTCCAGGTATTGCGTGGTTGAGCGGTAGAGCTGCCAGACCAGCGATTCCTTCCAGTCCGACCAATTCTCATCCCCCGTCCCCTGCCCGTCGGCCAGCGTCAGCAGCATGAGAGCGTCCATGTTCGATTGGCTCCGCACCACCTCCGCGAATTCCTGGATGGTTGTCGAATCGTCCAGGTTGCGCCGTTGCGCCACGTTGGAGAGCGTCATGTGATTATCCACCAGCAGGATCAGCGATTTTCGCCGCTCGGAATTGAGCTGCAAACGCGCCGCCACGCGCTGGGCGTAAAGGGCGCTCGCCTCGGCATGGTAGCGCGCTCCTGTCGCCTTGCCCGTATCGTGCAGCAGCAGCGCCAGGTACAGCACATAGGGATCCTCCAGCTTTTGAAAAAGGATCCGGTAATCCTTGAGTTTCGGATTGTTGGTATCGATCAGCGAATCGAGCTTCTCGATGCACACCAGCGTGTGCTCGTCCGCCGTATAGCGGTGGAAAAACTCGTGCTGCACCAGGCAGGTCAGGTCGCCAAATTCCGGGACGTACCGCCCCAGGAAATCCACCCGGTGCATCATGCGCAAAATGCGTCCCACTTCCCCTTTCCGCGACAGGATCGCCTGGAAGGTTTCCCGCGCCGCGCGCGAATACTGGAACGTCCGCCCCACCAGCGGCAGCCGCCTGCGGATCAATTGCTGCAGCTCCGGCGAGAGGCGCAGGTGCCGCTGCTGCGCATGCTGGAAGAGCCGCATCATCCGGTAGGGATCCTGCGCGAAAATCTCCCGCGACTCCGCGTAGATCAAATCCCCCTCCGTAAAAAACCCGTCAAAGTGCTCCGCCGTTTTCCGCGGCGTCGAGAAGAACGTCAGCAGGCCGGAGCGCTTGGGATCATGCATTCCCTGGCCCATCCGCTCGGAGAGCGTTTCCGTAATATTATAGATATTGCGCGCGTGCTGGTAATAGTCGCGCATGAAGGCTTCCGTCCGCCGGAGGATATTCTTCTGCGGATAGTTGAAGTTATTCGCGATATGCCCCTGGAAGTTCAGGCTCAGCACATCGGTTCCCCGCTTGTTGAGGTAATGCAATTCCGTCCGCACCCGCAGCAGAAAGTCATACGCGCGGTCCAGCCGGCGGCGCTCCACGTCCGGCAGCAATTTCTTCTGCACCAGCTCGGCGGTGGAGGAAAGGCCCTCCCGGAAAAATGATATCCACAACAGGTTCTGGTAGTCGCGCAGGCCGCCGCAGCCGTTCTTTACATTCGGCTCCTGCATATAAACCGTGCCGCCAAATTTTGTGTGCCGCTCGGCCTGGTTTTCCTCGCGCTGGAGGATGTATTCCTTCTCATGCCCATGCACGCAGCGCTTCACGAATTCCTCGCGAAATTCCTCGAATAACGCACTGCTCCCCGCCACGTGGCGCGACTCCAGCAGCGATGTCTTCGAGAGCATGTCGATATTGGCCTGCTTGATGGCCCCGGTGATCGACCGTGTCGAGTGCCCCACCTTGAACCCGATATCCCACAGCATATACAGGATCATCTGGATCACCTCGTTCAGGCCCGCCGGCACCTCCTTCGCCTTCGAGTGCAGGAACATGATATCCACATCGCTGAAGGGGTTCAGCTCATCGCGGCCGTAGCCGCCAATCGCCACCAGCGACAGGTCGCCCAAATCCACATCGCCCGCCTTTACCGCCGCACCGTCAAACAAATGCCGCAGCACGATGTCCACCAGGCTCGCCCGCTGGTGCGCGATTTCCTTGCCGCCTCCCTCCGCGTAATGCGTCAGCCGCAGGCGGTGGTTCTCGATCTTTAAGAATCGCTTGTAAAGCGCCAGCAGCTCCGCCGGGCTTTCCTTCCCTTGCAGCGCCAGTTGCGCCTCCGCATGGGCCAGGACTTTCTCCCGGTGGCGCGATACCGCGTCCATTCCAGTTCTCGCCGTACGCGGCGGCGCCTGCGGTTTTTTGCTCACTTCAGCTCGATCCCGTACCGTTTCATCTTGGAGTACAAGGTCGGCCGGTGAATGCCAAGCACCGCCGCCGCCTTTTTCTTATTTCCGTGGCACTGGGCCAGGGCTTGCAGGATCGCCTCGCGCTCCCGCGCGTCCAGTTTCAATGTCGCCGTATCCTCTCTTCCGCCATTGGCGGGGTGCATTACCGCCGCTTCCTGCAAGATCGCCGGCAGCCGCAACTCGCGCGGGAGATGTTTCACCGTCACGGCGCCCCCTTCGCACAATACGATGCTGTGCTCGATGGCGTTCTGCAGCTCCCGCACATTTCCCGGCCAATTGTAATCCATCAGGAACTGGAAAGCATCCGGCGAAAATTGCGGCTCCGGCTTGTTCATCTGCGTTGCAAACCGGCGTGCGAACAGCAGCGAGAGCGAGGGAATATCCTCCCGCCGTTCCCGAAGCGGCGGAATCTCCAGTTGAAAGGTTTTCAGCCGGTAATAAAGATCCTGCCGCAGCGTCCCGCCCGATAAAGCCTGCTGGATCGGCCGGTTCGTTGCCGCCACCAGGCGAAAGTCGGATTTCAGCGTCTTCGTGCTTCCCAGCGGACGGTATTCCCGCTCCTGCAAGACCCGCAGGAAACGCGTCTGCAATTCCGCCGGCATCTCCGCGATCTCATCCAGAAAGAGGGTTCCGCCGGAGGCCTCGTGGATCATGCCCGGAAAATCGTTCAGCGCCCCGGTGAACGCCCCTTTCACATAACCGAATAACTCGCTCTCGATCATGTTTTGCGGGAAGGCCGCGCAGTTCAGTTTGACCAGCGGCCCGTCGCTCCGCCGGCTCAGGCGGTGAATCTGGTTGGCGACCACTTCCTTGCCCACGCCGCTTTCCCCGGTGATCAGCACGTTCGCGTCGCTTGGCGCCACGCGGCCCACCAGCTCGTTGATTTCCCGCATCCGCCGGCTCGTGAATATCGGCGCAAGCTGCTGCTGCGCCTCTTCCAGTTGCCGCGACAGTTCCTCGGTCTTCGCCCGCAGTTCCGCGCTCTCCTTTACCAGATCCCGCTGCTCGAGCGCCCGCTTTACCACGTTCAGCAGCTCCTCCGGCGCATACGGCTTTGAGATAAAATGGTAGGCGCCCAGCTTGATCGACTCAATCGCATTGCTCAGGGAGTCCTGCGCCGTGATGATGATCACCATCACATCCGGATGCCGCTGCTTGATCTTCCCGAGAGTCTCCAGCCCCGGGGCATCCGGCAGGCCCAGGTCCTGCAGCACGAGGTGCGGCTCAAATTTCTCGATGGCCGACAGTCCGGCCGAGGCCGTCGCCGCGAGTTGCACGGCGTAGCCGTTCCGTTTCAGCAGCGCCTCCAGCGTCAGCAGGACGGGCCGCTCGTCGTCGATGATTACAATCTTGTTCATTCGTGTGAGCCGCCGGACCCGCCTGGCTTCTTCAGCGGCAGGCTCACCCGGGCTCTCAGTTCGCCAGCTTTGGCATCATAGCCTATGTCCAGCTCCCCGCGAAGTGTATCCATAATCCGGCGTACGTAAAACAATCCAAGGCCGTATCCTCCCCGGCGGTTGGAGTCCAGCGGAGCTTTGCCCCACTTCTCCGTTTTTGTATCCGGCTGCGACCTTTTTTGCCGCACCTCGAAGGTCGCTTTTCCCCCTTCGTCCGACGCCGTAAAATGGACGGCCTGGTCTCCTTCGCGGAAGTAGATCGCATTTCGCACCAGCTCCATCAGGGCATTGCTCAGCATCGTATAATCCATCTCGACTTCCTCCTTCCCCATCTTTGACTCCCACACCACGCGCTTCGCCTGGTTTCCGAACTCCTGGTCCACCGCCTCCTTCAGCCCCAGCAGAAAATCCTCCACCGGGCACTCCATGATCACCGGGCGCAGTTCGGCGAATCGCGCCGAAAGCTCCTGCATATCCGCGGTCACATGGGCGATCATTTGCCGCATCTTTCCCGCTTCCTCTCCCAGCTCTCCCTCGCCCGCCAATTCCCCCAGATACGCAGCTTGCAAGTCTATCGCATTCAGTCCGTTGCGAACGTCGTGCGTCACCTGGCGCACGAATTTGATCAACCGTGTAAATGGAATGTCAGGGACATTCTCGACGGGAAGGGAAAAATCGCTCATGGAGGCTTATCGGACGCGGAAGGTTTCCTGGTCGGGCCGCTCCGCTTTCGTCCGTTCGATATTGGACAGGTTTGCCGCCAAATGATTCAAAACATGATACACATCCTCCGGGTCCGCCGCGATTTCCCCGGCAAGCTGCTCCGCTGTTTTTGCCGTTCCCGCGAGCGCCGCGCGCACTTTTCCCTGCAACGCAAGGATGCGGGCCGCGGCCTTCTTCCCGGCCTCGACACCGGGTTGATGGTACGCATTGATATTCACCAAGGAGGCATAAAAACCGACTGCCCGCTCATATAAGGCGATCATTGCCCCCACGGTAAAAGCATTTACCTCCGGCACCGATATGGTGATCGAGTCCCGTCCATTCTCGTAAAGCGCCGCGCGCGTCCCGCGCAGAAAACCCTGAAGGTAATCGCCGCTCGTGACTCCCGGCTCCACTTGCAGCGGCGGGGTATCGCGATCCTTCCGCACCTCGATGAACGTGGCGAAGAAATTCGGCACCCCTTCCCGAAGCTGCTGCACGTATGCATGCTGATCCGTGGAGCCCTTGTTCCCGTAAACCGCGATGCCCTGGTGCACAATGTTCCCCGCCAGATCGCGCTCCTTGCCCAGCGATTCCATCACGAGCTGCTGCAAATATTTCGAGAACAGCACCAGCCTGTCCTTGTACGGCAGGATGACCATGTCTTTCTTCCCTTTCCCGTCGCCGGCAAAGTACCACATCATCGCCAGCCGCATCGCCGCGTTCTCCGCCGTCCGCGCAATGCGCGTCTTCGCGTCCATCGCCGCGGCGCCCGCCAGAAATTTTTCGATATCCAGCCCCTGCAACGCCATTGGCACCAGCCCGACCGCGCTCATCACGGAGGTGCGCCCGCCCACCCAATCCCACATCGGGAATCGCCGCAGCCATCCCCCTTTTTCCGCCACCTTGTCCAGCTCGCTGCCCGCGCCCGTTACCGCTACGGCGTGCTTCGCAAAGTTCAACCCCTCCGCCTCGTAACGCGCCTGCGCCTCCAGCATGCCATTGCGCGTTTCCTTGGTGCCGCCCGATTTTGAAATTACGACCGTCAGTGTGGTCGAAAGGCGGCCGATCTTCTCGAATGTCTTGTCGAATCCATCCGGGTCTGTGTTGTCCAGAAAGTGGACCGTCATGGGATCCGTCGCCTTCCCCAGCGCTTCCGCGATGAACTGCGGCCCCAGGGCCGACCCGCCGATGCCTACCAGCAGCACATTGGTAAACTTCGCCCCCTCTCCCGTGATCTTACCGTCATGCACCTGCGCCGCGAATTCCAGGATCGCCTTCTTCGTTGACTCGATTTCGTCCCGCAATTCCGACGTGGGCGCCAGCGCCGCGTTGCGCAGCCAGTAATGCCCCACCATCCGGTTCTCATCCGGGTTCGCGATCGCCCCCGCTTCCAGCTCCTGCATTCGCGCAAAGGCCTCCTCGGCCTTTCCGCTCATCCCATCGAGAAACTGCGCCGTGAAGCGCATCCGGCTGATATCGAGCGAAATCCCCAAATCATCATAGCGTACAAGGTACGCCTGGTACCGATCCCAAAGTGACTGTTCTGACATCCCCCCATCCCACTAGACTCGGGCTTAAAAAGGAATGCTAAAATCACGCGATTCCGCTCCTTTTGGTACGTCATTTTACCGTCTTCCAAATGGACGGTTTTGGACGGTTTCAGGAGTTCCCGGTGGCGGGCGCGCCGCGTTCCATCAATAACAACGCCCGCTTCCGCAATGTTCCCCACCGGTACCCGCCCATGGCGCCGGTGGACCGCAATACGCGATGGCAGGGGATCAGCGCCGCAATCGCATTGGCTCCAATCGCGCTGGCCGCCGCGCGATGCGCCGCCGGATGTCCGATCCAACCCGCGACTTCCGAATAGCTGGCCACCGCGCCAAATGGAATCGCCAGCAATGCCTGCCAGACCTTGACCTGGAATGGCGTGCCGCGAAAGAGCACTGAAAGCGGCTGGCCCTTCTCCCCGCGCATTCGCCGCGATACCTCGCGCGCAATCGCAGCCGTTCCCGCATGGTCCCGCAGGATGCGCGCCCGGGGCCATTCGCGCTCCAGCAAGCTCTCATCCGCCGCAAAACGGATGGCGCAAATCCCGCGCCTGGTCGTCGCAATAAGCGCCTCGCCAACCGGGGTCTCATGGATGCCCCACTGAATCGTCAGCCCTTCTCCGCCCCGGCGGTATTCCCCTGGCGTCATTGCCTCGATGCTCAGGCAAAGATCATGCAATCGCCCCGGCCCGGAGAGGCCCGATTCCAGCGCCGCCTCCAGCACCGGCCGCGATTCCCGCAATAGGCCCTTCGCATATTCCAGCGTCGCCACCTGCAAGAAATCCTTCGGCGTCACCCCCGCCCACCGGTGGAACATCCGCTGGCAATGAAACGCGCTCAAGCCAAGATGGCCCGCCACATCCCCCAGAGACGGCTGCCGGCCCGCATTCGCATCCAGGTAATGGATCGCCTTTTCAACTCTTGCGTAATCGCCGTTTCCGGTGGCCGTTTGCATTCCGCCATTTTCCCCCAATTTCCCGCAACTCCCACCCGTTTCTTGCGGCGATTCGTTCAAAACAAATCTCCGGCTCCCCCGGGAATAATGCGATGCGCCTGCTACCTGCCGAAATCCCAGGCCAACGCATACGTGCAGGAAGCTGCCGCCACCGCCGCGCTCCCGATACGGCCCGCCGCCTTCTGTACCTCTATCCGGTACGTCCCGCCGGAAAGGCCTGTCAGATAAATGTGCTGCACGTTATCCACCGTGCTCACACTCTCCGCGAGTTGATTCCCGCCGGAATCAAACACGAACAGCGAAATCTGGTTGATCCCCGCGGCGCCGTATCCCTTGTTCCATACCAATGTCGCGATCAATGCTCCGCTTGATCCTGTGGAGATCGTATAGTCCGCCGTCCCGGCCGCCTTTGCCTTGCTCGTTATGATTCCATAACTCCATCCTCGCGATGCGTTGATTCCATTCGTGCCCGGTGAATACCTTCCGCCCATCAGTTCCTCATAGGAATTGTAAACATTCAATACCCCGGCGCCGTAATTCGGGTCCAGCGGCGCAGTGCTGGTATGGCTCCATCCCGATGGCTTCGCCGCTCCGGTCAGCAGGAGCGCCTTTACCGTCCGTGAATCTGTCGCGGCGTTCGCGTTCGTCTTCAGACGCAGCCCCTCCTGGATTAACAGCGCCGCCGCGCCCGATACGAGCGGAGTGGAATAACTCGTTGCCGAAGCCGGCGCCGTGATGTCCGGCTTCGAGCGCCCGCCGGCCGCCGGGCCCGTGCTCGTCGAGCCGCCGTATGCTCCCACTCCCAGTCCGTTGTAACAATCCGCCGGCGTCAGCACTGACCCTCCATCGCCGATACCCGACGCCACCACCGGATGATACCGCGCTATGTAATTATCGTACTTCTCGTCCTGTGCCGCGTTGTGATTTCCAAATTCAAAGCTCTGATTGAACACCCGCGCCGTCGTATCCAGTTCCCCGACGATGACCGACCTGTAAAACAGGCTCGTCTCATAGTTGGACACATGCCGCACCCCTGGCGAAACACTTCCATAAAGCGCATAAAAATTCTGCGCCACGCTATCCGCATGGTTTGACTCGCTTCCGGATCGATTCGGGAAGGTCCCGGAACTTCCCGCAGTGGAACGATAGGTGAATAATTTGTCCGGCTGGCTCACATCCGCCGGGTTCACCTCGTATTGCAGCGGATCGGGAGACGATTCGATCTGCACGACGTTCACCCCGGAGCCGGTGAGCGTGGGGTCCGCCGAGTTCAGCGCCGTCACGCCAATGGTATCCAGCGTGCTCTGCCCGCGGGCGATCCACGCAAATCCACACAACGCGCAAGTGAGCAGTAGTCGCTTCATCGCCTTTCCATGAAATTAGGGTTGCCTGTCACGTCAAATTCGGAAGAGGGCTCCCATCCGCGTGCCGAGGATTCGGCTTGCCGCGCCAATCGTCAATGCCAGGAAAACCATCGCCCATACCCCCAGCGCGCAGGCGAGGAACCGGCCATCGCCCAGCAAATTGTACAACTCATAAATCGCCTTTGTAATCGGGTAGTCCGGCACCCGCTGGGCCAGCACCAGCGAGTCGCTGACTTCCAGCATCGAAAAGGCGAACGCCAGCAGCATCCCTGCAAGGATATTTCCGCTCACCAGGGGCAGCGTAATCCTCCGCAGTGTCCGGAACGGCGTGGCTCCGACGCTTTGCGCCGCCTCCTCCAGGGTCACGCTTGTCTGCTGCAAACCCGCCACCACGCTCCGCACCATGTAGGGCAGCCGCCGGATCCCGTAGGCCGCCACCAGCAGCAGCGCCGGACTGTGCAGCCCGGGGTTCAACGCCGCCAGCGGGCGCCCTGGCTGGCTGAGCGCAATATATCCAAATGCCAGCACCAGCCCCGGCACCGCCAGCGGCAGCATCGATAAGCCATCCAGCACCGCCGCGCCGGCGGGCATCTCCGCCCGGCGCCGCGTGAGGACCCACGCAATGCCGATTCCCAACGCGACATCCAGCACCGTCGCCAGGCCGGAGTAACGGAGGCTGTTGCCGATCGACGGCACGGTCATCGAGTGTCCCAACGCCTCCCGGTAATGCCCCAGCGTCCACTCCACCGGCAGGACGGTCCCGTACCAGTCCCGCGCAAATGACAGAAGCACCACCGCCAGATGCGGCAGAAGCGCCACCGCCGCCACTCCCGCAAAGAGCAGCGCGCACAGCACCCCCTTGACCCCGCCCGCCCGCCGCGCCACGCGCCCTACGGTCGCGCGACCCGCCATCGCCACCGGCGCGCGCCCCAGCGCCAGACGCGTCAAACCATACAGACCGATTGCCGCCACGAGCATCACCACCACCAGCGCGAATGGCATTCCGTTCCCCGCCAGTTCCTTCATCCCGTTGAAAATCTGCACCGGCAATATCCGGCTGAAATTGAACATCAACGGCGTCCCCAATTCCGTGAACGCCCATATAAATACAATCGATCCGCCGGCAAAAATCCCCGGCATCATCAATGGCAGCGTCACGCGGCAAAACTTCCGCCATCCCGTGCAGCCCAGGTTTTCCGCCGCCTCCTCCAGCGCGGGATCGATGTTCGCCAGCGCCGCCGCCGCGTTCAGATACAGGATCGGGTAAAGGTGCAGCCCATTCAGCAGCACAATCCCCGCGAACCTGCCGCGTCCCAGCCAATCAATCGTACCCGCCTGCGCCAGCAGCCCCACATGATGCAGCACGGCATTCACCGCGCCCATCTGACCAAAAATCGCCCTGAGTCCAATTGCCCCGACAAACGGCGGCAACACCATCGGCGCCAGCACCACCCCGGTCAGCGTCCCTTTTAGGGGAAATTGATACCGGTTCGCCACCCAGGCCAGCGGCAGCGCAATGACCAGGGCCACCGCCGTGCCCCCGATTCCCATCAACACCGCGTTCCAGAGCCCCTCAAGGTAAATCGGATTTCGGAAAACCTCCGCCAGAAACGCCAGCGAGAACTTCCCCGCGGCATCCACAAACGCCCCCTTCACACTCTCCACCACAGGCCACAAGAGGAATACTCCAAGCACCGCCGACGCGACGATGACGATGATTTTCGAACCCAATTTCCTCACTTGGCGATTTAGCTAAAGCAAGCGCTCGCCTGCGAACCAATTCGGAAGCCTCAAAAATTAATTTTCTACTCCCGTCGCGAGCGTTCGCCAAAACCGAACAGATAAATCCCGGAGCCAGGATGACGTGCCAGCCGAGAAGTTCCCCCCTCTTCTCCTCAACAAAATATTTGCGCCGTGCACGAATCCTGATTTGCTGGGATGTCCTGTGCAAATGAAGATCTACATCGATGGCGCTTTCCTCCCCGAGGCGGAGGCGAAAATCTCGGTTTTTGACCATGGCCTGCTTTACGGAGACGGTGTCTTCGAGGGAATTCGTTTTTATAATGGGCGGGTCTTTCGCCTGGAGGAACATTTCGACCGCCTGTGGGATTCCGCCAAGGCTCTCTGCCTAACCATCCCCCTCACCCGCGAGGAAATGACCGCCGCCCTCCTCGAGAGCGTGCGCCAAAATCAATTGCGCGATGGCTACATCCGCCTCCTCATCACCCGCGGAATCGGCAACCTGGGCCTCAATCCCTACAACTGCAAAAAAGCCAGCGTCATCATCATCGCCGCCAGCATCGCCCTTTATCCGGAAGAGCAATACCAGCGCGGGCTCGATGTCATCACCTGCGGCACCCGCCGCACCTCCGTCGGCGCGCTGAGCCCCCAGGTTAAATCCCTCAATTATCTCAATAACATCATGGCCAAGATCGAGGCCATCCAGGCCGGCGCGGGCGAGGGCCTGATGCTCAACGAGCAGGGCTATGTTGCCGAGTGCACCGGCGACAATATCTTTGTCCTCAAGCGCGGCCAGATCATTACCCCGCCCATCTCGGCCGGCGGCCTGCGCGGCATCACGCGCGACGTCGTCTTTGAGATCGCCCGCGAGTTCAATATCGCCATCTCGGAGCCCGAGATGACCCGGTACGATATTTACACTGCCGACGAGTGTTTCCTCACCGGTACCGCCGCGGAAATCATCCCCGTGGTTTCCCTCGATAAGCGACTTATTGGCTCCGGCAAGCCCGGCCCCCTCACCGCGCGCTTCATTGCCCGCTTCCGCGAGTTGACACAATCCTCGGGCACGCCAATTTATTAGTATTCCCATGACATCCTCTTCCCTATGATTTGCGACGTCTGCAAGACGAACGAAGCGAGTGTCTTCCTGACCCAGATCGTGGAGGGGAAAATGCAGAAGGTGAACCTCTGCGAAAGCTGCTCCAAGGCGAAGGGGGTGGACGATCCCACGGGCTTTGCGCTGGCCGATTTGCTCCTGGGCCTGGGCGCCGCCCAGGAGATCGAGCGGGGCTCCGGCGCGTCCCACCGTTGCGCCGCCTGCGGCTTCAGCCAGGCCGACTTCAAAAAGACGGGCCGCCTCGGCTGCGCCCAATGCTACGAAACCTTTTCCGAGGGCCTCACCTCCCTGCTCAAAGCCATGCACAAGGGCACCCACCACACCGGCAAGGTGCCCGCGCGCATTTCCCGCAAGCTCGAGCGGGAAACCACGCTCAAGACCCTTCAGCGCGACCTCCAGAAGGCCGTTGCCGATGAGAATTACGAATCCGCCGCCCAGATCCGCGACCAATTGCGCCAGCTTGAAACCTCCCACGAAACCTGACGCATGAAGATCGAAACCGTTCTCGCACATCCCAGCGATTGGCTCCGGGGCGATGGCCCGCACCACCAGATCGTGATATCCAGCCGCGTCCGCTTTGCCCGGAATCTGCGCAACCACGCATTTCCAGGCTGGGCGAAGAAAGCCGAGCGCGCCCAGATTCTGGACGAGATCAAACCGAGCGTCGATGCCCTGCCGGAGATGTCCGACGCCTTCTCCGAGTATATGCAGGAACTTACAGCCCTGGATAAACAGGTTCTCGTCGAGCGGCATCTCATTTCGCGCGAACAAGCCGCCAAGAACGCCGGCAGCGCCGTGGTCATCAACAAGAAGCAGACGCTCTCCATCATGATCAACGAGGAGGATCACCTGCGGATGCAGGCCCTCCGCAGCGGGCTGCAACTCAAGAACGTCTTCAAGCTCCTCGATAAGGTGGATACCGCCCTGGAGCAGAAGCTCGATTTCGCCTTTCACCCGAACCTCGGCTACCTGACCGCCTGCCCCACCAACGTGGGCACCGGCATGCGCGCCTCCGCCATGGTCCACCTGCCCGCCCTTGTCCTGAGCGAGCAGATCAACCAGATCATCCAGGCCGTCAACAAGATCGGCCTCGCCGTCCGCGGCCTCTATGGCGAGGGCACGGAGGCGATGGGCAACCTCTTCCAGGTATCCAACCAGACCACCCTCGGCGAGCGGGAGGACGAGATCATTACGCGCCTTAACCAGGTCATAGAAAAGATCATCGAGCACGAGCAAAACGCCCGGCAACTGCTTCTCCAGAAGCGTCTGGGCACCCTGCTGGACCAGGTGGGGCGCGCCTTTGGCGTCCTAACCCACGCGTGGTCCATGACCTCGAAGGAGGCCCTCAACCTGCTTTCCTTCATGAAACTGGGGGTCGATCTCGGATTTTTCCCGGACGATAACCGCGCGGTAATCGATGAACTTTTCATGGAGACA
>DATAXI010000016.1:0-19338 GCA_036266845.1 Chthoniobacteraceae bacterium | reverse complement strand
CGAACTTCAGCATCGAGCCATCGAGTGGGTCCACGATAACATGGCATGACTGCCGGATGCGGATTCGCCGCCGTTCTGAGACCGGCTCCATCGGCTCGGGGTCCAATCATTCACATCGCAGCCCGGCGGCCTCTCGAATTGACGGCGGGGCGGGAGGCTGGGATTTTAGGACCCATGGAGCGCCTGGCCCGAAATTTTTTGCAATGGTTGCCGTTGGCCGCGGCTCTGGTGCTCCTTGGAGCAACGGGAGGGGTGGCGCGGGCGCAGTCGAGCAATTCGGTTTCCATCGGGCTGGCAAACCTGATCGTGCAGGGAGAGTTGAACCAATTCCGCACGAATGATTCCTTCCAGATCGTGGCGGCGCCGGCGTACATCTACTCCATCACTGGCAACGTGCATGGGGTGGGGCCGATTTTTTCGCTGCTCGTACCTACGAGCGAGCCGGCGGCCACGGCGTTCGAGGCCATCGACAAGGGGCTCTCTTCCGCGCTCCAGGGGAGTGTGGCAAATTCCGGCGGCACTCTGCCGGCGACGGTGTTGAACCAGCAGGTCAGTTCCGGCACGGATGGCGTCTTCAATGCGAATTTCGGGATATCCATCGATGCAAGCGGCCTTGCCAGCTTCTCGCTCACCGGCGTGGCGATCAATGAAGGCGGCCAGCCGGATACGACCGACCAACTGGTTTTCGATTCCGGCAGCCTGACCATCACGGCGCTGTCTGCCGATGTCGGTGTTTCCACACTGGCGGCGGAGGGAGTCACCGATGGCGGCGCGATTCTCCACTCCAGCGTCATCTGTCCCAATGCATTCCAGGCATATTTTCTCTATGGCACAGGGACAACGCTCTCCGGTACCAGCACGATGGTGAGCCTCGCATCCAGCGGAACGGCGCAAATTATCTCCATCCCGCTCACCGGGCTTCTGCCGCACCAGCTTTACCATATGCGAGCGGTGGCGGCGGATATTACCGGCCCCTCCTATGGGGCGCTCGGCAGTTTCATCACGCTGGATGATCCCCCGGTATCGGGAACTTTTACCGCTTTCGCAGGACTCACGCCACTCACCATCCCGGTACTCTCCCATTGCGTGGATCCCGATGGCAACGTGCTCAAGGTGACCGCCGTGGTTCCTGGTTACGGAGGCCGGGCGGTGATCGCCGCAGGCCGGAAGACCATAACCTTCCAGTTCACGGGCGCCATGCTTACCGACAAGCTCTATTATACCGTTGCGGATGATTACGGCGGAAGTTCCACCGGCCTCGTCAATTTGGTCAATTACGCGGGATTGGCGGGGAGCTATTCGGCGGTGCTGGTAGATGGCAATTCACAACAGGCCGGCTATCTGCGCGTGACGCTTTCCGCGACGGGCATTTGCACGGGCTCCGTGATCATTGGGGGGGTGGCGCACGCGTTTACGGGAGTGCTTAATTCATCCGGACAGCTCGTAAAAAATATAGCAAGCAACTCTCCGAACGGGATATCGGTAACGATTGATCTGGTTCCGAACGGTCCTGGCTACGCGCTGGACGCCGCCGTCGCCCAGAACGCAGTGCGCCTCTCCGCAATGCTCCAGCAATCCGCCGCCGGCCTTGCGACCGGCAGCTATACCGTGGCGCTGTCGCCCCCGATGGGCTCCGCCTGGGCGGGCTCCGGCTATGCGGTAATCAACGTGGGCGCCACCGGCGCGGCCACGGTGACCGGGGCGCTGCCGGACGGCGTGGCTTTCAGTTGCTCCACCGCCGTCGATGCCCTGGGCCAGGCGAGCGTTTACAGTCCGCTCTACGCGTCATCCAATCGAGGCAGCCTCTCCGGCGAGCTGGCGCTTCATGGAGCCACGGTCGCAACCGCCGTGACCGGTACGCTGCAATGGACCAAGCCGGCGCAGTCCACCGCATGGATCAATCAAGGCCCGTTTTCCATCGCTCTCACCGGCAGCGGCGGCCCGTATGTGCCGCTTGAGCCGGCGCTTCAATTTGGAGCTTCCGGCAATATCGGGCAAATCACCCTGACCGGCGGCAATCTGAACTCGCCCATTCGCGAAGCCTTTTCCATCAGCCCTGCCAATGTGGTTTCCATCCTGGGGGCCGGCGGCTATGGGATGTCCCTCAGCATCCAGCCGGCCAGCGGGCTCTTTTCAGGGAAATTTATCGATCCGCTCACCGGTCAGGGACGCGCCATTCATGGTGTCCTGCTCCAGAGCTCCGGGGCGGCAGCCGGCTATTTCCTGGGCGATTCGATCCCGGGCGCGGCCGTTTTGGGGCCGTGATCCCTGCCTCCGCGGTGCTTGTGACCCTCAAGCGACAGGAGCACAAAACGCTTGCCTCCCTGGTCGCGCGGCTGCGCCAGCACCCGGGAGACGGCGAAGTGCTCCTCCAGTGATTTCTCATTCGATGCCGGGGCGAGAAGGTAAGGGACATCCTGCGGCAGCACCTTGACACCATCCGGGTAAAGAACCGGTCCATGGATGTAGAAGACCTCTGGCTGCACCCCGGGATTATAAATATAGAGCGGTGTTTCCGCCGGCTTGACGGCGTTGATCTGCGCCGCGAATTCCCGGGCAGTCCCGTGCGCCGCCACGCGCCGCCCAAAGCAGAGGCCGAAAACAAGCATGCCCGCCCCCACGATACACCCCGCCGCCAGCGGGAGGCGGAGCGGGGGCAGCATCGTCTTTAGCAGCAGCGCAAGCAGGAGCGCGTAGGGTATTACCAGCGGCAGCGTGTAGCGCGGCAGCATTCCCGGGATGAACATCAGCGCGAAGGCACAGATTACGATAGGCCATCGGGACGCCTCCACCAGCAACCGGTCCCGCGCATCCAGCCGCGCCAGCGTCGAGCGCCGCCAGAAGAGAGGCAGTCCCAGGATCCAGGGCAGGAAATTAACAAGGCTCCGCGCGAAATTGGCAAACACCGTCGCCCCGCTGCCGCCTCCCACCCGCTGCTCCATTTGCCGCGCCCAGACGCCGCCCGCGCCGGCCGTCGTGTGCCTCATATAATAAGGCACGCACCAGCAGGCGAATACCGCCAGCATGAGGAGGATGCCCCAGAGATGCGCCCAGCTCGCGAGGCCGCTGTTCAGGACCTCCTTGCGCCGCCGGCTTTGCCATGCGATGAACCCGGCAATCGCGTAGAAAAACGCCAGGTCCGGAGGCCCCTTTGCCAGCAGGCCCAGGCCGAGCAGGAGGCCCGTGGCCGTCCACGTCAGCCAGCGGGAGCGTCCCATCGCCGTCCAGCCCAGCCAGCAGGAGAATGCCATCCCGAAGAGGGCGATGTAAATCGCCTCGATCTCCGCAAGCCGGCCTTTTTCGACGATGCCCGCGCATGTCAGGGCGATCAATGCCGCTCCCAGCGCCGCTTCCGTGCCCAGCCATGGGCCGCACGCCAGCACCATCGTCAATCCCATCGCCAGCATCGCCAGCACCGACGGGAGGCGCACCGTCCATTCCGTACGCGCGCCCAGCTCCTTCACGGACAGCGCGATTGCCCAATTCACCAGCGGCGGCTTCCGGAGGTACGCCACGCCATTGTAATGCGGCACGATCCAGTTGCCGGTTTGCAGCATCGTGATGCCCGGCATGATCCGCCGGATTTCCTCACCCTTGATTTCCACCGCGCCCAGCCCCGGCAGATAAATCGCCGCCCAGACAGCCAGCAGGATTGCGCAGGCGATGCCGCGGTGAAGCCCTCCTTTCAATGTCAATCCCCCAGCGGCAGCACATTCACCCGCTCGCCGTCCGCCGCCAGCATCGTATCGATCTGCGGGATCAATCCGGAAACCATCGAGTCCGTGTCATCCTTCCAATGGGTCCCCACCAGCGCCAATTTCCCATCGATAACGATGAACGAAGGGCTGCCGGAGTCGCCCGGCTCGCTTTTGCCCCATCCGGGGCTCAGCCCGGTGGTGTCGAAGTTGTACTCGCTGCTGATTCCCGGCACCAGGATGCCCTCCTCGATCTCATTGATCCCCAATTTCGCCATGTGCCCGTACATGAGGATTTGTTTGCCGATAAAGGGCTCGATCCCCTTCTTTGAGAAAGCCACCGGGTAATGGGTCACCTGGTCGTCCGCCGGCACCGTCTCCTGCAGGGTGCCGATTGCGGTATCCGCATAGATCGTATCGTCGCCCCGCTTCCCCAGTTCCACCGGCTGCACCCTGGCCACGTGGTACTCATGCAGATGCCCGTCGCCGCCCAGGAAGACGATTGCATCGCCCGCCTCCGGCGAGAGGTGCTTGGCGCATGCGAAATTGCGGGAGCTGATGAGCGCCACCGAGTAGCGCGGCTCCCGCTTCCACCAGCCGACGCCAGAGAGGTCCATCCCCTTGGCGAGGAACCTGGCGTTGGTGTTCGGCACGGGAGCATCCGGATAGCCGGAGGCAAAGCGGTCGTTCACCGCGGGATCATTGTCCTGGATGATCAAGGCATAGCCTGCCCACCCCGTGAGGAGCAGCGGCGCCAGGAAAAGGAGGAGACGTTTCACCTGTCCACTCCACCTGCCGCAGAGCCACCGGACAAGGATTAAAAACGGGGCGCGGGGCAAAAATCCCGGTCTGGGGGCATAAAGGGAAAACGTCAAATAAGTTACAATCTTACTAAAAATGTAAGTATCTTATGGTGTTACGTATAATAACGTATATTTGGTGTTGTATTTTCCGTAAGCATCTCATTTCCAGTGGCTTTCCATCGTTGCCCGACATTGCGCAATCCTTGGCCAATCCTATTTTTCGCGTTGACTGTAAACCGAAGTGAGGCAGTAGTTTTTCGCCATCAATACGGAACTTCAAAGCACCAGCCCCGCCGTCACCCAAGACTTCAATCAGCGCCCCGGCCGGAGGCGTTTCCTGCATATCGTGATCTGGGTCGCGGTCCTTGGCATTTTCGGCGCGGCAATTTACCTGGCCATCGGGCGCAAGGAGCAGACGCGCACGCACATGATGCCGCCCACCACCATCACCACCGGCACGGCCACCAAGGGGGACATCGGCGTCTATCTCGATTCCATCGGCACGGTCACGCCCGTTTACACCGCCTCCATTTACAGCCAGGTCACCGGGGTCGTCACCAAAGTGAATTATACGGAAGGCCAGGTTGTCGAGAAAGGCGCCCCGCTGGTGGATATCGACGACCGCCAATACGAAGCGAACCTGCTGCAGGCGCAAGGGCTGCTGGAACGCGACCAGAACGTGCTGGCACAGGCGCAAATGGATTTGCAGCGCTATCAGGAGGCGTGGAACCGCAACGCGCTGGCCAAGCAGACGCTGGACGACCAGGAAAAACTGGTCCGGCAGAATGAGGGCACCGTAAAGAACGACCAGGGCACCGTGAACTATGACCAGGTGCAGGTGGACTACTGCCACATTGTTGCGCCGTTTACCGGCCAGGTGGGCCTTCGGCTTGTGGACCCTGGCAACCTGGTGACCGCGGGCGCCAATAACAGCTCCAACCCGCTGGTGGTGATCACGCAACTGGAACCCATTACCGTCATCTTCACCATTCCCGAGGACAGTCTCAGCCCCGTTCAGCAGCAGCTTCGCAAAGACAAGAAGCTGACGGTCGATGTCTTTGACCGCTCGGGCCAGACGCAGCTCGCCGCCGGCGAACTCCTGGCCCTGGACAACCAGATCGATACCACCACCGGCACACTCAAGCTGCGCTCCATTTTCCCAAATACCGATTACGCCCTTTACCCCAACCAGTTTGTGAACACCCGGCTCCTGGTCCAGGAGCTGGAGGGGGTGACGCTGGTTCCCAGCTCAGCCGTCCAGCAGAATGGCGATGTCTCCTTTGTTTACACCATCCAGAATGGAGTGGCGCATGTCCGCGATGTGAAAGCGGGGGTTTCCGATAACGGAAAGACCCAGGTGACCGGCATCAATCCCGGAGATATCCTTGCCGATAGCGGCTTCGACCGGCTGCAGGAAAACGGCAAAGTGATCGTCATGAGCGGAAGCAATGGCGCCGGCGCCGGCGGATGGGGAGGCAGTGGAGGTGGAAGCAGCGGCGGGGGCGGTCACCACCACCAGGGCGGCGGTGGCGGGCAGGGTGGGGGAGGGTCCGGTGGCCATGGCAGCAGCGGCGGGTCCCAATAACTTGAGCGGTTCCCAACAATGAACCCGTCCCGTCCATTTATTCTGAGGCCGGTGGCAACCTCGCTGTTCATGGTTGCCATCTTCCTGGTGGGTTCCGCGGCGTTTCTGCAGTTGCCCATCTCGGCGCTGCCGGAGGTGGACTATCCCACCATTGAAGTGGTGACCTATTATCCCGGCGCAAGCCCGGACGTGGTGGCCACCACGGTATCCGCGCCGCTGGAGCGCCAATTTGGCCAGATGCCCGGCCTAAATCAAATGACCTCGATGAGCAGCGGGGGGACATCGGTCGTGGTGCTGCAATTCGCGCTCAGCCTGAATATCGACGTGGCCGAGGAAGAGGTGCAATCCGCCATCAATGCTTCGCAGAGCCTGCTGCCGTCCAATCTTCCCGCGCCGCCCGTCTATAGCAAAACCAACCCGGCGGATGCCCCCATCCTCACGCTGGCGATAACCTCCAAGGCAATACCGCTCTCCCAGGTGGAGGATCTGGTGGATACCCGGCTTGCGCCGAAGATTGCGCAGTTGAGCGGCGTTGGTCTCGTCAGCATCAGCGGCGGCCACAAGCCCGCTGTCCGCATCCAGGCCAATCCGGTCGCGCTTTCCTCCTACGGCCTGAACCTCGAGGACCTGCGCACGGCCCTCACGCAAGCCAGCGTCAACGCCGCCAAGGGCAACTTTGACGGGCCGCGCCAGGATTTCCAGATCGATGCGAACGATCAGCTCGTGACCAGCCAGGATTACCGGAAGGTCGTCGTTGCCTACCGCAATGGGGCGCCCGTCATGCTGACCGACGTGGCGCACATCGTAAATGGTGTGGAGAACGAGAGCCAGGCGGCGTGGATGGATCGCTCTCCGGCGGTGATTGTGAACATCCAGCGGCAGCCGGGCGCCAATACGATCAGTGTCGTCCGCAGCATCAAAAAACTGCTTCCCACGCTTGAGGCCAGCCTCCCCGCCAGCCTCGAGGTATCCACGCTCACGGACCTCACCACCTCCATCAACGCCTCGATTCACGATGTCGAGTTCGAGCTGCTGCTGACGATTGGCCTCGTCGTGATGGTCATCTTCATTTTCCTGCGGAATCTTTCCGCGACCGCGATTCCCAGCGTGGCGGTTCCGCTCTCGCTGGTGGGCACTTTTGCCGTGATGTACCTGCTGGGTTACAGCCTGGACAATCTCTCGCTCATGGCGCTCACGATCGCCACCGGTTTCGTGGTGGACGACGCCATCGTGATGATCGAGAACATTTCCCGCTTCATCGAGGAAGGGGAGCCGCCGCTTCAAGCCGCGCTCAAGGGCGCGGAGCAGATCGGCTTCACCATTCTCTCGCTGACGGTATCGCTCATCGCGGTGCTGATTCCGCTGCTCTTCATGGGCGATGTGGTGGGACGGCTTTTCCGGGAGTTTGCCGTGACGCTGGCGGTGACGATCATCGTTTCCGCGGTCGTTTCCCTGACGCTCACCCCCATGATGACCTCGCGCATGGTGAAACATAATCCGCGCGAGAAGCAGGGCCGTTTCTACCGCATCTCGGAGAATGCGTTCGAGTCCATGATCGCCTTCTATGGGCGCACGCTGCGTTTTGTCCTTCAATACCAGGGGATCACGCTGCTGGTCGCGGTGGCGACCCTGGTGCTGACGATTTATCTCTACGTCATCATCCCCAAGGGATTTTTCCCCATTCAGGATACCGGCGTTATCCAGGGCATTTCCCAGGGGCCGCCCACCGTCTCATCCCAGAGCATGGCGGCCAGGCAACAGCGGCTGGCCGATGTCATTTTGCAGGACCCGGCCGTTGCGAGCCTTTCCTCCTTTACCGGAGCGGATGCGACCAACCAGACGGGCAACGCGGGGCGTTTTGCCATCAATCTGAAGCCGCTCGATGAGCGCCACATCAGCGCGCAGCAAGTCATCCGCCGCCTCCAGCCGAAGGTGGACCAGGTGCAGGGCATCCAGCTTTTCATGTCGCCGGTGCAGAACATCACGGTGGATGACCGGGTGAGCCGCGCGCAATACCAGTACACGATCGAGGATCCGGATGCGGCCGAGCTGGATACATGGACCAACCGGTTCGTGGCCCGGCTCAAGCAATTGCCGGAGATTGAGGGCGTGGCCACCGATCAGCAACCGGGCGGGCTCGCGGTTTCCGTGGTGATCGACCGCATCACCGCGTCGCGCCTGGGCATTGCGCCCACCACCATCGACAACACGCTCTACGACGCCTTTGGCCAGCGGCAGATCAACACCATGTACACGCAGGTAAACCAATACCACGTGATCATGGAGGTGGATCCCAGTTTCAAGGCGGACCCGAACGCGCTGAGTCACATTTACATCATTGCCAATGCTTCCTCCGGCGCTTCCGGCGCCGGGGCGTCCACCTCCTTCGCCTCGTCCGCATCGCCATCCGCGGGCTCCAATGCGTTGACCGCCTCCGTCCAGTATTCGCCAAGCTCCGGCAATATCACCCCGCCCACCAATGCCCTCTCCGGCAAGACCGCCAGCACCGGCGCCGGTTCCGCGGGCTCCAATAGCTCCTCCATTGCGAACGAGGTGCCGCTGAGCGCGTTTTGCCACTTCCAGAAAACGACGGAGCCGCTCTCGATCAATCATCAGGGCCAGTTTCCCGCCATCACGGTTTCCTTCAATATCCCGCCGGACGCCTCGCTGGGAGCGGCCATCGATTCCGTGGAGAAGTTACAGAAGGATATGCACATGCCTGCGAGTATTCAGGCGGGATTCCAGGGCACCGCCGCATCCTTCCAGGCGGCGCTGGCCAATGAGCCGATCCTCATTCTCGCGGCGCTGATCACCGTTTATATCGTGCTGGGCGTGCTCTATGAGAATTTCATCCATCCCATCACGATTCTCTCCACGCTCCCATCCGCGGGTGTCGGCGCTTTCATCGCGCTCATTCTGTTTCACCAGGACCTGAGCGTCGTGGCCATTATCGGCCTCATCCTCCTCATCGGCATCGTAAAGAAAAACGGCATCATGATTGTTGACTTCGCGCTGCAGGCGGAGCGCGAGCGCGGCAAGAATGCGGCGGAAGCTGTGTACGAGGCATGCCTGCTCCGGTTTCGGCCCATCATGATGACCACAATGGCCGCGTTGCTGGCCGGCATTCCGCTGGCCTGCGGCACCGGCCTCGGCTCGGAGTTGCGGCGTCCGCTCGGTATCTCGATGGTCGGCGGCCTCATCTTCAGCCAGGTGCTCACGCTCTATACCACGCCCGTTATTTATATTTTCTTTGATAACCTTGCGCGCCGCCTTTCCGCGCGCCGCGCCGCGGCTCCCAACGGGCGTGAGTTTCGCCAGGTGGAACCGGCATGAACATTTCCGCGCCGTTTATCCACCGCCCGGTCGGCACGACGCTGATTACCATCGCGGTCGCGCTCGCGGGGGTGATCGCCTATCGCGTGCTGCCGGTTTCGCCGCTGCCGCAGGTGGATTTTCCCACCATCGCCGTCGGCGCCTCCCTGCCCGGCGCCAGCGCGGAGATCATGGCTTCCTCCGTGGCCACGCCGCTCGAGCGGCAGTTGGGCCACATCGCGGGAGTCACGGAAATGACTTCCGCCAGCTCGCTGGGCACCACGGGTATTACCATTCAGTTTGATCTCAGCCGCAACATCGATGGCGCGGCGCGGGACGTGGATGCCGCCATCAATGCCGCGCGCACTTATCTGCCCGCCAACATGCCCGGCAATCCGACTTACCGGAAGGTCAATCCCGCTGATGCGCCGATCATGATCCTGGGCCTGACCTCGGACATCTACGACCCGGCCAAGCTCTACGACGTCGCCTCCACGGTTATCCAGCAGAAGCTCTCGCAAATCGAGGGCGTGGGCGAGGTGATCACCGGCGGCGGCGCGCTCCCTTCCGTGCGCGTGGATGTGAATCCCACGCAACTGGCCAATTACGGCCTCGGCATCGCCAAGGTGCAGCAGGTGCTCAGCCTCCAGAATGCCCACACTGCGCGCGGCCAGCTCATCAGCGGCGACACGTCGATGGATATCCTGGCCAATGACCAGATCGACAAAGCCTCGGAATACAAACCGCTCATCGTCGGCTACAAAAACGGGGCCGCGGTGCGTCTGGAGGATGTCGCCGATGTTACCGATTCCGTCTCGAATATCCGCGCCGGCGGTTATGTGAACGGGAAACGCGCCATTAATCTGATTATCTTCCGCCAGCCCGGCGCCAATATTATCCAGACCGTGGACCGCCTGCGCGCGGCGCTCGATTCCGTAAAGGAATCCATCCCTGCCGGCATCGATATGACGGTGGTTATGGACCGCACCACCACCATCCGCGCTTCGGTGCAGGAGGTCGAATTCACCCTGCTGATCGCCGTCATTCTCGTGATTCTGGTGGTCTTCGTTTTCCTCCGCAATGCGCGCTCCACGCTCATCCCGGGCGTTGCGGTGCCGGTATCGCTGCTTGGCACCTGCGCGGTCATGTACCTGTTCGGGTTCAGCATCGACAATCTTTCCCTGATGGCGCTCACCATTTCCACCGGGTTCGTGGTGGATGACGCAATCGTGGTCATGGAAAATGTCACGCGGCACCTGGAGCAGGGGATGGAGCCATTTGAGGCCGCCCTCAAGGGCGCGCAGGAAATCGGCTTCACGGTCTTCGCCATCAGTGTTTCGCTCATCGCGGTATTCATTCCGCTCCTGTTGATGGGCGGGCTGGTGGGCCGGCTCTTCCGCGAGTTTGCGGTGACGCTTTCGACCGCCATTCTCATCTCGATGGCGATCTCGCTGACGACGACGCCCATGATGTGCGCCTATCTCCTTAAGAATGAAAGCAACGTGCGGCATGGACGCCTCTACAATATGGGCGAGCGCGCGTTCGACTGGCTGCTATCCATCTACCGCACCAGCCTGGAGTGGGTGCTGGAGAATCCGGCGCTGACCCTGGTGGTCCTGGTCCTGACGGTGCTGCTGAATTTTGTCATCGGCTACTCGATGCCGAAGGGATTTTTCCCGCAGCAGGATACGGGCGCGCTGATCGGCGCGATTCGCGGCCCGCAGGATTCCTCCTACGACGTGATGAACAAGGCGGCGCGGCAAATCGGGAAGGTGGTCAACGCGGATCCCGCGGTGGCGAACGCCGTGGTCTTTACCGGCGGGCGGGGCGCTACCAATACCGGCTTTATCTACATTGCGCTCAAGCCGCTGGCGCAACGGAAGATTTCCGCCAACGAAGTCATCAGCCGCCTCCGGCCAAAACTGAGCCACATCACCGGCGCCTCCACATTCCTCCAGGCGGCGCAAGACTTGCGGCTGGGCGGGCGCGGCAGCAATGCGCAGTACCAGTACACACTGCAATCCGACAGCTACGCCGATCTCAACAAGTGGGGGCCGGTCTTGCTGAAGGAAATGGGTCACATTCCCGGCATTCAGGACTTGAGCACCGACCAGCAGGACGGGGGGCTCGATATCGTGCTGAATTATGATCGCGCCACCGCCGCGCGCCTCGGGCTCACGGTGCAGGCGCTCGATTCCGTGCTCTACTCGGCGTTCGGCCAGGCGCAGGTTTCGCTCATATATTCGCAGTTGAATCAATACTACGTCGTTCTGGAGGTGGCGCCGCAGTATTGGCAAACCCCCGCCGGCCTGAATACGATTTATCTCTCTTCGACGGAAGGCGAACCGATACCGATCCGCGCCATTTCCACCACGCGGACCAATACCATCCCGCTGGCGATCAATCATACGGGCCTTTTCCCTTCCGTAACCGCCTCCTTCAATCTGGCAAAGGGCGTTTCCCTCAGCCAGGCCACCACCGCCATCGAGGCGCTGCAACGCCGGCTCGGCCTGCCGACTTCCATTCATGGCTTTTTTGCCGGCTCACTGCTCGCTTATCAGCAATCGCTCAGGACGGAGCCGCTGCTGCTGATCACAGCGCTCGCCGCCGTCTATATCGTGCTGGGCATCCTTTATGAGAGCCTCGTGCATCCCATTACGATCATCTCCTCGCTCTTCTCCGCGACGGTCGGCGCGATGCTGGCGCTCACCATTTTCGGCATCGATCTCAATGTCATCTCCATTATCGGCATCGTGCTCCTCATCGGCATCGTGAAGAAAAATGCCATTATGATGATCGACTTTGCCCTCCAGGCCGAGCGCGAGCAGGGCCTCGGACCGGCGGATGCTGTTTTTCAGGCGTGCCTGCTCCGGTTCCGTCCCATCCTCATGACCACCATGGCCGCGCTTTTCGGCGCGTTGCCGCTGGCGCTCGGCGGGGGGACTGGCTCGGAGCTGCGCCGCCCGCTTGGCATTTGCATTGTAGGCGGGCTGATTCTCAGCCAGCTATTGACACTCTACACCACGCCGGTGCTCTATCTCACCTTTGACCGCATCCGGCTCTGGGCTCAGGGCGAGCGTGACGAATTTCATCATGGCGAAAACCCTGTCCCGACCAATGTTTAAAAAACTGGCCGCCTCTTCCTGTCTCTGTGGTTCGCTTCTTCTATTGGGCGGTTGCCTGATTGGACCGCGCTATCACATTCCGTTTCCCTTTCCGCATCGCCAGGCGACTCCCGCGGGCTATAAGGAAAGTCCCGCGAATTTCAAGACGGCCAAGGGATGGAAGGTTGCCCAGCCCGATGCGGCCATGCTGATCGGCAAATGGTGGACGGTCTATCACGATCCGGAATTGAACCGCCTCGAGGATTCCCTGGAGATCAATAACCAGAACATCAAGGAGTACTTCGAGAACTTTATGGAGGCCCGTGCGCTCATCGCGGAGGTGAATTCGCAACTCTATCCCACTTTGACGGCGGATGCCTCTTACACCCGCTCCTTTACACCTGAGCACAACAGCGGCGGCAGCAGTTCCGCGCAAACTGCCGCCAGCAGCGCGGCGGGCGGGGAGACCGGCGGCAGCATCGTCAGCGCGGCCAGCAAGGCGAGCCCGATTACGGCCATCATGACCTCGCTCAATCTCTCATGGGAGCCCGATCTCTGGGGCCGCATCCGCAATCAACTGCGCGCCGCGCAATATAGCGCGCAGGTGAGCGCCGCGGAGCTTGCCAACGAGCGCCTGACGGAGGAGGCCAGCCTTGCGGTCTATTACTTTGAGATGCGCGGCCAGGATGCGCTCATCAAGCTTTACATGGATACCATCGAGGCCGACCGCAAGGCGCTCGATTACACGAAGTCCCAGTACGAAACCGGCATTACCGACCAGATCGCCGTGGTCGAGGCGACCAATACGCTGCAAAACGCGCAGGCCACCGCCACGAACCTCGGCGTGTTGCGCGCGCAATATGAACACGCGATCGCGGTGCTCGTTGGGCGTGTCGCCTCCGGTTTCGGCGTCGGCGCGATGCCGCTCGCCGGCGAGCCGCCTGCGATCCCCGTGGGCGTGCCCTCGCAATTGATGGAGCGTCGGCCGGATGTCGCCGCGTCTGAGCGCACCATGGCTGCCGCCAACGCGGACATCGGCATGGCGGAGGCCGCTTATTTCCCCACGGTGACGATCAGCAGCCAGAACGGCTTCCAAAGCGACGCCTTCAAGGATCTCTTCGATGTTAACAATCATTTCTGGTCCACGGGCGGCTCAGTCTCCGAAACGATCTTCGACGCCGGCCTCCGCACGGCGACCGTTCATCAATATGTCGCCACTTATAACTCAGACCTCGCCGCTTACCGTCAGGCTATCCTGACCGCTTTCCAGCAGGTGGAGGATTATCTGGCCCAGGTCCGCATCCTTTCTCAGCAACTTATTCTCCAGCGCGATGCCGTTAAGTCCGCGCAACAATATCTCAAGCTCGAGATGGATCGTTACCGCACCGGCATCGATCCCTATGTGGACGTGGTCACCGCGCAAACGACCCTCCTGACGGATCAGCAGACGGCCGTGGATGCCCAAGTCCAGGAGATGACGGGCTCCGTGCAGTTGATCGAGGCGCTTGGCGGCGGATGGGATCGCTCCCAGCTTCCCAGCGCTCACGACGTCTCCAAGTGGCCCAGGCGTTCCGAGACGCAGATTAATCAATAGGCGCGGTTTTTCAGGCTCCCGCCCGGCAAGGCAGGCAAATTGCATTGCCCGTCCGTGAACGCCTAATTATCTTAACCGGCATGTCCCTCACGCGCGCCATGCGCCGGTTTCTGCCGCTCGTTTGCATTCTCGCAGCGTTCCTCGCGCGGGTTGCGTCCGGGCAGAGCATCTCCGTCCCATGGTCCGATCTGGGGCATGGCCCGCAGCATACGGGGCTCTCGCAATTCCCGGCGAATACCATGAGCCGCATCGAGTGGCAGGCCCCCGTGGACCTGGATCCCCAGTACAGCGGCAATGACCTTTACATCCACTATGGATCGCCTGTGGTGACGCAATCCAATACGGTGATCATCCCGGTAAAGACCGGAGCGCAAGGCGGTTTCCGGGTGGAGGGCCATAGCGCGACCAGCGGTTCGCTGGTCTGGACCCAGACGACGGATTACATCCTCCCGGCGCATGACTGGACTCCCAGTTGCGGCATCTGTCTTACTCCAAGGAATCGTCTCTATTTTCCCGGCGCCGGCGGCACCGTGTATTACCGGGATGTTCCCGACGCGGCAGTTTCCACCGGCACGGGCCAGATCGCATTTTACGGCATATCGCATTACCTGGCGGCGGAATCGACTTACCAGGACAATGTGCAGATAGATACGCCGCTTACTTCGGACCGTTACGGCGATATCTTCTTCGGCTTCACGGTAAGCGGCTCCAACCCGCTTGGTTTGCAAAGCGGCATCGCGCGCATCGACTCCAGCGGCGCCGGCACATGGGTTGCCGCGTCCACCGCCCCGGGCGATCCCAATATCGTGGAGGTGGTGATGAATTGCGCGCCGGCGCTCAGCAATGATCAAAAGACGCTCTACATCGCGGTCAGTTACGGCAGCTTTCAGGGCGGCTACCTTGTGGCGCTGGATAGCCGCACGCTCGCGCCGGTCGCACATGTCCTCCTGAAAGACCTGATCTATACCGCCAGCGACGCTCTGCTCGCGGATGAGGGCAGCGCATCCCCCACAATCGGCCCGGACGGAGACGTCTATTTTGGCGTGCTGGAGAATCCCTTTTTATCGAATCACGACCGGGGCTGGATGTTGCATTTCAACGGCGCGCTCAGCATGGAGAAAACTCCGGGCGCATTCGGCTGGGACGATACTTGCTCGATTGTCCCGAGCAGCGCCGTTCCCTCTTATACCGGGACGTCGAGCTATCTTATCCTGACCAAGTACAATAACTACGCGGACCCGGGCGTCGGCGGCAATGGCATCAACAAGGTTGCGATTCTGGACCCGAACGCCACGGAAATCGACCCGATTAGCGGCGCCACCGTGATGAACGAGGTAATTACCGTGGTTGGTGTCACGCCGGATGCCGCGTTGCTTTCCTACTCGCCCAACGCGGTAATGGAATGGTGCATCAACAGCGCCGCCGTGGATCCTTCCACCAAATCGGCGATCATTAACAGCGAAGACGGGAAAGTTTACCGGTGGGATTTTACGACCAACAGCCTCACCCAGTCCGTCGTGCTGACTCCGGGAATCGGCGAAGCCTATACACCTTCGATCATTGGGCCGAATGGCATGGTCTATGTCATCAACAATGCCACCGTCTTTGCCGTCGGTCCGTGATGAAAGCGATCGCGATTTCGCTGTTGCTCCTCCTGATCGGCGCTCTCCCGGGGCGCGCCCAGCTTTCGGCTTCGGTGGCCTCATCCGTGCGGAACGCCGCCGCCGGCCAGCGGCTTTTCTTTTCCGGCACACTTACGAATTCCGGCACCGGCCAGTTGTTCCTGAATAACATCGCTTTCTCCGGTACTGTTGCCGGCGCGGTGGTAGCAGGATCGAATGCATTTTATTCGAACGTCCCTGGCATTCTTTGTTCCGGCGAAAGTTACATCGGCCCACTTTTCTGCCTTGTTCTGAGTTCCACGGCTCCGGCTGCGGATTACGCGGGCTCGATTTCGGTGCAAGGGGGAACGGATATCTTTGGACTAAGCGATCTCGCGGACGTTTCTTTCACGGTCCTGTCGCCGGCAGTCACCGTCGTGGCGACTGGCTCGGCGGCGGAAGACGGCCCGGTATCGGGAGCCTTTACCATTACGCGCACCGGCGGAGCGGAGATCCCCCTGCCGGTGGCCTATTCGATTGGTGGATCGGGGGTTAATGGCGCCGATTATCAAGCCATTGCGGCATCGGGTACCATCCCCGCGGGCTCCTCCACGACGACTCTTCTTATTACCCCGATCCCCAATGACATCCCGGAGCCCGATCCCACCGTGACGCTCACTTTGTTGTCGTCCACGTCCTATGACATCGGCGCTTCCTCCTTCGATACCGTGACGATCCAGGTGAAGCCGGTAAACGCATGGCGTTATGCAATGTTCGGCGCGCTCGCCAATACCGCACAAGCGAGCGATACCGCCTCCTGGAGCGGCGCCGGTATTCCCAATCTCATCGCTTTTGCATTGAACATGGACCCCTTCAACTTAAATCCCGGGCTTCTGCCATCCGCCGGCTCCAGTTCCAATGATCTTACCCTCACTTACATCCCGAATGGTGCGGCAACGGATTTGACTTACTCAGTCCAGGCATCGAGCGACCTGGTCCACTGGAGCACCACTAATATCCAGCCTGCCAGTAATCCGCCAACGGCGCCGCCTGGCAGTGTGACCTACCGCTATAATGTGCCGATCAGTTCCGGATCCTCTGTATTCATGCGGTTAAACGTCACGCGAACGGACGATTAGCGTGAGAATAACGTTTCTGTGCATCCTTCTCTGCTCGATGGCCGTCGTCGTGCGCGGGCAGGAGGTGCGGCTCTCCGCGGAACCGTTGCAGGATATTCCGCTGCCAGCCACCGCAGGTCAGGCGGAGGACTTTGCATGGAGAATGTTCGTGGCCCTGAATTGGCCCGCGATGAGGAATCAGCGCGGGCTGCCGGATGAATCGCGGCACATCGGCGACGCCGGCCCCACGGTCTGGCAGACGTTCAAGACCTCCGGCCAGCTATTCACGCCGGATGGCCACGACCCCGGTCCTTGGGGATTTGGCGGGAAAGATCAACCCTTAAAGCTGGAGCAGGTGGCCAAGGCCACGGAGCGGGAACTGGAATTGTCCGAAATCAAGCAGGCGATTGGCGGGCCGCTTACTGATCAGCATGGAAATGTCACTTACTACGAGAAAGCCGGGAACGTAATTTCTTACGATTTTATCCGTCAGCATAAGTTATACACGAAAGAGGGGCAGCGGCTTTACGGTCCCGTGGTTTTCCCTTTTGGCGCCATCGAAGTGAAGGCTGCATGGCGCATCCTGACGCAGACGGACGATCCCGGGCGTTATTACACCGCCCAGGCGACGGTGCGCACGAGCGGAACGGATAAGAACGCCAATGTCGGCTTGGTGGGATTTCATATTATTGTCAAAACTCCCAACGCTCCGCAATGGATATGGACCACCTTTGAGCAGGTGGACAATGTCCCTGGCGCATCAGGAAAAGCTCCGTGGTCTTATTACGATGCCACAAGCAAAGCGGCGCCAAACAAGGAAACGCCTCCCGGCACGCCGGCTCAGGTAACCCGTTACTACAAGAATATCCCTGACTCCGTCAACGCCGCATGGCGCTCCGCCCTGAAAGGCACCCGCTGGCAATACTATCAATTGATTGGCGTCCAATATCCCAGCAAAGCCCCGCGGCCCGATATGCTGGCGAATGTGGTGATGGAGACTTACATTCAGCCGCAGAGCAGTTGCATTGCCTGTCACAGTACGGCGACGACTCTTGACAGAGCGCCGGCCGATTTTAGTTTCATGCTGCTCGATGCTGTGCGCTGAACTTCCGCAATCGCGACCGGATTCGCGCCGGCAGGGCCGCGGCGGGGCGGGCCATGGATTCGTTGCGGAATCGTTTCCAGCCTCAATACAAGGTGATATTGAACGTCTCAGCCGGACTTACGGAAATCGATTCCGCCCACACTTGATCATCCTGGCCGAGGTCCGCGCTTGGATAGAGTCCGTTGGCCATCGAAAGCAGCGCGACATTGTTCCCTCCCACGTCGATTTCCGTAAATGTCGTGTCCGGCCCTATGGAGGTTTGGTCCGCGCTTAGCGGGCTGGAACTTCCATTGTCCACGGAAACGTATTCGCCATTCGCCACGGATTGCAGCGCGATGTTGCCGTTGCCCGCATCCACCACCAGGTATTTCTCCGTGGAGCCCGCCGTGGCCGAGTCCGCAGCCAGGGTGGGGGCGCCATTGGTTCCGGTGGAGACATAAGCTCCGTTATCCATCGCCTGGAGCGATACTGTAGCTCCCGGGGTTAGCTGCCTTGGAATAGCCGTCTGCTTCAGGGCAAACCACTGGAAATTGAAGAGGAATCCGCTGGCGCCGCTGAAGACAAGGTAAAGGTTATGCGTTCCCGAGGCACCACTGATTCCGCAAGTTTCGGTAGTCCAGGTTTGCCAATCGCCGGTCGCCGGCACCGGACAGGTTCCGATGACCGTGCCGGAGGGGCTGTCCAATGTGATTTGGATATCGCCTCCCGGTCCGCCGCTTGCCACGCGCGCGATGAAGCTCGAAACTCCGTTCAGCGGCACATGATGATAGACCGTATAATCGCCGCTATTGATGTAACCGACATCCAGCGCGCTCTCGGCGCAACTCTCGGTCTGGACGCCGCCGGAGGAGTTATTGTAGGCGGAGGCTTGAGTTGGCGTGGTGAGGGATACATTGGCTCCAAAATAGGGCGCGCAGAGGGGGTCGCCGATATTGATATCCTCCCATCCGACATACTTGCTGCCGGCATAGAAACTCTCCGCCAGGGTATATCCGGATAAGTAAAACGATAAATCGATGGTCGGGGAGGATATCGCGTTGAGCAAGGGCTCATTCACATAACCGCGAACGCCCGTGATTCCCTGCGCGATCAGGTCCGTAATGAGCGTCTGTCCGCCGGTGGCAGGCAGGAAGGTGCGTGCGCTGGTCGAGACCGCGGTGTCGCCAATCGCCCCCGGCGCGAACTCGAGCGACTCATAAGCGTCAGAGTTAAACTGGTCATCGTTGCTTCCCCATGAGTAATAGCCGAGCAGGTTGACCTGACCTCCCGCGAATGTGCCGCTGGCCGCCACGTCGCTCGGGATGCCGCTTGCCTCCAGAATATCTCCCGCGTGCAGCATATCCGCATTCCAGGTGCTGTATTCGGCCTCGCTTTTCACCAGCGTGGCGGCGGTCGCGGAGGGTTCGGTCGTCTTGTCTCCC
>DATAXI010000013.1:0-18159 GCA_036266845.1 Chthoniobacteraceae bacterium | reverse complement strand
CTGGCCACCCAGCTTTCCCAGATGGTGCTGCCGGTGAAGGAAATCACGCCGTCGGCTTTCCAGGACCAGCTTCGGGATACCGCCGCGGCCATTGCCGACAAGGCGGCGAAGACCGGCGTCAAGATTCCGGAGAAGTTCGCGCTCGATTTTGATCAATACCAGCAGCAGCCGCCTCCCGCGCCGGCAGCCGGCCCCCTGGGCCGCCAGCTCACCGCGATGAATCTGGCGGTAAACATCCTGCTCGATTCCCACGTGGATGCCATCACCAGCCTCTCCCGGACCAAGCTGCCGGAGGAGGGGGGCGCGCCCACGCCCAACCCTCGCGGGCATCCGGTTCCGCATCCCCACATAGCCACTCCCGCGGCCAATGAGACGGAACTGGTCCAGAACAACAGCTTCGACATCAAGTTCACCAGCGATCAAATCGCATTCCAGAATGTGCTCAACGGATTCGCCGCTTCCAGCAAGCAATTCTTCATCACCCGCGATGTGGTGGTGGAGAACAGCAATCCCAAGCCGGTCTCCAAGGTGGCCGAAACCGCCAATGGCGCCCCCGCGCCTACCCCGGAAGCGACGCCCGCGGGCGCCGCCACCAGTGGCACCGATGCCAACCAATTGCAGTACATCGTCGGCACGGAGAAACTCGACGTCGCCATGCGGGTGGAGATGGTGACCTTCAATCCCCCGGAGAAATCCAACCGCAAATGAGCTGGATCAAGAGCAATTACGATCAGTTCATCCTCGGGATCATGGCCTTGATCCTGGTGGGGCTCTCGGCCTACCTGGGATTGCAGGCGTGGGGATTTCAGCAGGTTTTCGACAATATCCGGGGCCAGGTGATCCATCATAATGAGATCCCGCCGATCGACATGACGGCGATCACTTCCGCCACGGCCGCCGTCATTAACCCCGCCAAATGGGATATCACCAAGGAGGATGGCTCGCTCTTTATCTCTGAGCCGTATATCGCCACCAACGGGATTCTGGAAAATCCGGGCTCACCACATTCCCTGCCGCTCCATCCTCCGGTGCCCAATTCCTGGCTGATCGCCCATAAGCTGAACATTCTCGATCCCAACGTCCTCAATGAGGACCCGGATGGCGACGGCTTCACGAACCTGGACGAGTGGAAAGGCGTGAAAGGCGATGGCAGCGACTCGACCGATCCCCTGGACAAGAACTCCCACCCGCCCTACTGGACCAAGCTGCGCCTCGTCCAGTACATCAAGCAGCCCTTCCGCCTGAAATTCAACTCCTGGGACGGAAACCCGGGCAAGCCGGACAGCCTGAGCTTCCAGATCGATACGGTCGATATCCTGCAGCCCACGCAATTCCTGAAGCTGAACGACGTAATCGCGGGAACCAAGTTCAAGATCGTCAAGTTCGAGAAGAAGGAGAAGATGAACCCATCCACCGGCAGCACCGATGACGTCTCCGAGCTGACCGTTCAGAATACCGAGACCGGGGTCAACGTCGTCCTGGTCAACGGCCAGGTGGCCAATTCTCCCGATTCCTACGCCCTCTTCCGCTACCTGTGGAACAACACTGGATTTCGGGTCAAGAAAGGGCAGGAATTCGTGCTGCTGCCCGAGTCAACGCTGCGGTACAAATTAATTGACATTCAGGAGGACAAAGCCCTAATAAGCACCCCCAAGGGCGAGCAAATCTGGGTGCCCAAGCTGGAGCAGCCTTGATATAACCCTCGAATGCTGCCCCCTGAGCCACTTTTCAGGCCGTCTCGCCATGCTTTGACGCGCCACGCGCATTTACCGCACCCTCACCGCAACTCTACCCTCTAAACTCCTAGGACAGAATGAGAATCAAACCCCCTGCCATTTGCGCGTGCGTGATCGCCGCAGCAGCCGCCGCGCCAGTCACCCTCTTTGCCGGCGGCCCGACGACCAACGCTCCCGCCTACGCTTATGCCGGGAACACCGAGACCGTGGCGGACCGCGCGATTGCCCGCAAGGAAGAGCATGCCCGCCGCGCCCAGTCGGAAATCGAAGCCGGCGATATCGCGATGAAGCAGCGGGATTATGAGACCGCTTTCGCGCAATACAAGGCGGCCTGCGACGATATCTATCCCGCCAGCCCGGCCACTCAACGGATTTGGAAAGAGGCCGCCGGCGGATTGTGCGATGCCGCCTGCGCACTGGCCGAGCAGCGCATCTCCGAAGGGCGGTATGAGGATGCGAAGAACCTCTGCAACGCGGTACTCGATCCCAAGTACGATCCGAATTGCCACCGTGCGACCGTGATCCTCGCGCATCTGGAGGATCCGGATTATTACAACAGAACCATCACCCCGCAGTTCCGCGGCAAGGTCGAGGAGACCAAGCGTCTCTTCACCGAGGCCCAGGGGTATATGGATTCCGGTCAATTCGACAAAGCCTTCCGGGATTACGAGAAGGTCCTCAATCTCGACCCATACAATATCGCCGCCCGCAAGGGTGAAGACGAGGTGAACGCCCGGCGCGACCAATACGCCACCGAGGCGTATAACAACACCCGCGGGGAACTGCTGTGGCAACTGGATCAAGGCTGGGAAATGCCGGTCCACAAATTCGGCGTCAAGACTTCCGACATCTTTACACCGCAACAGACGGATGTGCGCCACACGGAGTACATCACCTCCAAGCTCAACCGCATCATCATCCCGAAGATCGACTTCAAAGATGCGAGCATTCGTGAGGCCGTCAACTTCCTGAAGCAAAAGAGCGTCGAGCTGGACACCCAGGAGCCTGATCCGAACCGCCGCGGCATTAATATCGTGCTGCAGCTCGAGGGCGGTGAAACCGCTCCCGCGCCGGAAACTCCGGCCAACCCCGCCGCTCCCACCGCGCCGGCCATCCCGGGCCTGGAGCCCACCCCGGCCTCGCCCGCCACGGCCACGCCCGCCGCGGCTACGGCGCCCGTGGTCTCCAGCGGCGAAGCCCGCATTACTCTTTCGCTCAGCAACATTCCGCTGATGGAAGCGCTGAAATACATTTGCAACCTCGCAAACCTCAAGATGAAGATCGATCCGTACGCGGTTTCGATCGTTCCTCCCTCGGTCAATACGGAGGAGCTGATCACCAAGGAGTACAAGGTGCCGGCGGGCTTCATGTCCACCGCGCCAAATGTCGGCGCGAGCGCGCTCAATGCGCCGGCGGGCGGGGTGGCTGGCGGGGTCGGCGGAGTCGGCGGAAGCGCCCCGACGGACGTCACCAATGCAGGCGCCAACCTGCCAAACAGGCAGAGCGCACAGGACTTCCTCGCGAGCGAGGGCGTCCAATTCCCTACAGGCGCCAGCGCGGTTTATTTCGCGAGCAGCAGCCGCCTTATCGTCCATAACACCGCCACCAACCTGGAGCTGGTGGATGCCATTATCGAAAACATGCAGGCGCCGGTGCCGACGCAGGTTTCCATCGAGGCGAAGTTCGTGGAAATCCAGCAGCAGAATGAGAAAGAGCTGAGCATGAACGTGCTGCTCGGCCAGTTCAATATCCCGGGCACCAGCGGCCGCATCTTCGGCGCCGGCGGCACGGTGGGCACGGGCACGCCGATCAATGCCTCGGATTACCCCCTTAGTTTCCCCACCACCGGCGCCACCGCGGAGCAGTCTGTCACCTCCGGGCTGCGCAGCGGCAACTATGCCATCAGCGCCAATGCCATTCAGGCTCTTCTCTTCCCCTCCGCCGCCAGCACGGGAGTGGCTCCGGCAATCTTCGGCGTCGGCAGCGTGCTTACCGAGCCCAGCTTCCAGGTGGTGCTCCGCGCGCTCGATCAGAAAAAGGGCATCGATCTCCTCTCCGCCCCTCGCGTGACCACCAAGAGCGGCCAGCGCGCAGTCATCGAGGTTATCGAAGAGTTCCGTTACCCGACGGAATTCAATCCGCCGCAAATCCCGCAGAACATTGGCAGCAACGGCGGCGGGGCCGTGACATTGCCCGGTGAGGTTCAGCAGCCGCAGATCTACCCCGTCACGCCCACCACGCCGACCGCGTTCGAAACCCGCAACACCGGCGTGACGCTCGAGGTGGAGCCGACGGTTGGCTCCGACAATTATACGATCGATTTGAACCTGGTGCCCCAGGTTGTCGAGTTCGAGGGTTTCATCAACTACGGCAGCCCTATCCTGACACTCAATCCAAATGCCTTCCTCGGCACGCTTACCGGCGGCATCGCCAACGAGCCGAGCTCGATCGTCCTGACCCCGAACGTCATTAACCAGCCGATCTTTTCCACCCGCAAGGTCACCACCAGCGTGACGGTGTGGGATGGTCAGACCGTGGTCCTCGGCGGCCTCATGCGCGAGGATGTTCAGAAGGTGCAGGACAAGGTCCCGATCCTCGGCGACATCCCGCTCATCGGCCGCGCCTTCCGCTCGAATGTGGACCAGCACCTGAAGGTCAACCTCGTCATCTTTGTCACCGCGCGCCTCGTCAACCCCGCGGGCGACGCCATCCTCGATACCAGTGAGAAGGACGAAACCGTGGAGCCCCTGCCGCTGCCCCAGGCGCCGGTGGAGCCCATCCCGGAGGCTCCTCTGTTTCAAAAGTAATCCGTTGTGAATCAACGGCGCGGAGTGGACTGCGTGTGCCAGTACTGGGAATTACGGGCGGAATCGCCTCCGGTAAAACACTCTTCACCGAGTGCCTCTCTTCCTATTGCCCAAGCCTGCGCGTTTTCGATGCCGACCGTTGCGCCCGCGAGTTGACCGCCTCCGACCCGGCCATCCTGGCCGGCATTCGCGACTACTTCGGGTCGGGGGTATTTGATGCGAGCGGAGCCTTGCAACGCTCCAGCCTGCGCGGCATTGTCTTCTCCGATCCGCAAAAGAGGAAGGCCCTCGAGGCCATCCTGCATCCCGCGATCCGCCGGGCGTGGCTCGACCTCGCGCGCGCTGTCCGCGAGGAGCCAGGCAGCCCGTGGCTGGCGGTCGATATCCCGCTTTTGTTTGAAACCGCCGCCGAAATCCATTTCGATCACATCGTCGTAGTCGCCTGCTCCGCCCATACTCAGCGCAGGCGTCTCATGGAAAAACGCCACATCCCGCCCGCCCTCGCCGATAGCATGATCGCAGCCCAGCTTCCCTTGGTAACCAAGATCCACCGTGCCAACACAGTCGTTTGGAACGATGGCCTTACCCAGGGCATCCAGTCGCAGGCGGCGCTCTTTGCCCAAACCCTTCTCTCCTGAAATGCCGGCAGATCCTTCATTCGGCGGGGTTCAACCAGCGCCGCCGCCCTCATCCCCTCCCGATGCCACCGCGCCTCAGGCACAGCCGCAGCCGGAGCCCGTGGCGCTGCCGGCCAGCATGCACCTGGATGAGTTGCACGCGCTGAACACCGCCCAATTGATTGAGCGCATGAACCAGTGGCGCATCCGGGTCCATCCGGACCGCACCCTGCATCAATTGGTGGCGGATATCCTGCGCTTCCTCACGGAGCGGCGCGCGGAGGTCATCGTGGACGGAGTGCTGGAGATGGCCTCGGAGTCGCATGGCTTCCTTCGCTGGCCAAAGTTCAGCTTCAGGCCCGGCCCGGAGGATATATACGTCCCCTCGGCCCTCGTGCGGCGTTTCGGCCTGCAATCGGGCCATCGCGTCACGGGCCGGCTCCGATGCGCGCGGGACCGGGAAAAATTCATCGCGCTCGAAGAAGTGCGGACCATCGAAGGCATGCCGGCGGAAAAGTGGAGCATCCCGAAACCCTTCGATTCCCTGACTCCCACCTTTCCCACCCAGCGTATTATCCTCGAGAATCCGGTGACAAAATCAATCGTCGCCCGCGCGGTCGATCTCGTTACGCCGCTCGGGCGCGGGCAGCGGGCGCTCATCGTGGCTCCGCCGCGCACGGGCAAGACCGTCCTGCTCAAGGAGATCACCCAGGCCATCCGCGCCGGCACGCCGGAGATCCACGTCATCCTGCTGTTGGTGGACGAGCGCCCCGAGGAGGTTACTGATTTGCGCCGCTCGACTGATGCGGAAATTTTCTCCTCCACGTTCGATGAATCGCCCGCGCGCCACATCCAGGTCGCGGAGCTGGTGAGCGAGCGGGCGCGCCGGCTCGTGGAGCTGGGCCGGCACGTCGTCATCCTTCTGGACAGCATCACCCGCCTCGCGCGCGGCTATAATGCCATCCAGCCGGGCAAGGGCCGCATCATGTCCGGCGGCGTCGAGAGCAAGGCCCTCGCAAAACCGAAGAAGTTTTTCAGCTCCGCCCGCAATGTCGAGGAGGGCGGCAGCCTCACCATCGTCGGCACCGCCCTTATTGAAACCGAGAGCCGCATGGACCAGGTCATCTTCGAGGAGTTCAAAGGAACCGGCAATATGGAGCTGCACCTGGACCGCAGCCTGGCCGAGCAACGCCTTTTCCCCGCCATTCACATCCTCAATTCCGGCACCCGCCGGGAAGAATTGCTCTACCATCCGCAGGAGTTTGAGCGTATCACCCTTCTGCGGCGAGAGCTGGCGCAACTGCCCTCCGCGGAGGCTATCGAGGTATTGCTGGCAAACCTCAGAGCCACCCGGACAAACGCGGAGCTTCTCCTCGCGGGCCTGCGTGAAGTAAAATAGAAATCCCTTGATCAGTACCGCCCCGGCCCTGGCCGATCTCACCTCTGACCTTACTGGCTTCGATCCCATTGCCGTGGATACGGAAGCGGACAGCCTCCATTGTTATTTTGAGAAGCTCTGCCTCATCCAGATTTCCTTTGATGGCCGGGACCTGTTGGTCGATCCCCTTGCCGGGCTGGATATGCAGCCATTCTTCAGCGTGCTCTCCGGCAAGTGCCTCATCCTCCATGGCGCGGATTACGATCTGCGCCTCATGCGCCGCACCGGCTTCTCTGAGCCGCGCGCCGTGTTCGATACCATGATCGCGGCGCGCCTGACCGGGCACGCGGAGTTCTCCCTGGCCGCGCTCGTGAAGCAGTACTTCGCCATCGAGCTGGTGAAAGGCTCGCAAAAAGCCAACTGGGCGCGCCGTCCGCTCTCCGAGCAGATGGAAGCCTACGCGCGCAACGATACCCATTTCCTCATCACCCTGGCGGGACACCTGGAGCGGCAGTTGCGCGAGCTGGGCCGCTGGGAGTGGTTCGAGCAATCATGCGCGAAAGCCATCGCGACCGCCCGTGTGGACAAGGAGCGCGATATGGAGGCCGCGTGGCGCATCACCGGCAGCTCGGACCTCCAGGGGCGCTCCGCCGCCATCCTGCGCGCCCTCTGGTTCTGGCGCGACTCCGAGGCGCGCAGCGCGGACCGTCCCGCTTTTCATGTATTGCAGAATGAGAAGCTGATCGAAGCCGCCGTCCGCCTGGAACGGGGCGACCAGGTCTCCTTTCCGCATTTCTCCCCCTCGCGGCAGCGCCGCTTCATGATCGCCACGGAAGCCGCGCTGGCCCTGCCGCAGGAGGAGTGGCCGCGTCCCATCCGCAAGCCCCGCATCCGTCCCACGCCGGAGCAGGAGCGCTTTTTCGCAAAGCTCAAGGGCAAGCGGGACGCCGCCGCCACGGCATTGAAGCTGGACCCTTCACTCATCGCGCCCAAGGCCACGCTGGAGCAGATCGCGGCGGATCCCGCCTGCGTTTCCACCCGCCTCATGCCGTGGCAACTTGCATTGCTGGAGCCCATCTCATAGGTTGCCACTCCCGGCTCGCATCCATTTATGAAAATAACCGTTTCCACCCTCGCGCTGCTTGCTCTCGCCGCAAGCCCCGTCTTTGCCCAATCCCCTTCGCCCGCCCCTGAGTCTTCCCCCGCGCCATCGCCGGCCCGGATGATGCCCCCTCCCGGCGGCGGCCTCCATGTCATCTCGCCGGAGGACCGGCAGACCCTCATGGAGGCGAGCAAAAAGGCCGACGACGATGCCAGTGTCCAGGCCGCGAAGCAGAAAGTGCTCGATGCCATGAAGGCGACGCGCGACCTCATGGTCAAAAAAGATCCCACCCTCGCCCCGCTTCTGGACAAGATGGAAGCCGCCGCCGCCGCGCCGCAGGCTGCCGGCATCCACACCAGGCCCTCCAAGGAGGAGTTGGATAAGCTGAATGCAGCCCGTGCCTCCATTCGGGAAACGCCCGAAATGGTAAATTTGCAGAACTCGATTATGGCTTACCGCGAGGCGCGCCGGAACGCGATGATGGCGGAGCCCGGCGTTGCGGCCATCTTTAGCAAAATGCGCTCCACGGCGCGGCCCATGGCTCCTCTCAGCACGCCGCCGGCGGCCGCAAGCGCCACACCGGCATCGAGCCCCGCAGCCTCTCCAAAGTAATCTTCGCCGCGCGACCTGGCGCTTGCTTATACCCGGCCCGCGAAGAACGGGTTGTGCGCTTTTTCCTCAGCCACGGTCGTCAGCGGACCGTGGCCCGGGCAGATGATCGTGTTCTCCGGCAGGGTAAAGATTTCCTCGCGGTCGGTCCGCAGCGCGTCTGCGTAGCTGACCATGCCGCCGCCCATCGATCCGGCAAAGAGCGCATCCCCCACCACCGCGATGGGACGGTCCAGGCCGGTGATGACAAAGGTGAGGCCGCCGCGCGCGTGCCCCCATGTCAGCCGCGTCCCGATCTTCAGCGCGCCGAGCGGAAACTCGCGCCCGGCTTCGATCGATTCCGCGCCGTCCATGGTCTCGCGGCTGGAGACGAACGCCGGCGCGCCCGTCCGCTCCCGCAGCCGGTCCAGATCGTACACGTGATCGCCGTGGATGTGCGTGAGGAAGATGTAGCGCAGATTCAGCCGCAGGGTATGGAGCGACTCCAGGATGCCGGTGCAATCGCCGCCGGTATCAAACGCCGCCGCCTCCTTGCTGGTGGCGTCCCAGGCCAGGTAGGCGTTCACCGTCATATCGCCAAATTCCGTATTGAACTGGTCCAGCCCCGTGAAATCCTCAATCTCCGCCGGCGCATACTTCCCGTTGCCAATCGCCGCCAGCGCATCCGGGTCCAGGTCCAGCACCGGCGCCACCTTTCGCGCAGCCTCTTCGTTGAAATGCCCGGCGCGCAGCCGGAGCACCGCTTCCACATCCAGCCCGGTCTTCGCGGCCACGGTGTTATCAGAGATCGAGAGTCCGCGCTGGGCCTTCCCGATGATGTCGGCAAAGTTGTCTTCCAAGGGTATCGCCATGGCTTCACTGTTAAATCGGTTTTGGATTTTCGGAAACCGAAATTAGTCTCCCTGGATGAACCGCCGTGACCTGCCGATTTTTGAACTGGAGAATGCGCTGGTCGCCGCGCTGCGGACCGGCGGCCGTCTGATCCTCCAGGCGCCCACCGGCTCCGGGAAATCGACGCAGGTGCCGCAGATGCTGCTCGATCACGGCTTGCTGGGCAACGGGGAGGTCGTGGTATTGCAACCGCGGCGGCTCGCCACCCGCATGCTCGCGGCGCGCGTGGCCGGCGAGCGCCAGAAGCCGCTGGGCGATGAAGTGGGCTACCAGATCCGGTTTGACCGCGTCGCCTCGGAGCGCACCCGCATCCGTTTTGTCACCGAGGGCGTGCTCCTGCGCCAATTGCTCCAGAACCCGCGGCTGGAAAAAGTATCCGCCATCATCTTTGATGAATTTCACGAGCGCCATCTCTACGGAGACATCACACTCGCGCGCGCTCTCGATTTGCAACAGGCCTCGCGCCCGGACCTGAAGCTCATCGTCATGTCCGCCACGCTCGAGACCGCGCGCCTGGACGGTTTCCTCGCCCCGTGCGCCACGCTGCGCTCAGAGGGACGCGCCTACCCGGTGGAGATCGAGTACCTGGCCCGCCCCTGCCGGCCGGAGGATGTGCCCGTGTGGGATGTGGCCGCGGATGAGCTGGAGCGCATGGCCGGCGCGACGCAGGGGGATGTCCTCATCTTCATGCCCGGCGCATTCGAGATCCATCGCACCATCGACGCCGTGCGGCGTTCGCGCGTGGGCGATGAATTTGTGGTGCTGCCCTTGCATGGCGAATTGCCGGTGGCAGACCAGGACGCCGCGCTGGCCGCGTACGGCAAGCGCAAGGTGGTCGTTTCCACCAACGTCGCGGAAACCTCCCTCACCATCGATGGCGTGCGCGTGGTCATCGATAGCGGGCTCGCACGCATCGCCCGGTTCGATCCCTATCGCGGCATCAATACGCTGCTGGTGGAGAAGATCAGCCGCGCCTCCGCAGACCAGCGCGCCGGCCGCGCGGGCCGCACCGCGCCGGGCGTGGCGCTACGCCTCTGGACGGAGCGCGAGCATATGGACCGCCCCGCACAGGAATTGCCGGAGGTAAAACGGCTGGACCTTTCCGAGGTGGTGCTGACGCTCAAGGCGAGCGGCGTGGAGGACATTGCCGCATTCCGCTGGCTGGAGCCGCCGGAGCAGCGCTCCCTGGATCGCGCGGAGACTCTGCTCAAGGACCTGGGCGCGCTCCACGAGGCCACGGCGCGGATCACCGCCATCGGGCGCAGGATGCTCGCCTATCCCGCCCATCCGCGGTACGCCCGCATGCTGCTGGAGGCGGGCGAGCGCGGTTGCGTGCGGGCCATCGCGCTCATCGCCGCATTATCCCAGGGCCGCGGCATGCTGCGCCGCCCGGAGAACCGGCAGATGGAGCAGGATCGCGCGGATATCCTCGGCGAGAAAGAAGCGTCGGATTTCTTCATCCTCACGCGCGCATACCGTTTTGCGGAGCAGAACCATTTCAACCCCCAAAAATGCAAGCGCCTTGCGATCAACGGAGCCGCCGCGCGGGAGGCGGGGCAGACGTACGAGCAATTTCTCCGCATCGCAAAGGATGAGAAGCTGGACCTCACGCGCAGCGAGACGGCGGATGAGGCCGTCCAGCGCTGCATCCTCGCCGGATTCACCGACCAGGTCGCCATGCGCATCGATACCGGCACGCTGCGCTGCAACCTGGTCCACGGGCGGCGCGGGGTGCTGGCGCGCGAGAGCGTGGTGCACCACAGCCCGCTCCTGGTGGCCAGCGATGTGCGGGAAATCCAGGGCAAGGATGGCGAGTTGACCGTGCTGCTCAACATCGCCACGGCCATCGAGGAGAACTGGCTGCGCGAGCTATTGCCCGATGCATTTCACACGGAGGAGAAAGTGGCTTACGATCCCGTGCAGCGCCGCGTCGTCGCCCGCCGGCAGATTCTCTTCCGCGATCTGCTGCTCAAGGCCGAGGTCACGGACAAGGTGCCGCGCGAGGAAGCCGCCCAGGTGCTAGCCGCCGCCGTGATCAGCGGCACATGCGTGCTGGTAAATTGGGATCACGCCGTCGAGCAATGGATCACCCGGCTCAACCGCCTGCGCGAGTGGATGCCGGAGCTGGAGCTGCCCGCGATCGAAGAAGCCGGCCGACGGACCTTGATCGAGCAACTCTGCCACGGCGCCACCACTTACAAGGATATCAAAGAGCGCGCCGTCTGGCCCGTGGTCAAGTCCTGGCTCTCCGCCGCGCAGATGGATATGCTGGAAAAATTCGCGCCGGAGCGCATCGGCCTGCCCAATGGCAAGAAGTGGAAGATCACCTACGATCCGAAAGCCGCGCCCTTCATCGCCGCGCGCATCCAGGAGTTATACGGCGTGGAGGGCAGCCTCGCCATCGCCGCGGGCCGCGTTCCATTGGTCATCCAGGTCCTCGCGCCAAATCAGCGCCCGGTGCAGGTCACGCAAAATCTCTCCACATTCTGGAAGGAAGCCTACCCGAAACTAAAGCAGGAACTTCAGCGCAAATATCCGAAACACGAGTGGCGGTGAGGGAGGCCAGTTGGTCAAGCTTGTGCAAAACCATCGCCGGGGAGCGAAGGCCGCCGGCGGCACCAGGACCGGCCGCAGACCCCGTGCGAGCGGCTCCTGGCAAACGAGCACCTCAGCGCTTCAGCCAAAGCCCGGCCGCGCCGACGACGCGCCGAACTCAATCCCTTTGAGCTGCGCCTCCGCCTGGAGGAAGCCCTGCCCGCCGTGCTCGATTGGGCGCCGCGTGCCAGTCGCCCTGCGGGATGCTTTGCACTCCGCGCCCAACGGAGCAAAATCCACCCCGACCACGGTGTCATTTACTTTTGAGGCAACACGTAGGAGAGCAATCGTTCCTCAAACGGTCGAGGCCGGCGTCAGCGTAGGAGGAGCGCCGATATTTGGATGCGCTCGTCGTCGGCGTGCATACAGGCGGGTCCACCTTTTCCCTGCGTAATAACGCGAATTATACAGTCTCGGTGTACGCCAGGGTAATGCAGCGGAAAAGTCCGGCGACGCGCCGGCTCGGGAGACCCGAAAAATCGGCTCGCACACCCGCTGTCACGAATGTCATCCGATGACGCCTTGCTCACAAAAAGCAGTTCATGGTAATAACACGTGGCTCTTGATCACGCTCCTCTGAAATCCTGCGGGGAAAATCCTACCGAAGAAATCCTAACGAAAATCGATGCATTCCACCGTTACCCACCAGGGCGCCATATCCGCCTGGTTCCGCAGAAATCCTTGCTTCGTGCTTGTGCCGGCGTCGCTGGCCCTGCTGGCCTGCTCGGCCTTTGCTCAAGACACCGGAGCCAATTCCAACGGGAGTTGGGAGGACTCCGCGATTTGGACGGGGGGCGCCGTGCCAAACGCGTCGAACAACGTTTACATCGGCAGCACCTATCCATCGACCAACCCCAAAGCCGCAAGCGTTGCCACCGTCACGCTCTCGGCAAACGAGTCGGCCGCAAACGTGAAGGTGGGATACGGGGATGATACCCTGGGCACGCTCGACCTCGGCGCCAGCATGCTGACCATCAGCGGCGTTCTCTGGCTCGGCGAATATCCCGACGGCAGCGGGACGATCCAGGAAGAGGGGGGTTCGTTTAGCGCCGGCACGGTTCTCGTATTTAACGGCAACTCCCTGACCATGGGCACTTCGGATGTGACCAGCTTCATCGATATCGAGAACAACGGGAACCTCACCACCACGGCCGCCGGGAACATTACCGGTGGCGGGGCCATCGCCAACGGCGCCACCCTGAATCTCGGCGCCAATCTGAATGTCGGCAGCGCCGGCGCACTCAATGTGGAGAGTACCGGCGTGGCTACGACCCTCAACATGAATGGCTACAACATCACCGCCCCCCTGCTCGACCTCGGGTATGACCTCGGCGCGGCGGTGACGCTGAATCGCGGCAGCGGAACACCGGGCACTTTGACCTTGAACAATCTGCAGATCGGTAACGGCCAGAATCTGAGCCTGATCGCGGGAGACGTCATTACCGGCATCCCCGGCGCGATCGATATCTATTCCGGGGCGACGCTCACGACCGTGGCGGCCTCAAACGTCACCACCACCGTGAATGTGGTGAACGGCACGCTCAATCTGGGGGCTGACTTGAGCATCGGCACTCAGACCGTGAATGCGGCGAACGGTTCGATGGTGAACCTGGCGGGCCACAACCTCGCCTGCAGTTACCTTTTGCTCGGTTACAGCGGCACCTCCACCGTCACGCTCAACCGTGGCGGCGGTATCGCGGGCACCTTGACCGTCGGCAATCTTTTCATGGGCAACGGCCAGACACTCAATCTGCTGGCCGGCGATACGATCAGCAATGGCACCCCCGGCCTCACCCTCATGGAAACCCCGGCGGGCGGCGTCAATGTCACCGATGGCGCCACCCTTACCACCGCGACGGCCTCGAACATCTCCGCGAACGATGTGAACGTCATGACCGGCGGCGCCATGACATTGAACGCCGGGCTGAACCTGGGCGGCGGCAATAATCTCACCGTTCAGGACAGCGGCTCGGCATTCGACGCGCAAGGCAACGCGGTCACCGCCGGGGATATCTCCGTTGGTCTCAGTGGCAGCTCTGCAGTTTCGGTCAGTAACCTCGGCGCCGTGACTGCCAACGGGTTGTATGTGGGAAATGGCTCCTCGCTGACCCTCCATGGTGGCGACGTAATCAATAGCATCCTCGACTTGGCAGCCGGCTCGATAGAAATCACCAACGGGGGGACGGTGAAAGTTGCCTCGGGCGATTTTGGCGAAGTATTCGTCGGCTCGCCGGAGGCGCCGACCCCGCAGGGCTCGATCACCGTGGATGGCCAAGGCAGCACCCTCCAGACGGAGAAGCAACTGACGCTCTCCGGCAGCGCCTCGATGACGATCTCGGACCGGGGGGCGGTAAGCGTGCTCGGGGTCGGCGGCAGCATGACGGTGACCGGCTCCTCGGATGGGCCCGCCACGGTGGATGTGACCGGCGGCAGCACCTTGAAAGTGAACGGCTCGCTCCTGGTGATGCCGGGCGGGAAGGTCACCGTGGACGCGACGAGCAAGGTCTCTCTCGGCTCCGGGGCCTTCGGGCCGCCGGGCAGTCTGTATATTACAAAGGGCGGCGCCTTGGGCGGCAATCCCGATGAGATCGATGCGAACGTGATGGTGACCTCGGGCGGATCGCTCACGCCCGCCATAGGCGCGGGTTCCCTCACCATCCACGGGAATTACACGGAACGCGGCGGGTCGTTCTTCCAGGTCACACTTGACGGCACGACCCCGGATACCGGTTTCGGCGTGCTGCATGTCACCGGCACGGCAACGGTCGGCGGTACCCTGGAGGTGGAGGTGGCGCCTGGCTTTACGCCCACCGCCGGGCAGGCATTCACCATTTTGCAGGCGGGCATGGTGAAAGGGAAATTCAGCAAAGTGGTGGGGGCGACTGCGACTTATACCCCAACTGGAGTTTCGATCATTCCGCTCACCCCGGCGATCCCGTTTGGAGAGGTCGCGGGGCTGTACGAGGGACTCGCGCCCCTCGCTTCTGGGACTGGGCTCGAAGGCCGGCTGGCGCTTGCGGTTTCGATGACGGGAAAGTTCACCGGCCAATTCGCCATTGGTGGCAAAACTTACAAGTTCGCCAATACGCTCACTGCCAGCGGCACCTATTCCGGTACGATCACGACCGGCGGCCAAACGTTGACCGTAAATCTCACGGCCGATCTGACCGGCGCCTCGCAGGCGGTCACTGGAAGTATCGGGATCGGCGGGGCGAGCTACCAGGTAGGCGTGGATCGCGCCGCTTTTTCGGCCACCAATCCGCCGCCGGTAGTCGGCGCCTACACCATTATCTTGCCGGCGAACTCCGATAACTCCGATCTCAACGCCCCGCGCCCCCAGGGGACGGGCTGGGCGACCGCGACGATCTCTGCCTCCGGCAACGTGCACGTGGTCGGCAAACTGGCCGATGGGACGGCTTTCAGCGCCGCCGGCCCGTTGACCGCGGATAATAGCGTGGCGCTTTACGCGCCGCTCTATAAGAGCGCCGGCCTCTTGTCCGGTTCGCTCACCTTCGCGCTGCCCGCCGCGGACGAGGCCGCTGAGATGAGCAACGTGGCTGGAGTACTGGCCTGGAGCAAGCCCGCGCAAGCCACGAATCAAGTCTTCCCGAAAGCCTTCTCCACCACGCTCACCGTCTTCGGCTCAACTTACGGCCCACCCAGCAAGGGTCACCGTATTTTCTTCGGCATCGATCCCACCGGCGACGCCGCCCTCACTTTCTCTGGAGCTGGACTGCCTTCCCCCGTGACCAAGGGCGTGGTCCTTTCCACTGCGGATAAAGCGAGTTACCCCCATCCTGCGAATGCCAAGGACAAACTTACGCTCGCTTTCACCGCCGGTACCGGGTCCTTCAGCGGCACCTTCATCGATCCCGTCAACTCGGTGAAAACTGCGTTCAGCGGAGTAGTCCTGCAAAATGTGCAGACGGGTGAGGGCTACTTTCTAGGATCGAGTGACAGCGGAACGGTTGAGATTGCTCCGTAACCCTGAGTGGTCTTACCCTTCGCATGTCGGGGCTGGGAGGGGCTCTGAAACCTGTCTCTCCACGCGAGGGCATGTGAAGATCGGAGCCGGTATTTTTGCGACTGTGAGAGATCCGTGGGGTCCGCGACAGGGCGTATCCGCCCGAACCGAAGGCCGTTGGCGAGCACATCGAAAAGGGCCGCCTCGACTTCGGCCTCAAGCAAAAGGAAGTGGCGACCCGCCTCGGGTTGCACTTTGGTACCCTCCAACTTTGGGAACGCGGGATTGAAGACCCAGGCGTCAAAACGCCGCCCGGAATCATCCGATTTCTCCGTTATGTCCCCTTCGACTGTGTACCAACACCTGGAGGCAAAATCGCCTTCCTACGCCGATGCTGCGGCATGACCCGGGAGGAACTCGCCACCCGAATCGGATGTAATCCTGGGACGCTCTGGCGTTGGGAAAGCAAGGAGACCGCACTATCCCGCAGGCACGTCTTGGTCGAGGGCATCCTCAACCGGGAACTGAAAAGACTTCGAATCAGAGATTTTGTTCCAGGTTCCGTCGCAGATTGATTTTCGCGTTAGCTTCTGGCTACACTCGGCCCCGTCGAGTTACCGGCCCGGCAGGACATTTTTACTCTTGCTATGAGATACAAAACATTCATGGATTTACGATCTCTCCTTTAAGTGGGTGTCGTCAAAAGCCGCAGGCGGCCTATCCCACACATCGGCTGAATCCCAATCTCAAAGCGGAGCCGGTCTCCTTCGGAGTGCTTTCGACGGGGATGAACACATCTTCGATACCGTCATTCTTTTCACGTCCCCAAGTTTCCAGCGTTTCGTGAATCGTTGGGCGGATTCTGATGGCGCCTTTCGAGAGTGTAATGCCACAATGTTTCAAATACCGGAAGAGGGTCGTTCTTGTTTCGTAGCCGCCTGCTTCGATAAGGGATGCTACCCACTTCTCGTATTTCTCCTCGCAGCGCCGGTAGTCAAAGAATTCGGGCAATTCATCGAGTGACAGAAATCGACTTCCCGCCAACGCATTCTTAACTGCTATGCCCAAAGCATCGTCATCCGCATCCACGCCGAGAACGATTTCGTTTCCGCGCGGATCGTAGGCACAACTCCGATAGCCCGAGCGCGAAATGACACAAATTATATCTTGATTCTGATAGGCCGCGGCCCATAAGCATTTCTCTGGTTCGTCCATGACTATTTGCTTTGGCTCGATTCCTTGTGTTTCCGTTGACTTTCTGTGGGGGAGGGTGTAGGCAACGCCGACAATCTTAGTGCCAATCGCTTTCCATAAAAAGCTTTCAGGATTAAATAATCAACTCTTTTCGGGCGCTTTTCGAATGCGGGATCGTTCCGAAGATATTTCGGCCAATATCCTGCGCGCTTATTCCCCGGTGATCTTATCTGGGTAATAAAAGCCAGCCTACCCGTTCGATGCATCGTTCAGCAACTTCGCCAATCCATCATGACTTCGCTCGGAGGCCACCGCTGCCGCAGTTCTGCCGCGAATATCTTGCAATCCAGGGTCCGCGCCCAGCCTCAGCAATTCCTCAGCGGCTTGTGTATTACCAAACCACGCGGCTTTCATTAGCGGCGTAAATCCAGAATCGGTACGTTCGTTGATTCTTGCGCCGGCCGATATGAGCAATCGGATGCATTCGATTTGCTTATCGACCGCCGCGACAGCGGGCTGAAACGGACACGCCAATGGGAAGAGGCCATCAATTCCCTTTTTATTGGGATCCGCTCTCTGTGAAAGGAGGAACTCAATCGAACGAGGTTTAAGACAAGTCGCGGCGCCCATGAGCGGCGTACCCCCTTTCTCAATGCGAAAATTCACATCTGCTCCGTTGTCGACCAATATTCTCGCTATTTCAATATACCCTCGCGCAACGGCGTATTGGAGAGGTGGAGCTCCAAGGTAGTTGAGTTCGTCAATTTTCGCGCCTTCGCCGATTATTCGCTTTACCGCCTCAACATCTCCTACATCAGCGGCCTCGTGGAGCGCTTGAAATTCCCTTTCCGGTTCTTTGTGTTTATTCCAAAAGGCCATGTTTGTTAATAATCAGTATTTGTCTTCGTGGCCAGCACCCGCCGCCCCGGGAGGCAATTGTATGTGATCGAGGGCCTCATGTGCCCCCCGGGAGCTTGTCCTGGGAAGCTCTGGCTGATAAGTGTTTGGGTGATTCTGCTCTTCAATGAATTCTTCACGTGAAATCCCGCGGTTCTCCAAAAGAAACTGAAATGATTTGGAATCAGAGATCTCGTTCTGGGTCCCGATGCGGACTGATTTTTAGGTTCGCTTCTGACTACATTCACCGCGGGCAAGGTACCATTCGACCTCGATAATCGGATTCTCCAATTCAAAACACGCCTGCATCCTTTTCATACACTCAGGTTCGTCTCCGCCGTCCCGCTCCCGGCATGCCCCATAAAACAG
>DATAXI010000003.1:0-10241 GCA_036266845.1 Chthoniobacteraceae bacterium | reverse complement strand
CACAATCTGGAGCTCTACCATTGAGCTACGGCCACCATTCTCGCAGTTACGACGCCCGGGAACTTTAAAAAGCGCCCGGGCTCGAACGGGTTTGGAACTGTAACGGAATTTTAGGGAAGCAAAAGCGGAATTTTCGAGTCGCGAGCCGCGGGTGTGACTGAAGGCATATCTTTGCCTGAGTTGGAAGCATCAGTTTTCCGCGCTCCCGAGGGAAGCCGATGAGGAATCATACGAAAAGGGCCTCATTTGTAATCATGAGTTTGCCGCCAGTCGAGATGTTGGGAATCAGGCTTCCGCCGGTATTCTCGGAAAGTGGTCACATTTAGCCAGCCTAATTGAACTCGGGAGGGCGCTCACCTCACCAACTGTGCCTCGGAAGATCGGGGAGACATGACTTGATCCGGAGACGCTATCCAAAGGGCAACGCGAAGACCGCCAACGGCCCAGGTTATGTGTGCGTTAGGCGAATAAACATGCTTCCGGTCGGGTGGCAATTCATGTATTTTATGAGGATTCAATAACCCCCCCGACCAAGGATGCCCAAAATAGTTCAAAACAAAGGTAAGCCGGTAAAAAAAAGCCTGAGATCGGCTAGTGATGATAAACGTGTCTATTTTAAACAGGCAGATTTTCCGCACGCCGCACTTCAACAGGCGCAGAAAATTGCATCTGGCTTAGTCGATAATTTTGCCGGCGATTCAGGATCACCGCCAGACGTAGCGCTCGCTTTGGGAATTAGCCCCACGAGCAGTGCCTGGCCGGCGCTAACAGGCGCGTCAATCGCGTATGGACTCACGGAGGGCGGGGTCAACGCTAACGTTATTAAGCTGACGTCTCTGGGCAGAAAGCTCGTCGCGCCAGAGGAGGAGGGTGAAGATGTTTCTGCTCGCCGCGAGGCAATTCTGAAGCCTCGCATCCTGCGTGAATTCTTTGAGAAGTACCGTCGGGCGAAGTTTCCGAATGAAACAATTGCTGCCAATGTGCTGAAGTCACTCGGACTTCCTGCCGACAGGGCAGCAGCAGCGATCGAAATCATCAGGGAAAATGGGAGCTACGCAGGGATTATTCGGGATACTCCGACAGGCCCATTTATCAATCTTGACTCTCCGGGGGTCCCCTCTCCAACTGCGACCTCAGACATTGCTGATCGGTTGGCTGTCTCACAGCAGGAAGCGATGCCGCTCGCGACGGGTGAAAGTCGTCCTACAGCGCCTCACGCCCGTGTTACTACCGCCGCGCCAGAGTTAGGTGTGGCTTTCGAAGCTAAGAGGACGCGCGTGTTCATCACCCACGGCAAGCAACGCGCTATCGTTGCGCAAATCAAAGAACTTCTGAGCTTCGGGGGCTTCGAGCCTATCGTTTCCGTCGAGCGCGAGTCGACTGCTATACCCGTCCCGGAAAAGGTCTTCGAGGATATGCGTTCCTGCGGCGCTGGTGTCCTACATGTCGGAGCAGAGGGTAGATATTTCGACAAAGACGGAAAGGAACACGACAAGTTGAACGATAACGTCCTCATTGAAATCGGTGCTGCAATGGCGCTTTTCGGTAAGCGCATGATTTTGCTCGTCGAGAAAGGTGTCACTCTGCCTTCAAATCTTCAGGGCCTGTATCGATGCGAGTTCGATGGAGACAAACTCGATTATGAATCGACTATGAAGCTTCTCAAGACGTTCAGTCAGTTCCGGTAGCGCCCGGAAGCGGGGTACGCGAGGCGTGTTCTTTGGGACGATTAGTCTCGGGCCACGTTCACCGTGAAGAAGGTGCCTCACATGTTGTCTTGAGGTTTCTTGGCTGTGAGGTCCTAACGCAAGTCTAGCCGGGATATTTCATCACTTAGTGCTTGACACGAGCATAAGCGTCAACGGCCGAGGGCCATACGTTTGGAATCCGGCGAATTCGCAAAAACCAGTTTGGTTTTGCCTTACTCAGGAGGACGAAATATCCGGGCTAGGTGGTTCTGAATTTGCCTAACCCAGTCGGCTCGTCGTCTGCGGTGGCCCAGCCCCACCAGTTCTTAAGGGAACCCATCAAACCAGACAGAAATAGCCGCTACAGAGCCGGAAGGAACTGAAATGCATGAGCTTTCCAAACCCGTTTGACAAGCATTAGGCTTACAAAGCGGAAAACTGATGGTTTCGGTAATAGCGGGGATTTTGGTGGCAGGCGGCGAGGAGAAAGAGCGCCGGGCGAATGCCTCAGTTGGTCCGCGTGGGCTCTGCGGGCGTCTGCGCTGGGAGGAGGAAGCGAAATGGAGGTTGCCCGCCGGCAGCGCGACCGGTTGTTGCCTCCGGGAGCTTTGGTTTCGAAACGGCCCCAGGGGGGGCTAGCCGCTGAAGGTCAGCTTGCTTACCTTTGCGGCGGCGGCCGCGTTGAGCACGTCCATGACGCGCTCGTGGGTGGTATCCGGCGAAGGCCGGACGATGACGGGGTCCTTATCGCCAAACTGGGCGATGTTCTTCTTAAAGAACGCCTTGAGCTGGTTGAGGCCTTTGTCGTCCTTGTTGCCGAATGCCTGGTCGTTGACCGTCACGTTGCCATTGTCGCCGATGTCCACCACGATGGGGGTGGTGGGCACGTCGGAGGGTCTGCCGGCGCCGCTGGGCAGGTTCATGGACAGCTCTTTCTCGACGATCTGCACGCCGGCGCTGGCCATGAAGAAAAGCATCAATACGAACACGACATCGACCATCGGAGCGATTTGAAATCCGACGTCTCCATCTTCTGAACCTACGGAACCGGCCATGGTGTTGGTATCTTAGCTGAGGGTTGCGGTTTTGGAAAGGGGCGGCGTTTTATTTGGCGCCGGGGCCGTAGGCTTTATTGACCACGGAGAAGGTGACATTTTCCACGCCGGCCTGGGCGACGGCTTTCATGACGGTCTTCATGAAAGACCACTTTACGCCGCGATCCGCGCGGATGAGGACGCGGGCGACGGGGTTTGCGACGACGGCATCGTGCACGTGCGGGACGATGGCGTTGGCGTCCGGGTACTTCGTGTCGTTGATCTCGATGGAGCCGGTCTCGTTGATCTCGTTCCAGGTGATATTGACCGTGACCTGGCCGGGATTGTTCTTTGAGGCATCCTTGCCGTCAGCCGCGACGGGCAGGATGATGCTGTGATTGTTCTGCAAGACCTCCGTCGAGGAGATCGACATGAAGAACACCAGCAGGACGAGCAGGATGTCGATCATCGGCGCGATCTGAAACTCCGGATCCTCTTCGGGAGGATTCTTGAGTTCCTTCTTCGCCTTCTCTCTGGCGGTCAGTCTATGCATCCGCTGGGATCAAGGAAATTATCGGCGTGGGCGATGTGGACAGCCTGAGCGGCTTGCGAGGCATTGGGGGTGTCAGGCGGCCCAATCGAGCGTGGCGCCGCAGTGCGGGCAGGGATTCTGGCCGGGGGTGACGGCGCCGTTGCAAACGGGGCAATTGGTGGTGAGGGCCATGGAAACGCGGCGGGACTGCGAGGCGTCCGGGGCGAGGCCCGGCTGGCCGGCATTGAAGTACTCGCCGATGCGCAGCCCGGCCAGATCTTCATACGGAATCTCCTCGAGGAGGCGGCCGACCTCGCCATCCGCATAAACGATGACCTGCTGCGCCCGGTTCCTGAATATATAATAGGAGATGAAGGCGGGGATGGCGATGAAGAGGCCGCTGGCGGTGGCCATGAGCACTTCGCCAATGCTGGTGGCGAGGCCGCGTGGATCGCCGATGCCGCTGGCGCCCAGCACGGCAAAGGCGCGCATCATGCCGATGACTGTGCCGAGCAGACCGATCATGGGCGAAATGACCCCGATGACGGAAAGATAGGAATTGCGGGTGCGCAGGACGGTGGCCTCGCGCAAGGCGTACTCCGCGATTGCGTCCTGAACCGCCTCTTTGCCGCGCCCGATGCGCTCCAGCCCGCCCTTGAGGACGTTGGCCAGGTAATTCATGTTCGCGTTGCAGGTTTCCCATGCGCCCTGGTAATTGCCGGCATTGATCTCGTTGTGCAGGGAATCGACGAGCGCCTTGGGGGCCATTTTCTCCCTGCGCAGGGTGAGGATGTTCTGGATGATAAAAGTCACCATGGTGATGGAGGTGGCGAGGATCGCGCACCAGATGAGCACAATGAGCGGGCCGCCATTGAGGATAATATGGATGATCGACTCCGGCGGGCTTGCCGCCGCGGAGGGGGCGGCATCCTGTGCCATGGCGGACATGCCGAAGGCGGTCGATAGGGACAATGCTAGAATGAGTTTACGTTTCATCGATGGGAGCTGAATTGGGTGGGTGTCGATTTAGGGCACGGCGAGACCGTCGTGCTCTTTGCGCAACGCGTCCGCGTGCTGCTCGGCGTTGACCACGGCGACGCGATCCTGCGGAAAGATAGTGACCGTCCGCAAGTAGTCAACGAGGGCTCCCTGGAGGTCGCCCGTCGCCTGCTTGATTTCCCCGGAAACAAAAAATGCCCGGCCTATGAGCGCGGCAGTCTGGGTGGGCAGGTTTCGCTTTTTGAGCGCGTCCGCCAGGATGGGATCGATTTTTGCCTTGGCGGCGGTGTAATCCTTATTGGCCACGTCGATGCGGGCGAGGCCGACGTTCAAATCCGCCGAGCCGGCTGTGGGATACATCCGCTGGTAATCCTGATAAGCGGCGCGGGCCTGGGGAAGCTGCCCCATGGAGACATCGATATCGCCCAGCATCAGCATGGCTTCCCGGGCCCAATCGGTGGGCAGGCCGCGAAAATTCGATACGACGGAGGTGGCATTGCGCAACGCGGACGGGAGGTCGTTGTGCTCATAGGCGGTCTCGGCGGCGGTAAACTCCGGAGGCGCGGGCATGGTGACCGCGACGACATTGGCGAAGGGCTCCACCATGGTCGCGGCGCCCAACTGGACCTTGATTCCGGTGTTGGTGGTGCCGAAAATCTGCACTGGCTGGGGCTGGCTTCCGCGCAGGGTCATGGTCTCCTGTCCCGCGGCATGCCGGACGCCGAGGGTCACGAGGCTTGCCGCGAGAAGAAAAAGGTGTTGTCGGGGAACAAAACTACGCCTTAGCTTCATCGCGCGTTGCGCAACGTAGGGAACCCTACGAAAGAACGCAACCCAAGAAGTTTCCCATGGTCAATCTCTTCCGCAAACATCAACAGGGCGTCCTCATCGGCGTCACCATCGTGGTGATCGCCACGTTCGTCTGGTATTGGAATGGCAGCCGGGTAGGCGGCGCCGGCTTTGCTGGCGCAAGCCGCGCCGCAACCATCTACGGGCACAGTGTCACAGACCTGGACCTCCAGCGGCTCGGGCGCAAGTTCGCGGTCGCGAGGATGCTGGGTATGGACGAGCTGCTGCAATCGCTGGTGGGAGCCGCGCAAAACCAGGAGCAGGCGCTAGAAAACTACGTATGGAACTCGTATGTGTTTGATCACGAGGCGGATGCGCTCCAGATATTCCCCACGCAGGAGCAGATGGAGGACGAGCTTCAGAAAATTCCCGGCCTGCAAACCGACGGCAAGTTTGATCCGGCCAAGCTGAGTGCCATCGTCCAGGATCGCCTCCCGGCGTTCGGCTTTACCGATTCGATCATCGATGAGCTGGTGCGCGACGCGGTGCGCGTCCGGCAGACCAGCGATCTCATTGGCTCGACGGTGACCATTACCCCATCGGAAGCGGCCAACCGTTATGACGAGCAGAATGAAAAGATGACCATCACCGTGATGCGCCTGGATGTGAGCAGCGTGATGAAGGGCATCGCCGTCTCCGATGCCGACGCGCAGAAGGTCTATGACCAGAACAAGGGCGCCTATCACACGGACGAGCAGCGGAAAGTGCAGGTGGCCAGCTTTGACCTGACCCCGGAGCAGCAGAAGCTGGAGGGGCGCGAGCGGACGGCGGCGCTGCAGGCGCTGGGCGATAAGGCATGGAACTTTGCGAGAACGGTGGTGGATAAAGGCTCCAACTTTACCGGCGAGGCGAAGAAGGCGGGCGCGGCTCTCGCCGATTCCAGCCTCTTCTCGGAGGCTCAGCCGGACCCGGCGTTTTCGAAGATTCCCACGCTGGCGCAGAATGCGTTCAAGCTGACGCCGGACCTGCCCAACAGCGATGTCATCGAGGGGATCAACGGCTATTACGTCCTGCACCTGGAGCAGACGGCGCCGGGCGTGCAGCTCACCTTTGAGCAGGCAAAGCCGAAGGTTATCGGCCAAATCCAGAGCGAGCGGGCGGGGCAAATGATGCCCACCATCGCCAGCCAGGCGCGGACGAAACTGCTGGACGCGCTCAAGGCCGGGAAGCCGATTGACGATGCCGCGAAGGCCGCGGGCCTTGCCGCGGAGGATGTGCAGCCCTTTACGCTGTTGGATATTTCAAGGATGGATGTCCCTGATCTCCAAACAGTTGTGCAAACCGCGATCACTCTCGGCTCGAAGCAGCTCAGCGATTTTGCGCCCACGGCCAATGGCGGTCTCTTTGTTTACATGGACAGCCGCCAGACCCCCGACGAGGCGACGACGGGCCTCGGCGTGGCGATGGAGCAGAACGAGTTTAACCGGCAGAAGAAGCTTGCCGCTTTCTTCGAGTGGCTGCGCATCCAGCGCGAGGCCGCGCGGCTGGAGATCGTCCAGCGATAAGCGGGATGCCGGGAGCATTCGCATGAGCCCGGAAGTGGATGCTCTTTTTGATGATGCCAATGGCGATCTGGCCATTGGCGAACTGGAAAGCGCCGCGGCGAAGTATCGCCGTTGCGTGGAGATGGATCCGGATTTCTTCGAGGGCTGGCACGCGCTGGGCATGGCGCTGATGAAAACGGGCCGGTACGAGGAGGCGATCCGCGCGGGGCTCCGGTGCATCGAGCTGCGGCCGCAGGATCAACTCGCATGGTCAAGCCTCTCGCTCTTTTACGTCCGCGATGGTAACATCCAGGAAGCCGAGGCCGCGGGCGCCAAAGCCCGCATCCTCTCCTGGGGAGGCAAAATCAAGACCGAATGAAAACCGCGATTGCCTCTATTATTGCCGCATTTCTGGTTTTGCCGCTGGTGGCCTGCGCCCAGGGGACATCCCCCACGCCCAGCCCCTCGCCTACCCGCACGCCCATGTGGCGCTGCGACCTGCCGGGCGGCAGCTATGAGGTGGCCATTCATTTCATCATCTCCGTGAGCACCCACGAGTACCTGGTGGACGGTGCGGCACGCGTGACGGAGCTCAATATCGAGACTCCGGGCAGTACGGAGGTGCGCTTCTATTATCTGGAGCCGAACACGCCGAGCTCGCCCATCGGCATCGGCCAATCGACCCTGGACAAGGCGCAGGAGCTGGCGGAGGAAGCCGCCGGACGGGTCAGCCCAAGCGAGCGCCCGTGGGAAAAGGTGGTCAAAAACTACCCTACAACGACCCATGCCCACACCGTGGAGTACCGGCTGGATACGAAGGATCAGGTCGAGCAGCTCTTTAACAGTGTGGAGCAGGCTTTCCGGCTGGGCCAGAATACCCAAATCACGATCGGGCAATAGAACTGGCGGGTCCTCCGGTCGTATCTTGCGGAGGAGATACGCAAAACTACGTGTGGCACGGGCTTTGCTAAGTGTTTCTGGCATGAGCCCCATATATACTGGCCGCCGCCTCGATCACCGGGTGCCGCTTGGCCGCATTCAGCGCGGAAGGTAATACCGCTCTCGCCGAGGCCGAGCTTGGGCGCTTTGCGCCTGAACGCCGGCTTCCCAGGGGGTGTGGCTTTCAGCACTTCCCCGCGAAGTGACGTCTAAACTTGGGCCGCGGTCTGTTTGCGGAGCCAGATCTGGACAATCGCCAGGTCCGCGGGGGTGATGCCGCTAATGCGCGCCGCCTGGCCGAAGGTTAGCGGGCGCACTTCTCCCAGTTTCTGACGGGCTTCGCGGCGCAACCCGGGGAGCGTCGTATAATCGAGTTGCGCGGGCAGGGGGGCTGATTCGCCCGCCTCGGCTTTTCGGATGGCAAGCTGCTCGCGGGCGATGTAGCCCTCATATTTCAGGTTCGTCTCGAATTGATCCCAGATTTCTCCCGGGAAACGCTCCCGCAGCTCTTCCGGCAGCGCGGTCCAGGCACTATCGGAGCGTTTTAACCAGCGGATCAGTTCCGTACTGCCCAAGCGAAGCCGTGGCGCCTCGATCTCCAAGGTGCGGAGGGCAGCCGCTTTTTGCTCGAAGCGGGTCCAGCGGCGATGATCCACGAGGCCGGCATCGTGGGCGCGGCCGGTGAGGCGGAAATCGGCATTATCCTGCCGGAGCAGGAGCCGATGCTCGGCCCGGCTGGTGAACATGCGGTAGGGCTCGTTCGTGCCCTTGGTGACCAGATCGTCAATGAGAACACCGATGTACGCTTCCGCCCTGCCGAGGATAAGGCCGGGCCTGGCAGCCAGCTTGAGGGCGGCGTTGGCGCCGGCGATCAATCCCTGGGCGGCGGCTTCCTCGTAGCCGGAGGTGCCGTTGATCTGGCCGGCGAAGTAGAGATGCCCGATTCGCTTGGTCTCCAGCGTCGGGTAGAGCTGGACCGGGGGACAAAAATCGTATTCCACCGCGTAGCCGGGACGCATGATTTCCGCATGTTCCAATCCGGGGATCGTGCGGATGAAGGCGTATTGGACCTCGAACGGGAGGCTGGTTGAGACGCCGTTCACGTAATACTCGCCCGTGTGGCGGCCCTCGGGCTCGAGAAAGAGCTGGTGGCTCTCCTTATCGGCAAACTTGACCACCTTATCCTCGATTGAGGGGCAATAGCGGGGTCCGGTTCCCTCGATGCGACCGCAATACATCGGGGACTTGTCGAGATTCGCCCGGATGATGTCGTGGGTTTGGGCATTTGTGTGGGTGATCCAGCAGGGGATTTGTTCCACGTGGAACTTCCCTCCCCTCACCCCATTGAGGGAAAAGATGTCGTCCGGGCCGCGTTCCAGCAGCTCCGGCATATAAGTGAAGGCGGGCGGCGGCTCGTCCCCATCCTGCCGGGCGCACCGGGTGAAATCGATGGAGCGGCCCACCAGACGGCAGGGCGTTCCGGTCTTGAACCGGCCAACCTCGAAACCGAGTTCCCGGAGGCTATCGCTCAGGGTGGAGGCGGCATCGCCCATCCGCCCCCCCACCTGATTTTGCAATCCCACGTGAAGCAAGCCCCGCATGAAGGTGCCCGTGGTGATCACCACCGCCCGGCCCAAATAGCGGACGCCAAGGTTTGTCTCCACGCCCGTCGCGCGCCCGCTCTCCTCGAGAATCCGCACGGCATTTCCCTGCTTCAGATCGAGGCCGGGGGTCGCCTCCAGAGTGGCCTTCGCCCGGAATTGATAGGCCTTTTTGTCGCACTGGGAGCGGGGCGCACGCACGCTGGGGCCCTTGGCTGCGTTCAACATCCGGCACTGGATCGCGGTCGCATCGGTATTGAGCCCCATGAAACCGCCCAAGGCATCGATCTCACGCACCATATGCCCCTTGGCCAATCCGCCTACTGCCGGGTTGCAGGACATTTGGCCAACCGTATCGGCGTTTTGAGTCAGGACCAGAGTGACGCAGCCGAGGCGGGCCGCAGCCAGGCCGGCTTCGATCCCGGCATGACCCGCGCCAATAACGATCACGTCATAAGTCTTGGGATAAACAAACATTGTTCTACGTGGAACAAATTCGGGTTTCTAAAAGAGAGGGATTTACACCAAAGCTCCAAAAGAAGCAAAGATGCAGAACGCGGTGCACGCGGGGAAGCCGGATTCAAAAGAAAAGGTATTTTAACGATTTCTTCGTGAGTATGCGGTGGCCTAATGGCATGCGTCTGGCTTGTGGTTAACGCGAAGAACGGCATTTCCTCCTGCGAACTCGCCCGCGCCCTAAAATCACGCAGAAAAGCGCTTGGTTCATGGGCCATCGTATCCGGACGGCCATTCAGCGTGGGGGCGGGATCATCCGTAACAGTGGGATTTTTGAGGTAGATGAATCCTAATATCGGCGGTATTTCCCGCGACATGCATGCGGGCAAGCGGGAGGAATCCATTAAGGGCCGTGGCCGGAAGCCAAACAATAAAAGTGTGGTGATGGGCTTGCTTGCCAGGCACGGCGAGAAAATGCCTGTGTCCAAAATCGTGGCGCGAGCCATCCCGACCACATCTAGCAGCCTGTTGAAATAGCCCTGCTTTTTAGTCGTCGGTCATTTGAAGGGGCGGACCGGGACAGAAGAGCCGATGGGCTGAGGAAAGGCGACTGGATGACGGGCACGAGGACAAAAAGCGCGAAAAAGGCAGGTAGTTCT
>DATAXI010000280.1:0-11813 GCA_036266845.1 Chthoniobacteraceae bacterium | reverse complement strand
CACAATTGCCCGCTCGGCCAATGTCCTGAGTTACCATTACGACCTGCAAAGCACAGGACAGGACTTGACCGAAGCCACGCTTACACCGGCCATGGTCGATACGTTCCGAAGGCGCTGGGTGCACTTGACCGACGGTTATATTTATGCCCAGCCACTCTACATGGAAGGGACTCAAATCACAGCGCCTCCCCACGCCGGAGTGCATAATACCGTCTTTGTTGCCACAGAGCACGACAGCCTTTATGCGCTCGATTCCGAAACCGGCCAACTCCTCTGGCACACCTCCCTGCTGAGAGACGGCATTCCCGGCGCCATCACCATCACTCCCGTGCCGAGCAAGGATACGGAGACGCATGACCTGGTGCCGGAGGTCGGCATCACCGGCACTCCGGTGATCGATTCCACAAACGGCTTTCTCTACGCCGTCGCCAAGACAAAACAGATTCTCGCGCGCGACCCGAGCCATCCCCGGTGGGTCCAGACGCTGTTCAAGATATCAATCGCCGACGGCGGCATCCTCGCGAGTAACATCTATTCCGTAACTTACAGAAACCAGGGCAACTTTATCTACCGCACGGCGGATGATCCCTCGGCGGCGCAGGACCCGTTTGCCATCGGCGCAGGCGACGGCAGCATCACGGTCAATAATCAGAATCGCGTCTATTTCAATGCTCTCCGGGAGATGGACCGCCCGGGTACGGTACTCTACAATGGCGCGCTGTACATCGCCTACGGTTCCCACGGGGACAACGGGCCGTACCACGGATGGTTTCTCTCATTCGATGCCGCCACGCTGGCGCTGAACGGCGCCTTCAACGCCACGCCCAATGGAAGTGACGGCGGTATCTGGCAGTCGGGCGGCATCCCCACCGTGGACGGCTCGGGTTATTTCTACTTCATGACCGGCAACGGCAGCTTTGACGGAAATCCCGACGGCAACGGCGGCGTTACCGGCCTGGATAACAACGGCTTTCCCAACCAGGGTAACTATGGAGATTGCTTCCTCAAGTTGTCGCTCGATCCCACCACCTCGCAAGCCAATCAGGGATTAAACGGCTGGGGCTTCCAGGTGCTCGATTACTTTGCTCCCATGGATAATCAGACACTTGCGGCGAACGATAGCGATCTCGGCTCCGGCGGCGTCATGGTTCTTCCCGATTCCGCAGGCAGCGGTGATCATCCGCATTTGCTCATCGGCTCGGGCAAGGAGGGCAAGATTTACCTGGTGGACCGCGATAACATGGGCAAATACAGCCCTTACACCGATAACGTCCTTGCAAGCCCGGCCAATCTGATCGGCGGCTCATTCAGCACGCCGGCATACTTCAATGGCAATATCTATTGGATCGGCATCGGAAATAGCGCGCAAATCTTTCCCATCTCCGATGCCGTACTCTCCGGCAGCGCGAGCAGCCAGTCCAGCGACAGCTTTAGCTGGCCCGGCGCCACGCCCACCATCACCGCGAGCGGCACTTCCAACGCGCTGCTCTGGGCGCTGGATTACCAATCGCGCCAACTCCGCGTTTATGACGCGCAGGATTTGACCCAGGAATATTGGACCAGCGATATGGCGCCGCATCATCGCGACCAACTGGGACCTGTGGTCAAGTTCAGTACGCCAACTGTTGCCGGCGGCATGGTCTTTGTAGGCACGACGAAGGGCGTTTATGCCTACGGCGGCGCGCCTCCGCCCACCGCGCCTCCCGCCGCGCCGGGTGGACTTACTGGTTACGCTCTGTCCGGGACCGCCATCCAGTTATCCTGGGTCAATCACGCCGCGAATCAGGATGGCTTTGCAATCGAGGATTCCACCAATGGCGTCACTTACACGCAGGTCGCAACCACCGGGGCAAATGTAACTGCCGCAACGGAGGGAAACCTGGCGCCATCCAGTTTCTATTTCTTCAGGGTGCGTGCATTCAACTCCTTCAGCGGGACATCCTACTCCACTTACTCGAATGCCGCCGGCGCGAGCACCTTCCCCACGAACCCATCGCTGGATTTCAGCGGCGGTTTCGCCGGGTCCAATGCATTGTTGAATTACGAAGGCAGCGCCAGCCTGGCGAGCGGAAGCGTCGCGCAATTGACCGATGGTGGCGGCAACGAGGCAGGCGCCGTCTGGTCCCGGCAGCCGCAGAATATCCAACGATTTGACACCGCATGCGTATTCCAGATTCTGCCGGACAACGATGGATTCGCCGACGGGCTCACCTTTTGCGTTCAGAATATCTCCCCGACCGTGGTCGGCGGAAATGGCGGCTATCTCGGTTACTCCGGCATCAAGAAGAGCATCGCCATTAAGATCGATGTCTATCCCGATCTCAGCACCACGGGACTCTATGAAAATGGCGAGAAGTCCGATAATGGCGCGCCCCCCGCGATCCCCACCGGGGCCGCGGGCATTAACTTCGCCTCCGGCGACCTCTTTACCCTTCATCTCACTTATCTCAATGGCACGCTGACGGAAACGATTGGCGATACCGTAACCAATGCGGTATTTACCCATGCCTATCAGGTCTCGATTCCCGATCATCTCGGCTCGACCAGCGGGTATGCCGGGTTTACCGGAGGCACCGGGGGAGCCACTTCCATCCAGCAAATCCTTGCATGGAATTTCACCACCCTCCCATTCTCTGTTCCCGCCGCTCCCACCGCGCTGAAAGCCGCTCCGGCGTCCAATACGCAGGTCGATCTCACTTGGAAAGACAACTCGTCATCCGCCAGTGGATATCTTGTGGATCGGCGGCAATCCACCGGCTCGGACTGGATTTCCATTGCTTTCGTCCCGTCGGGAACACTCGCGTATAACGATACCGGCCTCTATTCGGGCACCCGTTACTATTACATCGTCCGCGCCGCAAATGCGGTGGGCTCCTCGGCGCCGTCCAATATTGCCCGAACGACTACGCCCGGCGTGCCGGCGCCGCTCGCCACGCTCGATGCCACGGCCGTGACGGCGAACTCCATCACGCTGGAATGGACTGATCCCGCACCGAACGTGAACACCCTCATCCTGACGCGCCAGCTCGCAGGCACGGGCCGTCACGAGGTCATTGCGAGGCTTCCCGGCGCGACGCGCGCCTATACGGACAGGACTGCCGCGGCGGGCGCCCGCTATACTTACCGCATCCAGGGCTCGAACCTCGCCGGAGAATCTCCAGCGACCGCGGTGGAAGTGACTGTTCCGTCGCGCTGATCAAACCTGCGCTTCACGCTGGAGCCGTTTCAGCTTTCCATTGATGGAGAGCTTGGTCGCGGCGCTCATGCGGTTGATGAACAGGATTCCGTTGAGGTGATCCACCTCGTGCTGCAACGCCCGCGCCAGCAGCCCCGTGGCTTCAAACTCGATCTCGCTGCCATCCAGCAGGCGGCCCTTTGCCTTTACCGAGGCGGACCGCTCGATCTCCGCCGTGATATCCGGAAAGCTCAGGCACCCCTCGGTGCCCGCCTCCTTTTCCCGGCCCAGGTCCAGCACGGGGTCCAGCAGAACCATTGGCATCCAATCCTCCAGGTTCACCTGGGTTCCATTGATCGTCATGGCGCTCGGGCGATCCTCGCTATCCTCCACCTCCAGCACGGTCAATTGCACCGCCTTGCCGATCTGTTGCGCCGCGAGGCCCACGCCATTCGCGGCGCGCATTGTCTCAATCATATCTTCGGCAAGTTGCCGCACCTCCTCGTTGACCTCGCCGACGGGCTTCCCCTTCTGCCGCAAAATGGGGTCCGGGTATTTAACGATTTCCAGTGTCATGGTTTTGATTCGGTAAAGGCCGGCACATTCCGGACATTCGCCTCCTTTAATACATCCATCACGCTCACGACCACGCCAAAGGGCGCCTTCTTGTCGGCATTGAGCGCGAGACCGCGGTTTGGAGTGACGGTGAGCATCTCCTGGAGGGCGGTCTTCAGCCCATCCAGTTCCACCGGCTGATTATCCAGGTAAAGCTTTGAGTCCGCGCCAATGGTGAGAATGGCGGGATCTGTCTGCGCGGGAGCCGCTGTCGCGGTTTTCGATTCCGGCAGATTGATGACCACCGCCGGCTGGTCCCGCTTGAAGGTGGTGGTAACGATCACGAAGATGAGCAGGATCGCAAGGATATCGATGAGCGACACGATGATCACCGTCGGCGTCCTGCGCTTGCGGGTGTAAAACTTCACAGAAACTCCTCCATCTCAGTCACCGGCGTGCGCTGGTTGCGCTTTTTCTGGTAGTAGCACTTGGCCAGCAGCTCGGAGATGAGCGACTCGATCTCCGCGGCCATGGTCTCGATCTTCTTGGAGAAATAGGAGTAGGCGATGAGGCTCGGAATCGCGATGGACAGGCCGACAATGGTCGTGCTCAGCGCCTCGGAGATGCCCTTGGCGATACCGCGCGGATCGTTAATGCTGGAGGCGGCGCCAAAATTCGCGAACACATTCACCAGGCCGGAAACCGCGCCCAGCAGGCCGAGCAGCGGCGCGATGCCCACGACCACCTCCAGCACCACCAGGCCCGCCTCGAGGCGCACAATCTCGTGCCGCGCCCGCGTTTCAACCGCCTGGATGTTCTCCGTTTTCGGCCACTGGAGATTTTGCAAGCCGGTCTGGACGATGCGGCCCAGGGGCGATTGATCCCCGCGCACGATGCGCGCCAGCTTCACCACCGCCTCCGCGTCATCCACCGGCTGCAACTCCTCGATGCCCTTGGAAATCTGCGGCGGCATCACCGTATCCCGGCGCAGGGCAAAGCTGCGCAGGATGATGACCGCCACGGAGACGAAGGAGCAGATCAGCAGCGGGTACATGAAGATGCCGCCCTGAAAGAAGAAATGGAGAATGGAGGTGGAGTTATCGGCCAGGAGAATCATGAGTGAAATCGTAAACGGTGAAGTCGAAGCGTATATCGAGTTTCCCATCCTGCATCATCGGGGCCAGATCATCTGGCACAGGAGGAAGTTTGCTGTCCATGATGGCCCTTACCGAGAGATCGGCAAGGCCGTCAATGGAATGATTCCCTATGACCTGCGTCGAGGCAACCTTTCCATTGGGATTGATGTGGATGAGAATGGTCACCTCCCCTACGTCCTTGGGAGTCTCCTGCATGTAGAGCCGCCAGCGGGAGCCGATGAGATTGCTGAGCGTGCGGTGATACCGGCCATAGGGCGATTCCACCGCATCCACGCCAGGCTCGCCGCGGGCGGTAATGCCACCATCCACATGGGTCTGATGCATCTCGCGCTGCATGGCGGCCTCATCCCGGCTGGGACTGGGGGGTTGCGGTTTGGGTAAAGGCGCAATTTCCGCGCCGGCGCGCAGGGATGGGGCAGCGGTGAGCCTGGCAAACTGCTGGGGCGGCGCGGGCGTGGGAGTGGGGGTGCCGAGCGCCAGCATATTCGGCGCGGCAGTGGGGATGGGCTTGGGAGTCGGTTGGGCGCTTGGTTGCGGCGTCGCCTTCGCCAGGCGTTGCGGCTGGTTTTCCACGCGTGTCACCGCGGAGGGCGTCTGCACCGGCATCGGCGCGGCGGCGGGGCGCCCGGCGGAGGGAGCCAGCGGCGCCTTCCCCTTGCCCATGGTGCTCGCCCGATTGGCAAAATCGATAAAACTCCGCTGCGGCCCGGCGAGCGAGGGCAGCGGAAGGTACCCCGTGGCCGGCAATCGGCTGCCCGCCACCATGTTCGAGTCCGATTGGAAGAGCGTCTTCGCCGGCGCCTTCGAGGATTTCTTCAGCCCGTCGGAGTCGATATCCGGCTTCACCAGGGGAACCGGCGTCGGGACCACGGCAATCCCCTGCGCCGGCGCGGGCTCCGGCTTGGGCGCAGGCATGATGGTGACCGTAAGATGCGAGAGGCCCGGCAGCACCTTCACCACCGCTTCGGTGTGAGCGACCGCCCAGACCATCCCGAGACAGACGATCAGCACCACATGGAAGAGTGCCGACGCCAGAAGCGCATAAAACAGCTTTTGCCGGTCGGACATGGAGGGACGAACGTAGATTCCAACGCCACGGGAATCAAATCCCTTGTAAGGGGGCTGATCACCCACGATCCACCGCTTACGAATTCGTCGTATTCAGCCGCAGCAGGGAGGTGACGGCGGTCGTGTAATCCTTGCGGGCGGCGTAGAGGTAGGCGGCTTTCTCGATGAACCAGGGCGGCGGGGTCTTGCCGGCGGCGACCGCCAGGATGACCTGCTCGCACCGGGAATTATCGCCGGCCAGGGAGCATTGGCGGGCGTAGGCCTGCGCGGCGATGGGATCATCCGGATGCGCGCGCCAGTTCGCTTCCAGGGAGTCGGCGGACTCGCCGGTGGGCATCGAGTCCGGGAATGCCGGCTCCGTTACGTGATTGCTGAGGATGCTCCACGCATCGGCATCCAGGCGCCACTCGTGCAGGATGCTGGCCCAGGCTTTGTAATCGGTCGCCTCCAGCTCCGGATGGCGTGTCATCCAGATTTCGAGCTGCGCCCGATTCCCCCATTTGCGCACGGAGGCGTAAAAGCCGGCAGCCTCGACCTGGCCGATGTGGAGGCTGCTGTCGCCCCGCTCCTTCCACCACTCATCGTAAGCGGGTCTGGCGCGGTCCTCGCCGGCTACATCCAGCGCATAGGTCAGCAGAAATTCCGGATGCCCGCTGGCATAGCTCCGCCAGTATTCGGCGCCCCCGGGGAGATCAAGGGAATTGCGGCACGCGGCCAGGAATATCTCATCGGCGCGGCGGTCCGCCCGCTCGATGGCGACGCTCCAGAAATGGAAGGACATCCCGGGCGAGTAATCGCGGCTGAGCCACGCCTGCGCGGCAGGCTGCGCCCATGAGCCGGGCAGCAGCCGGTCCGCGACGCGAAATTCCCGCCACGCCTCGTTGGGCCGGTTTGCGATCAACAGTTCCCGCACGCCGATCTTTTGGTGCAGGTCGGGACTCAGCGGAAAATAGCGTTCGATGCGGAGCAGATCGTCCAGAGGAACGATACTGGGCGAAATGGCGAGCCGCTCCAGAGTCAGGCGCGTGGCGTCCGGGCTCCAGTCCAGCGGATAGCCGATGTACGGCATGAGCCAGAATGCGCCGATCAACACCGGCAACGCCGCCGCCAGCCGCCCGAGCCGGATTTGCCGGCGCCGGTGCAGCGGCGGGCAGGCCACCGCAAGAAGCGCGATCCCAAACGCCGCCGTCCCCCACCGGTGGATGGGCACATCCCACAATCCGTGACAGAGCAGCCCAAAGACGCCGGCAAACGCGCCCGCCCGGATGAAGAAACCACGATCCCCGGTCCGCATGGCGCCGACGATGTTGCGCACGAGAAAATAGATCAGCAACGCCGCGCCCAGCCCCACCGGGATGATACCCAGCTCATCCAGCCAGAGCAGCCAACTGCTCTCCGGGTGCAGGATGATCTGCTCATGCGCCTGTACTGTCTGGTACAGGGGAAAAATCTGCGCAAAGGTCCCGAGCCCATGCCCCCAGAGCGGCGCATTTTTCCAAACCGTGATCGCATCCTGCCAGATCTGCCACCGGAGATTGTTCGGGATATTCCCGTCGCCCGCGCCCTCGAAACGGGACAACACCTTTGACCCGAAGGAGAAAACCAGCGTGGCGCAAAGCAGGCCGCCCGCGAGGGAACCGGCCACGGAACTGCGGCTGCGCAACTTCGAGATCGCCAGCACGGCAAAAAGCGCCAGCCCGCAACCGAGGCCCAGCAGTCCGCCGCGCGATTTGCTATCCAGCAGCGCAACGATGATCACGATCTCCATCAAGATCGCCGCGGCCATTTGCACCCAATACTTCCGCCTCGCGGCGCGCACCAGGCAGCCGCCGCCGGCGAGCGCCCCCATGGCGAGCAGCGCGGCCGTGTGATTACGATTCGGGAACGGCCCAAAGCCGGTCCAGCCCGGCGTGTACCGGATGCCGTAGATGAGGAAATCCTGCCGCGTCCCGAGGATGAGCGAAACCGCGCCCACCGTGGCGGCGGTGAAAAAGAGCGCCCATACCAGGAAGACACGCACCGGACGGTCGCACGCCATGGCCCGCACCCAGAAGAACCATGCCACTGCCAGGAAACCGGTCAGCAGGCAATCAATCGCCCTGCCGGGCTCTGGGTTCCGGATGGGGAGAAACGTGACGTCATAATCCTGCCGCAGCGTCTGCCGCCAGAGCGTCTGCCCGAACCAACGCGCGGGAAGAAATTGGGAGACGACGACAAAGGCGATGAAGACGAACGTGAACACCGCCCATTTTCGCGGGATCTCCGGCACCTCCGGCGGATGGATCATGAACCCGAGGCCGAGCCCGAAAACGAGCCCGAGCTGCACGATGCGGTCGGTGGCGCCAAAGAGCAGCGCCGCCGCCAGGACGAGGACCGCGAACAGCGCGGCGGATATCTTTAAATCTAGGGGACTGCGGAGGTGATGATGACTGCTCGGCATGAGGGGAACTTCAGAAACTCGCGAGTTCCGGGGAAAAATTCGAGACTTGAATTTTGGAATATCCTACCTGCGCCATTTCGCAATGGCCTTAATGTAAATCGGGCGGAAACAATCCGCAATGCGCTGCCACTCCGCACTGGTGCCCACGTCCCGTGGGGCATGCAGCGTCCAGGGCTTGCTGCCGTTGTATTTGACGTGGATTTTCACCGCCTCATCCTCCGTCCACTCGCCCTCCTCCAGAAAGCCGACGCGGCGCAGCGATTGGTTAAAGATGGGCCAGAACTCTGTCGGCTCGCCGCAGCGGTCCACTTCCAGATCGAGGATTTGCGCCTGAAGCAGTGCGTAGCGCACCGTGCGGCGGCGGGCGAAGAGGCGCTCGATCTGATTGCCCACATTCGCGAAGCTGCGGACGTATTGCAGGTAACGCAGGGCGAAAATGGCGAGCATGAAGACGGCGCCAATCGCGATGGGGATGGTGCGTCCCTGGCTCCAGATAATGCTGAGCGCGATCAAGCTGAGCACCACGCAAATGCCGTAAACGCCCAGGACCACGCGCCGCTTCGAGAAGCCGAGGTCCGAGAGCCGGTGGTGGATGTGCTCGTCATCCGCGTGAAACAGGGGGAACCCCCGGACGCCGCGCCGGACCAGTGCGAACGTCGTATCGAGAATCGGCACTCCCAGGCCCACGATCGTCACCAGCAGGACCGCGGCAATCGAGCCCTTGTTGGAACTGGCCAGCGAGAGCGCCGCGATGCAAAACCCGATGAGGTACGCCCCGCCATCGCCCAGAAAGATGCGCGCCGGAGGAAAATTAAAGACCAGGAAACCGAGGAGCGCCCCGGCCATCGTGAAGGCATACCAGGCCACCGGCTGCTGCTGGTTGAGCCAGCCGGCAATGCCGAGCGTGACCGACATGAACAGCCCGAGCCCGGCCGCGAGGCCGTCAAAGCCATCGATCAGGTTCACGACATTCGGCACGGCGATCAGCCAAAACATCGTCATCGCCGCCGCCGTCATCGGGCCCAGATTTACGCTCCATGCGCCGCCGGGGTACGTCACCCGGTCGATCCGCAATCCCATCCAGTAAACCATGAACGCAATCGCGACCTGCCCCGCCAGTTTCTTGCGGGCGCCCAGCGATTTGAAATCGTCCCACAGGCCAAGTCCACACATGCAGAGTGAGCCGAGCAGCACGGGGAAAAATTCCGTCCCGCACTCCGGACGGACGCACATGATCAGCAGGAGGCCAATCGAGAGCGCGCAGATGATCGGCATCCCGCCCAGGCGGGGAATGGGCGCCTCGTGGCGCTTGCGCGACTCATTGGGGGAATCGAGGCCAATACTCCCCCGCAGCGCCAGCCGGATGACCCAGGGGGTCAGCAGGACGCATATCAAAAAACCAAGCAGGAAGAGCAACAGCGAGAGAGACATGGAATGAAGCGGCAATCAGCATGGGAGGACGGAAAACAGCCTCCGCGAGGCTAGCAAGGGGCATGTATTCCCTATAAATCCCATATTCACCATTGCAACTAGCAGGGATAGTGCCACCTTTCGCCCCATCGGGCAAGCCTGCATTCTTAACCAAACCGGCTATTGGCCGAGGCATTGCCGGCGCTTCGGCGTAATGCCGGAGCCGTGGTGATTTTGGAATCGAAGCCGCGCTTCCGTTCCACACGACCGGTCCGCCGGCTGTTTCGCACGATCAGCCGGCAGAAACCGCCGGACAGCCTGCTCCCCGTTTCCGCCACGGCCATCCATTCGGCAACCCTGCGGTAGCCAGTACCGGTCGCCAGGTATTTTCAAGGTGGTTTTGAGCCTTGATCCGCCTTGATTTGCCTTTAGAAGCCTTGATCTGCCTGAGCGCGTTTTTGGATTGGCGCCTTGATTCGGCCCTGGATTCCGGTGAAATCGCGCCTTGATTCGGTTTGATTTACCTTGATTCACCTTAAACCGGTAGCTCCGAAAAGATGGGGCTTGGCCCGGCCATCCAGCGACCGCCCCTTATCCCCTCCGCCTCCTCGGCAAGCGTTTCGAGTCGTTCCGGTCCCAGGTTGAAACCGCGCTGGAACCGTCAAATTTTCAAAGAACCGTTAGAGAAACATCGGCGCAGTCTAGCAGCATGTTGGCCGTTTGCAAAAAGGGGCTCGGGCGGGCCGCGTTGAGGATTCGAAGGTTGAGAGTCGCAATCCTGGCCTCTGTCTTTCGGAGCGCAGCGAAGAGATGTCAGGAAATCGGGCTGACCGAATCGCGCCTAGTTTGGGCAATACCAAAAGGCGTTTCGCTGGCAAGGTGGCTTAAAGCGTACGATTCCAGGTTCCCTTGGCCCTGGAATTCCTTTGTTTCATGTCCTAGACTGTATCAGAATCAACTTGCGGACCGAATTTTTCGGCCTAGAAAGCTCTTGGTGAAATGAACTGGACACTGTTTAGCCTCCATTTCCGTCAAGATTTTGACGGCGGCTATCGATATTTGGATCGGTTTGGCGAGTTCTTGCTGGCTGCCGAGTCTTCCCTGGATTTTATTCCGACTGACGCTAAGCCGACCGGTGGAAAACTGGAGATTCCTGAATCTGGAATATCAGTTGAAATTGACGCGATGGAACTGAAAATGACCCAAGATCGTCCCGATGATCGAGGGACGAGATTCGCGTACCTGTGCGGAGCGGTATCAGAATTGGCTAGACAATACTTTGAGCCGCAGCGCATTACCCGGAACGGGGCAATGTCGAAATGGATCGAGTCATATCCCTCCGAAGAGGCGGCTTTAGATGCCAGTCTTGCACTCACCCAGGCTTTGCGTCCTGATCTCGACAAAGCAATAAACATGACCCCGCTCTTTTCTGTTTGGCATCGAAGCTTTGAATCGGGGAGTTGGGAGCTTCGCATTCAAACACAATTGGGATCGTTTGAGTTCACGAACCAACGTCGAATTGCTGGTATTCATGACAGCGCGAGTCAGAAGAAGAAAGTTGAACGATTTAACAAAAAGGCGTCCCGCGTGCCGAACGAATTCAGGCATTGCTTGATTTTGGATATAGACCTCATGGAATTCGATCCGGCAGAAGAGAGCTCTGTTCAAGGTCATTTTGGTGAACTAGAAAAATACGAGAAGGCGATTCTAAGCAAATTAAGCATCGGAAGGGCCAGTAACAAATGACAGCGACACTTGAACCACGACATAGTAGTATGCAACACCTTGTCGCTACCGGCGGCACGCTGGGCTTGCGAGACGAAGCGAAATTAGAAAGCCTCTGGGCGGCAAATACGTCGCAACTCGTGAAGGGGTATGAACCGGGAACCGGCAGCGCTTTCGGGGGCTCGTATTTGGCATCACGACCCTTGCGGACGGCGCGTAGCAAAAGCCAAGCTTTCAGGGTTCTTCGCCGCTTCCGTGGATTTTTAGTCGAGATTTCAGGAAG
>DATAXI010000265.1:0-57982 GCA_036266845.1 Chthoniobacteraceae bacterium | reverse complement strand
CTCCGCGGCAGGGCATGTTCGACGACGAGCTGTGGCCGCTCGCCCAATCTGAGGCGCGCATGCTCATCACTACAGACAAGGGTTTCTCAGAGCATCGCGACGAGCCCCATCACGGCGTTTTAATCGTGCGTTTACGCCAGCCAAATCAGCAACGCATTCACGCGCGTGTCATGGCGGCCTTTCATTCATCAGTTCTCGGAGAAGGATTGGCCAAAATCACTCGTAGTGATGCGCGACGCCGTGCAAAGTGTCCATCGAGCACCGTCATAGACATTCAATTAACCAGCCTAACCATGCGATGCCGCTGACAGGCTCTGCACCCGCTGCGCGGGAAGCCGCGGCCCGAAGCCCCGATACCTGGCGGAGGAAGCAGGGGGATCGCCCTCAATGCATCCCTGGAATGTGTTCATCACATCGAAAGCGGGGCCAATTCGATCAATGGCGGGAAAAGGTGAATATGCGTAATTCGTTTAGCACGAAGAAATAAAATGCCTCAGCCAACGCTGGATACAACTGACGAATCCCCGTCTTTCAACGATGAATGATGAAAGATAAATTGTGAAACGCGATCAAGTACAGCCGGCCTCCGGCTGGCGCTGTTTTCATAATTCCTAAATTTCTCCGCCCCCTTCTCCAGACTTGCCAAGCCGGGAATCCCGCACATATTCGGCGGCTCCTTTCCGATGGAATCCCAAGCAGTCAATCGCTCGCAGCCGGCACAACCCAAGCAGCCCCTGGTTTCGCGTCTCGGTTTCTTCGTGCTCGGCGGGGTGGGAAGCACACTCATCAACTCCAGCCTCCTCGAGCTCGCCAAGGATCGCTGGGCGTGGCCTTACGCCGCCGGTTATGCTTTCAGCACCGCCAGCACCGCCGTCATTTTCTTCCTCTGGAGCTATTTCGTCAATTTCCGCACCTCCCGCGTCTGGAGGAATTGCCTGGGCCGCTACCTCTGCTGCGTGATTGCCGCGCAACTCCTGAATTACCTCATCGGCCTCTGCGGGCTGCGGCAGTTTGGCTCGACCCATCTCATGCGCATCCTCGTCATCGGGGTCGTGCAGAGCTTCACCGGCGGCATCAAATTCCTGCTCTATCACTTCTGGGTATTCCCCCACGCGGAGCAGCCCCGCGGGGCGGAGGCGGCTACCGTTTCCTGAATGGACGCTGCGCTCACAAAAGTGCGGGGCGTTTTCCGCAGGTTGTCGGAGCTTCCGCCATGGGCGGAGCCGGTGGTGTGGGCGTTCCTCGTGATCGTCGTGGTGGGGATGCGGCTCTACCTCATCCACCTGCTGCCGATGGCTCTTTGGTCCAAGGACGCCGGCTCGTATGCCTACTCCGCGTTCCGCTGGATTCATACCGGCCATTGGGAAACCGACCCCCGCCGCGGCCCCATCTACTCCCTGTTCATCGCCTTTTGCGGCAAGGTCTGGGGCGGCATCGACTCACTGATGTACCTCCAGCACGCAATGGGCATCACGGCCATCCTGCTCTCCTGCGTGGTCCTGCGTCTCATGCATGGCCGGCGCGCCCTCCTGCCGCTGGCCGCTTGCGGCTACGCATACGGCGTCTATGGCCTTCCGCTTTATCTGGAGCAGTTGGTGCGGAATGAGACGATTCTCTTCTTTTGCGGCTCGGTTTCGCTCGTCACCTGGTATTTCGCGATTCGCTGGCGTCAGCCGCATTGGCTCTGGATCACCGGCGCCGCCGCGGCCATCCTGAGCGCCACCAAGAACGTCTGGCTGCCCTTCCCGGTCCTTTTTGCCGTCGCAACACTCTGGTTCTTCCGCAGGCAGATGCGCTTTGCCCTCCTGCAAGTGCTGATCTTCGTCATCGCCTTTGGCGTTCCTTACATGGGCGCAAAAGTCTTCTGGCACCGGACCCTTGGCATCGACCGCAGCGACGAGCCCCAGGAGGGCGTCCTCCTTTACGGACGCACCGCCCAGTTCACCCGGCTGGATGGCGGCATCGAGCCCGGCATCAAGGCCCAGATCCGCCCCCAGGTGGAGGCTTACATGCGCGAGGTCTTTGCCCACAAGCCGCCCAAGCTCAATAACAACGAGATCCTCAAGAAAACGGTGGTTCCCCACCTGACCCGCATCCTGCGCGCCCAGGGCCGGAACGGCGAGGATCTCAATCGCCTCTGCCGCTCCCTCGCCATCGAGGCGATCAGGACACACCCCGTCCAATATGCCCTCCAGGTCTGGCGGGATATGGTGAAGATGAACATCAACAGCGGCGTCCGCTACGTCGCCCCGGATAACTCAGAGCCCGCTTCGCAATTCGAGCTGTTGCAGGAGCTGAAGATGCCCGACCCCATCATCCATGCCGCACAGTCCGAGGCCACACTGCAAGCGATGACCACCGCCACCGCCTCGCAAAACGCCACGCCCGCCCCCGGCAGGAAACATATCAAACGCCGCGCGATGAAAGGCCGTTTCGACGCCTACCGCGACGTGCTCCTCTCGGCATGGATGTTCGATCTGACGCCGGTCCTGTTGACCTCGATCCTGCTTCCCGTGGTCTTCTTCTTTTCCTCTTCCCCCACGCGGGCCTGGTGGCTCGGCGCCGCCGGCCTCTGGTACTTCACGGTCGTCCTTCTCTCCACCGTGGGCCGTCCACTGGATCGCTACCTCATCCCCGCGCTGCCGGTCATGTTCTTCACCATCAGCAGCGCCATCATGATGGCCTGGAACGCCCTTGCCGGCCCCCCTGCCGTCAATGGCACGAAATCAATTTCGGCGTAAAGTCTTCGCTTCGCGCGGGGAAGGCGTTCCTGATTCCTCCGCCCGCCCCGTCCGGTTGAGCCCACTTTAGCGCGCCCTGCTCATGCCGGCTCGATGTGCACCAGCACGTCCGCCACCTCCGGCACCTCCTGCCGGATCGCATCCTTCACTTTGTGCGCGATCCCGTGCCCTTCGGTCACGGTCATTGCCCCGTTCACTTTCACGTGCAGGTCCACATAATACTCCAGCCCCATCTTCCGCACCCGGCATTGATCCGTCCCCTCGACCCCCTCCACCTTCACCGCGCTCGCACGCACCTGCTGGTCTATCCCGTTGGGCGGAGCCGTATCCATCAGGTCCGCGACCGATGGCCAGAATATCCGCAGCCCGTTGAACGCGATCACCGCGCAGGCAAACATTGCCGCCCAATTATCCGCCGATTCATACTTCCTGCCTCCGATCAGCGCCACGCCGATTCCCACCACCGCCGCCGCGGAGGTGATCGCATCCGCGCGGTGATGCATGGCATCCGCCTCCATGGCCAGGCTCTGCGTCTCCCGCGCCAGCTTCTCCACCCGGCGCGAGTGAATCTCCTTCACCACAACGACGATCATCAGCACCGCCAGCGTAAACCATCGCGGAGCCGGACGCGGCGAGCCCAGCGCCATCACGCTTGCGACGCCCAATCCCACCGCCGCCGAGAGAATCAGCAGCGATCCCAGGATGGCCGCCACCGGCTCCGCCTTCCCATGGCCGTAGGGATGCGTCGAGTCCGGCGGACGCTGCGCATACTTCAGCCCCGCCCAGATCAGCAGGGAAGAGAGCACATCCAGCAGCGATTCCACCCCGTCCGCGATCATCGCGTAGGAATGCCCGATCAATCCCACGCCGATCTTCACCACGCACAGTCCCGCGTTCAACCTCAAGCCTCTCAGGGCCAGGCGCGCTCCGGATTCGAGCTTGCGGCTTGTTGAACGCATGATTGTCTCCGCGACTGCGGCCAGATAAGACAATTACCTCTCTGCCGCCTATGAAAAAATCCAAGTCGATCATCTTCCACGAATTTGGCCCGCCGGAAAAAGTGCTCGGCATCGTCGAGGAGGAGGTGCCGGAGCCTCGCGCCGGCGAGGTTCTCATCCGCGTGGAGGCGGCGCCCATCAACCCCGCCGATCTCAACGTCATCGAGGGAAAATACCCGAAACGCCCCCAGCTCCCCGCCACCCCGGGCATGGAAGGCGCCGCCGTCATCGAAAAAATCGGGCCGGAGGTCAGCCGCTGCACCGTGGGCGCTCGCGTCCTCGTCCCGCACGGCACCGGTGCCTGGCGGCAATACGCCACCGTCCCCGTGACCGGCATCTCCGTGATTCCGCCCCAGGTCCCGCCGCTCCAGGCCGCGATGCTGAGGATCAATCCCACCACCGCATGGCGGATGCTGCATGACTTTGTGGACCTGAAGCCGGGCGACTGGGTATTGCAAAACGCCGCCAACTCCGGCGTGGGCCGCGCCGTGATCGTCATGGCAAAATCGATGGGCGTCCACACCGTCAATATTGTTCGCCGTCCCGAACTCGTGCCGGAGCTTCAGGCGCTCGGCGCGGATGCGGTGTTTGTCGATTCACCGGATCTCGTCGAGCAAATCGGCGCGCTCATCTCATTTGGCCGCGCCCGTCTCGCCCTCAACGCCGTCGGCGGCGAGAGCGCCCTCCGCCTTGCCAATTCCCTCACGCGGGAAGGCGTGGTGGTAACCTACGGCGCAATGGGCCGCCAGCCCATGCGCATCCCAAACGGCCTGCTCATCTTCAAGAACCTCGTCTGGACCGGCTTCTGGATCACCGCCTGGTACAAGCATGCTTCCGAGGAGGAAACCTCCGCCATGTTCGACGCCATTTTCCCGCTCCTCAGCAGCGGCGCGTTAAGCGTACCCATCGCCGCCAGCTACCCGCTGGATCAATACGCGGAGGCCATCAGGCACGCCTCCAGCCAGGGACGGGCGGGCAAGATTCTCTTTGTGAACCCGCATTGATTTTTCCCGCGGCATGAAGTCCGGTAGCGGGATACGGCCACCGATACCACACCGCGCGAATAGGGAACCGGAGGCAAGCAGCCCATGATCACCTATACCCCGTTCGATACCCCGTCCCGCATCTTTCGCGGCAATCCCATGGAAGGCCGCATCGGCCCTGTAAACATCGGCCATCGCGAGCGTTACGCCTCCATGGCTGGCGGCGCCGCCCTGGTCGTCCTCGGCCTTTCCCGCCGCAGCCTCCCGGGCCTGCTGCTCGCCGCTTTGGGCGGGGTATTCGTCATGCGCGGCGTCGGCGGCCATTGCATGCTCTACGACTCCATTGGCGTCTCCACCGCAGGCAGTGTCCGGCCCGGCGTCCCGGATCACACCGGGCAAAAGGTCGAGCGCACCATCTTCATCGCCCGGCCCCCGCAGGAGCTGTTCCGCTTCTGGCGCAACCTCGGGAATTTGCCGGAATTCATGGAATCTGTTGAGAGTATCAAGGTGCTGGATGACAACCACTCCCACTGGACCGTTCGCGGCCCGGGCGGCAGCCGCATCGGGTGGGATGCCGAGATCATCAACGAGCATCCTGGCGAAATGATCTCCTGGCAATCGCTCCCGGGCAGCGATGTCCAGAGCGCCGGCACCGTTCGCTTCACCTCCACGGACGATGGCCGCGGCACGCTCCTGCGCGTGGTCCTGGAGTTTCATCCGCCCGGCGGCACGCTCGGCTCCGGTGTCGCCCGCCTCCTGGGCCGCGACCCGGTCGCCCAAATGGACCGCGACCTCAATCGCCTCAAGGAAATCATCGAAAGCCACGACGTCTCCGCCGGCAATCGCGCCGAAGAGTCGCAGACGCTTTAGCGGATTCACTCCGCGTACCGGTCCACCCTGCTGTCCCACCCGGGCAGCCACCGCTCCTCGTGCCGCTCCGGCGGAGCGTTGCGCACACGGCGCTCCAGCATCGCCCTGGCCGCATGGGAGAATTCCCGCAGCGCATTCCCATTCTCCGGCATCGCCGCCAGCACCTGCAACAGGCCCCATCCCTCGCCATGGTACCGCTCCGTGGGCAGCGTCCCTTCGCCTTTAAAGTTGACGTAATCGATCAGCGCAAACGTCCCTGGCCCCGTCGCCGCCAGCCGCTCGAAGTTCTGCCGCACCCGCCCGGCATCCTGCGGGGGAGCCGCCGCCAGCATCTTTGGCAGCGCCTCGTGCATCCGCTTGGCCAGGAAACCCGCCTGCAGCGTCGTCGTATTCGCCAGCAGCGCGCGCAGGCGGTCCATCCGCTCGCTTTGCAGCGCCACCAGGAAATCCGTCCGCGTATTCCAGGGGCACGGTCCATGCAGCCAGCCGGGCACGCGCTGCCCATGCGCCTCCAGGTAATCCACCAGCAGCGGAAAACTCTCCTCGAATGGCCCCCGTTTCCCCGCCGGATACCAGATGAAATGCCCTATGCCGAGCGATGCGAAATCCTCCCCCACATTCCACGAGGTCAGCCCGGAAATGGTCCCCGCGCACTCGTTGTCCCACACCTTGCGCCCGATTCGCGCCAGCTCCGCCGCCGGGATTTCCGCCGCGTTCGCGCCCATCCCCATCAGCAATACAAGGCATGCCAGGTACTTCATGCCCGCCATCGTAAGCTGGCCCCCGGCCAATGAAAAGCGCCTCCCGCGCGATTTCTTCCGTTTCTGCATTGAGCCCGCCGGGGTCCCTTGTTAAGCAATGCTTCTCTCTCCCGCCCATGAGCCAGAACATCGAATCCCACCTCGTCGAAAACCGTCTCTTCAAACCATCCGCGGACTTTAGCAAAAAAGCCCGCATCAAAAGCATGGCCCAGTACCGCCAGATGTACCGGGAATCCATCGACAAACCGGATAAATTCTGGGCTCGCGAAGCCGCCGAGCTTCTCTGGCAGAAGAAATGGACCAAGGTCCTCCAATGGAAGCTTCCGTTCGCCAAATGGTTTGTCGGCGGCAAGCTCAACGTCTCCGAAAATTGCCTGGACCGCCACCTCGATGGCCCGCGCCGCAACAAGGCCGCGCTCATTTGGGAAGGCGAGCCCGGCGAAAAGCGGACGCTCACCTATCAGCAGCTTCACCACGAGGTGTGCAAATTCTCGAACGTCCTCAAGCGGAATAAAGTCAGGAAGGGCGACCGCGTCATCATTTATATGCCGATGGTCCCGGAGGCGGCCATCGCCATGCTTGCCTGCACGCGCATCGGCGCCGTCCATTCCGTGGTCTTTGGCGGCTTCAGCGCGGAGAGCATCAAGGACCGCGTCAATGACAGCAAGGCGACCGCCGTCATCACCGCGGATGGCGGTTACCGGCGCGGCGCCATCGTCCCGCTCAAGGCGCAGGTGGACGAGGCGCTCAAGGACACCCCCGCCGTCAAGCGCGTCATCGTTTTCCGCCGTACCAATAACGAGGTGCACATCGAGGAAGGCCGCGACGTCTGGTGGCATCGCGAGATGGAGTATGTGAACGCCGAGTGCCCGCCTGCCGCGCTCGATAGCGAGCATCCGCTCTTCATCCTCTACACCAGCGGCTCCACCGGTAAGCCCAAGGGCATCCTCCATACCACCGGCGGTTACCTGCTCGGCGCGTACATGACCACCAAGTACGTCTTCGACGTGCGCGATGAGGATGTCTATTGGTGCACCGCGGATGTCGGGTGGGTCACCGGCCACTCCTACGTGGTTTACGGCCCGCTGGCCAACGGAGCCACCAGCTTCATGTACGAGGGCGCCCCCAATTGGCCGGACTGGGGCCGCTGGTGGAGCCTCATCGAGGAATACGGCATCAGCATCCTTTACACCGCGCCCACCGCCATCCGCGCCTTCATCAAGGCCGGCGATCAATGGCCGAAAAAACACGATCTCTCCTCGCTCCGCCTCCTCGGCAGCGTCGGCGAGCCCATCAACCCCGAAGCGTGGATGTGGTATCACAAACTCATCGGCGGCGGACGCTGCCCCATTACCGATACCTGGTGGCAGACGGAAACCGGCGGCCATATGATCACCCCGCTCCCCGGCGCCGTTCCCACCAAGCCCGGCTCCGCCACGGTCCCCTTCTTCGGCGTGGATGCCGCGGTGGTCGATGATGAGGGGCGCGAGGTCGGCGCCAATCAGGGCGGCAAGCTCGTCATCCGCAAGCCCTGGCCCTCGATGCTCCGCTCGATTTACGGCGATAAGGCGCGCTACAAAAAACAGTACTGGAGCGAGATTCCAGGCTGTTACTTTGCCGGGGACGGCGCACGCCGGGACAAGGATGGCTATTTCTGGATCGTCGGCCGCATTGACGATGTTCTCAACGTCGCCGGTCATCGCCTCGGCACCAGCGAGGTGGAGAGCGCCCTCGTCGCGCACCCCTCCGTCGCGGAGGCCGCGGTCGTCGGGCGCCCGGATGAAATCAAGGGCCAGGGCGTGGTCGCGTTCGTCACGCTCAAGGGAGGCGTGAAAGCGACGCCCGCATTGCGGGAGGAGTTGCGCAAGCATGTGGGCGTCGTCATCGGCCCCATCGCGAAGCCGGACGATGTCCGCTTTGCCGATGCGCTGCCCAAGACCCGCAGCGGAAAGATCATGCGCCGGCTTCTCAAGGAGATCGCCAGCGGGCATGCCGTAAGCGGCGATACCACCACGCTGGAGGACCTCTCGGTCATCGCGCGCTTAAGCAGCGCCCAGGAGTAAACGCGTGGCGGCATTCCCGGGGGACGGCTTCCGCGACCTCGCCAGGCGATTCCGGATCGCCCGCGCATGGGTTGCCCGCCTTCGTGTCCGCCGGGCCCTCGCGACCGCGGAGTCGGAGCTTGGCTGGCTCGGCTGGGAGCAGGTCGATTTCTTCGACGAGCAGGTCGCCGCGGAGGTGGAAAAAGTCCGCGCATTCGAGAATACGCAGGCCTCGCTGCTCAATACCGCCGCGGAGCTTGGCGCACGCAAGGGCGCGCTCGACCAGGAGTTGGCCGCCGAAATCGAACGCAACCAGAAGACCAATGCGGAGCTCGATGCCGAGCGCGGTCCGCTGGCCGCAAGGTTCGAGCAAGCCGATTCCCGCCGCAGGCTCAAGCTCGCAGCCGTGGAGCGCTTCGAGCGCGCGCTGGAGGAGCTGGTTCGTACCCAAAGGGAACTCGAAACGCGCTCCCGCGACTTCATGGAGGTCGTCAATCTCGACGCCGCCGGGCGCGCCGAATCCCGGGAAATCAGCGATGCCCTCGGGCGCATCCCCGGAGAGATCAAGCATGTCATGGGAGACAAGGCCACCGCCGCGCAGGAGGCCGCAGCCCTGGAGCCGGAGGTTGTTCGTCTCCGCATCGAGCTGGACCACATTCAGGCCGCAATCAACGAGGAAAGCGAACGCTTCTCCGCCGGGTCGCGCCGCATCGCGGGCGAGATTCGCCAACTCGAGCGCGAGCGAAAAAAATCGGACGTTCACATGACCCGGCTCGACCGCAAGAAGCACGGTCCCTACCGCGCCATCGGCGCCTGCCTTGCCGATCAGGGCATCGCCCCGCGCAACCAGCCGGAGATATTGGAAAAAGTCCTCGTTCTGCGCGAGCGTGACGGTGCTCTCACGGAAACAATGGGCGCGATGCAAGCCGTCTGCGCCGCGGCTTCCCCCAGCGGGCTGGCGGCGTTTTACATTTTTCTCGCCGTCATTCTGATCGGCCTCGTCGTACTGGCCGCGCATCATTTTTAAACCGCTCCAAAGAATCCCTTCGCCGGATCAACCAGGCTTCAGCCGCGGCGCGTTCAACGCAGATATTCGGCCAGCTTTCCCGCCAGGAATGCAATCTCCCCGTCATCGATCCCAAACGGCGGCGTGAACGAAAGCACATTCGATTCCGGCCCGTCCGCAAGCAGGATGATTCCATCCGCAAGCGCCCGCTGGATCAGGCCGATTGCAAACTCCGTATCCGCCTCGCCCGATGGCCGCACGATCTCCATTCCCAGCATCAAGCCCGCCCCGCGGATATTCCCGATGCGCGTCGAGCGGATCGCCTCGAGCGCCCCGCGCAGCCTCCCCCCTCGCTCGCATACCTCCCTCGCCGTTTCCGGCTTCGCATGCATTTCCATCGACGCCAGCGCCATCGCGCAGCCCAGCGGATTGCCCAGAAAGGTGCTCGTGTGAATCGCCTCGCCGTTCGATGGCGGCCACGCATCCATAATATCCGCGCGTCCCACGCACGCCGATATGGGAAACCCGGACGCCAATCCCTTGCCGAGGCAAACCAGATCCGGAGCGACGTCGAAATGCTCGCACGCGAAAAGTTTTCCCGTGCGGTTGAACCCGGTGAAAATCTCATCCGCGATCAGCAGGATTTTTTCCTCGTCGCAAATCCGCCGGAGCATCGGCAGGAAATCGCGCGGCGGTGGAATCATGCCTCCGCGTCCCTGCACCGGCTCCACGAGGATGCAGCCGATATCCCGCTGCGCGATCGCGCGCGAGATTTGCTCCTGAATCTCCGCGAGGCAGGCCGAGCTGCAATTGGGGAACGGCTCTCCCTCCAGCCGGAAATTCTCCCGCACGCCAAAGGGGCAGCGGTAACAGTGAGGGTAGGGGACCCAGGTGGTGAAATCCTTGAGTTGCGGACGGAACGGATCGCGGAAAAACGGCAGCCCCGCCGCAGCCACCGATCCCATCCCGAGCCCGTGATACGCCCCCGTGAATGCGATCACCCCCGGCTTGCCGCTATGCAGCAGCGAGGTCTTCAACGCCGCCTCCACCGCGTCGGAGCCGGAATTGCCGAGAATCACCTTGCCCGGGCCGAGGCCCCAGCGCTCGAATGTCAGCGCGCTCAGGCGCTCGCACAGAGCCGCCTTTTGCGGCGTTGGATGCACATCGCCCATCGCGTGGATCAGCCGCTCCGCCTGCTCCTTCAGCGCCGCGATAATCTCCGGATTCCCATGTCCCAGGCCCGCGACTCCGAACGCCGAGGTCAAATCCAGATACCGGTTGCCGTCCGCATCCCAGACATTCGTCCCCTCCGCGCGCTCCCAAAACACCGGCCATCCCTCGGCCATGTAGGTGACGTTGCGCGATTCATGTTGCCGCAGCCTCTCGGCAAGCGCGAGCGACTTCGGCCCCGGTATTTTTGTGATCGCCTTTGGCAGCATTTTTTTTAGCGGACCTGGATTGCTTTAAATCGCGGCAGCCGGGGGATGAGCCGCCGCCGGCGCGATTTGGGAGGCGTCCGGATTACGATTGGATCGCGCGAGCGTTTTGGACGGATGGCAGATCGATGGTTGATGGTTGTTTGATGGGCTCTACGATCCCTCCGGGATCGTGTCGCGTTGGGTTCACGTTTCCGGGGGTATCACTCCGCTTCGCTTCGTTCAACCCCCGGCTATCGCTATTTCATGCCTTCGGCATGAGTCTCGATTCGCGTTGGACTTCTCAAATGGCGCGAGCTTCAAACAGTGCGAGCTTCAATCAAGCGGTGCGGACCTCAGGCAGTGCGACTTCAGGCAGTGCGACCTCAGGCGGCGCGGACCTCAGGCGGCGCGGACCTCAGGCGGCGCGGACCTCAGGCGGCGCGGACCTCAGGCGGCGCGGACCTCAGGCAGTGCGACCTCGGGCAGTGCGACCTCAAAGAGCTCAAAAGTGGATGCGATGTGGAAGCGGAGGCATCTCTTTGCGTTCTCTGCGATCTTTGCGGTAATTCCTGGACGGGGATCATTTAACCAGGCAGTGCGGACTGGAAAAGATTCCTGGGCTGATCACTCGGCGCGGACGAACTGCGTGTACAAATCATGGTACGCGCCGTTCATCGCGAGCAATTCCGCATGTTTCCCCCGCTCGATGATCCTCCCGTCCGCCAGCACCATGATCATATCCGCCTGGCGGATGGTGCTGAGCCGGTGCGCGATGACAAAACTGGTGCGCCCCTTCAGCAGCAGCGCCAGCGAGGCCTGGAGCCGCGACTCCGTGATCGCATCGATGGAACTCGTCGCCTCATCCAGGATGAAGATTCGCGGGTCCGCCAGCAGGGCCCGCGCGAAACAGACCAGTTGCCGCTGCCCCAGCGACAGGGCGTTGCCGGATTCCCCCACCTGGGTGTTCCATCCGTCCGGCAGCATCTCGAAGAGGTCCAGGCAATCGAGCTTTCGCGCCGTGTCCACCACCTCCGCAAGCGTCGCTTCGGGCCGCGAGAAGCGGATATTATCCAGCACCGTCCCCTCAAACAAAAAATTGCTCTGCTGCACCACGCCCAGATGCTTGCGCAGGCTTGGCGTGGTCACCTGCGTGATGTCCTGCCCGTCCACCAGCAGCGTGCCGGAGGTGGGCAGGTAAGCCTTCGCGATCAGGTTGGTGATGGAGGTCTTGCCGCTGCCCGTGTGCCCCACCAGCGCGATTGTCTGCCCCGGCTCCGCCGCGAAAGAGATATCGTGCAGGATCAACCGCGCCGGATCATAGCCGAAGCTGACGTCGCGAAACTCCACCTGCCCGCGCAGGCCCTCGAGCGGCTGCGCCGTGACGGGGTCCGCCCAGTCCGGCTTCGTATCCATCAGCCGGAAGACCCGCTCCGCACCCACCAGCGCGGTGAATGCCTGCGTGTATTGCCCGGAGAGGTTGCGGATGGGATCGAAGAAATTCCCCGACTGTAAAAAGAACTCCACAATCGCCCCGATGGTGCTCTGGTGGTGCAGCACGCGCCAGCCGCCCACCAGGATCAGCAGCCCGATAAACACCTGGCTGTTGAACTCCAGCATCGGCAGGAAAATCGCACTCGCCTTTGCCGCGGTCAGATTGTAGCGCGAGTGATCCTGCAGCAGATTGCGGAAGAGGGACGCATTCGTCTCCTCACGCACAAAACCCTGCGTCACCCGGATGCCGGTCACCGATTCCGCCAGCGTGGCCGTTACCCGGGAAAAACTCTCCTGCGCCTCCCGCTGCGCATTGATGAGCTGGCGGCTGAAGTGCCGGTTCAATCCCCAGATCACCGGCCCCAGCAGCACGATGATGAAAAACATCACGTGATCCGCCCGGAACATCAGCGCCGATGCGATGAGCGCCTGGCCGATTCCCACGATGCTCATGAACACAATATCCTGCACCCCCAGCCGGATCGCCTCCAGGTCCGACGACATCCGGCTGATGATGCGCCCCACCTTCATCTTGTTGAAAAAGGAAGCCGTCAGCTCCTGCAAATGCCCGAAGATCGCGTTGCGCATATCCCGCACCACCAGCTCCCCCAGCTCCAGCGCATAGAGCACCCGGTAGCCGAAGGTGATTTGCGTAAACGCCGCCACCGCCGCGAATTCTCCCGCGCCCACCAGTGCCCCATGGAAGTCGCCATGGGAAATCGCCCCCTGGATCACCGTGCTCAGGATGTGCGCCAGCAGCGGGAGCTGGATGCTGCGCACAAGGGTGATGATTCCCAGCACGATCACCACGCGCCGGTGCGGCGCCGCATAGCCAAAGATGCGGCGCATGATGTGGAAGAATTGCATCGGCCGCAGCTCGACATCGCGCTCTTCATCGCGGGCAACATGGGTAAGCAGCATGGGTCGGAAAGTGGACTTCATTAACCCCGGATTTTCGTTTTACCGATCAAAAAAAATCGGCTGTTCCTTTCCCGCGCCTTCTCGCTAGGCTCGCTCCTCCCCCGCCAACCCGCGTCCCCAGGAAAATGTCTCCCCCATGCGTAACCCATCGAAGAAAAGTATTTTTGTAACGCCGGACGGCAAAAACCTCGTCTTCACCTTCATCCTCGTCACCTCGCTGTTCCTGCTCTGGGGGTTCTGCAACGGGATGATCGATGTGATGGATAAGCACTTCCAGGAAGAGCTTCACCTCAGTCTCGCCCAATCCGCCTGGGTCCAATTCGCGCATTACCTCGGCTACTTCCTCATGTCCCTGCCGGCGGGCATCCTGGCCAGCAAGCTCGGGTACAAGGGCGGCATCATTTTCGGCCTCGCCATCGTCGGCATTGGCGGCTTCTGGTTCATCCCGGCCACGCATATCAATGCCTTCTGGGCATTCCTGCTCGGCGTTTGCCTCATCGCCTCTGGCCTTACCTTTCTGGAGACGGTGGCCAATCCCTACACCACCGTCCTGGGCGATCAGCAGTACGCCGCCACCCGCATCAATCTCGCCCAGTCCTGCAACGGCGTTGGCTGGCTGCTCGGGCCCATTGCCGGCAGCATCTACTTTTATGGGAAAGATGCTTCCGGCGGCAGCACCGGCAACGCGACTTTGTACGTGCCCTACGCAGGCGTCGCAGTGGTGGTGGTGATCCTCGCCGTGGTCTTCTCTTTTGTCCAACTCCCGGACATCAAGGTGGAGGACGATTATCATTTGGACGAATCCGACCCCAATGTCTCGCACTCGATATGGTCGCATCCCCATTTTGTAATGGCCGTCGCCGCCCAGTTTTTCTATGTCGCCGCGCAAGCGGGGATATTCAGCTTTTTCATCAATTACATGACCAGCCAGCTCCCTCCCATTCCCAAATCGTGGGACGTGGGAATGACCCATTTTGCCTCTCACATGGGCTTCTTGAAAGGTTGGCTCAGCGGCTGGTTCGAAATCAAAAACGGCGGTTTCCTCGGTCTCAGCGACAAAGGCGCGTCCAATATGGCGACGGTCGGATTCTTCTGGTTTCTCGTTGGCCGGGGCACTGGCTCCGCAATTCTCAAAACCCGCCCGGCCCATAGCGTTCTCGGGATTTATGCCCTCCTGAATGTCGCCGTCTGCGTCCTCATCTTCTGCAAGCTCGGCTGGTTTTCCGTCGTCTGCATTTTTCTGAGCTATTTCTTCATGTCCATCATGTACCCCACCATTTTCGCGCTCGGCATTCATGGCCTTGGAGTCCGGGCAAAAAAAGCATCCGCATTCATTGTCATGGCCATCATGGGGGGCGCGATTCTGCCGAAACTGATGGGATACGTTGCGGATAAATCGGACATCTCCCGCGGCTTCATCGTCCCCGCGTTCTGCTTCGCCTTCGTCGCGTTCTATTCCTTCCGCTGGCCAAAACTCGCAAAGACGCAGGGCATCCGCGGCCTTTCACCAGCCCGCGAACATTAGTCTGGCCCGCGCTATTTCTCCGCGGTCGCCTTGATCTTTCCCGCCTTGATCGCCTTCGCAAAAATCCCGTAATCCGCCGCCGTCTGGTCCGCGTACGTCATCGCGAAAATCGCAATCGCCTTGTCCAGCTTTGGCGTATCGCCGCAATACCCCGCCATCGCCTGCGCATCGCCCGTCCGCGCGTGCGCCTTGGCCAGCGCCTTGCCGCACACCACCGCGTATTCCAGCAGCGTCTCGCCGCACAATTCCCCGGGATCAATCGCCGCCTTGTGATCCGCGAGCTGCCGCACCAGGAAGTGCCGCCCCTGGATGGTCGTCCATCCCAGGAAAGGGTCCGTGACGGTCTGCATCCGCTGCTGCCCCTGCGCCACGCGCCGCCCCTCGTGGTCGTACTGCTCCGCATCCTTCATGTAGGGCGAGTAACAGGACCGCAGCTCCTCCTTGAATTGCAGAAACAGCGGGTCCCGGATTCCCCCCGCCAGCAGCAGCACCACATAATCCCGCGTGCCCACGCTGCCCGTCCCCACCACCTTGAAGGCCACGTCCACCGGGTGATACGCATCCAGGATCAATTGCCGCCCCGCCGTCACCGTGCCGCGGTATTCCTTGAACGACTTCAGAACCTCCTCCGCCACCCGGCGCGGCACATGCCGCAGCACCGGACTCTGATCGTGGAAACGCGGCGCCTCGTTCTTCCCGCCTTCGGTTAATTTCTTCAGCGTCCTTGCCGGGGTCACGCGTTCCGCCTTGTCCAGCACATCCCGCACGCACTCGTTTTCCGTCTCGCGTCGAATCGCGAATTTCGCCAGCTCGATGACCTTCATCCGGCTGAACTGGTCCATGGATTCGCGGTAAACCCGCGTCACTTCCTCCGCCGCGCAGGCGCACGCCTTGTCGCTTTCCCCCGCCTCGCGTCCCGCCAGCACCATGCTCGCCGCCAGCCGCTTCAAGTCCCATTCCCACGGCCCGCGGATCGTCTCGTCAAAGTCATTGATGTCAAAAACCAGATGTCCGTCCGGTGCTGCGTATGCCCCCAGATTCCTCACGTGGGCATCGCCGCATAGCTGCACTCGCAGCCCCGTCACCGGGCGGTGCGCAAGGTCCCGCGCCATCAGCGGCGCCGTCCCCCGGAAAAAACTGAACGGCGACGCCGACATCCTCCCCATCTTGATCGGCAGCAGTTGCGGCAGCCGCCCCTTGTCCGCATCGCGGATGATCGCCAGGATATCCCGGTCCCCCGAGGGATGCCACCGCGCCTGGTCCACGCGCTTCATTCGGTCGCGCAATTTTTTGCCTTCGGCGCGCCGCTCTTGCGGGGAGGGGATACGGATGATGGACATGATGGAAAATCGCCCGCCGCTGGAAACCGAGTACAATCGCATTCCCGCGCGAATACAAAGCAAAATCCACTCCGCCAGCCTGTTGCCAACAAGGAATCACCACCCGCAAAAAAACACCCCGCCCACCTCCGATTTCCCTCAGATTCGCAACACTCCCCCTTTGCGTCCTCTGTGACGTTCCATGCGGTTAAATTTCCGTAAGTCCTGCGGAACCCGCCATCTCCAGCCAAACGCGATGCCAGCCATCAGACGAATATTCAGACGCCGCCAAAGAAACTTTCACCGTTTTCTACGGCCCGTCCGGATGCAATCCTCTATCCTGCCTGCAATGAGCCGCGCAATCCTTCTCCTCTCCGCCATCGCAGTGATGTTGTCTGGGTGTGCCCAGTACGAAGATCGAGCCATGGCCGGAGACGCGGTGGATATTCCCGATCAGGTGCCCTTATCCAAGCAACCGCCACTCATCACGGCTCCAACGCCGTCTCCTTCTCCTTCTACCACTGAAACCGTCCGGCAATTGCTTAGGCAATGACCCGGTAAATCCCCCCGGCTACCGTGGATCCCGCGCATGGGTTGGACGGCCATCCCGGCATCAAAAAAATGGGGCTCCTCTTGCCGTTCCCGATGGAGTAGGGTCAAGCATGATATCCCACCCGGTCTGGCCGCGGAAACTTCCAGCCAAATCCAGCCAAATTTTCCTGTTAAACTGCCGAAATCAGCCTCTTTTCCGCGATAGCTCCAAAAAGAAAACGGCAAGGGGTCATCAATGAGCACGTTAAGCGATGGGGACGCCGAATTCCCTGATACCTTGAAAGCCCTCTGGGCTCCGTGGCGCGCCGAGTATTTCACCATCGACCGCTCGCGCGATTTTCTCTCCGAGGCGGCGCAGGCTTCCGACGATGCCGCGCACCTCGTTGTCGCCCGGCGCAAGAACACCTTCCTCATCCTCAATCGCTTCCCCTACGCCGTCGGCCACATGATGGCCGTGCCCTACCGCAAAGTGCCGGATATCCTGGACCTGACGGAGCCGGAGCGGCTGGAACTGTGGGAACTGGCCGCGCTCGCGGAGACCCTGCTGCGCAGGGCGGTCAATGCCCAGGGTTTCAACGTCGGCCTGAATATCGGCTCATGCGCCGGCGCCGGATTCGCCGATCACCTGCACCTCCACATCGTCCCCCGTTGGAGCGGCGATAGCAATTTCATGCCGGTCCTCGCGGATACCCGCGTGATGGCGGAGGCGCTGCCGGAGATGTACGCGAAACTGGTGGCCCTGCTATGACCGGGCTGCGGGACCGCATCACCCGCGCCGGCGCGGCAACCGTCGCTGTCGCGTTGAGAACGGCGCCGGGTGAGATTTGAGAAGCATCCAACGGGCGGTAGTTGATCCCCCGTTTGAAAAACACATGGATGCCGCTTCTCCTACTCGCGGCTTGTGCATACAGTTTACTCTTACGCTGCGGCGCGCGGTCGAACCTGTTCAAATATCCGCCGTTGCAACTGTTCGGCATTCCGAAGGTCGCACTCATTTTGAATGTTCAGCCAAAAGCGAGGTGACTGTTCGAAATATCGAGCAAGTCGAAGCGACGTGTCCAACGTAATCGCGCGCTTGCCGTGTATGATTGCGTTGATCCGGCGCGGAGGCACGTCCAAAGCACGGGCCAGGGCGTTTTGCGACAGTCCCATTGGCTTCATGTAGTCTTCCAGGAGTATTTCTCCCGGTGTGATGTTTTTCAGATTTACGTGGCTCATGGCGGTTTAATGGTAATCAACAATTTCGACCTCATGCGCGTCGCCATCCTTCCAGATGAAGCAGACTCGCCATTGGTCGTTGATGCGAATGCTGTGCCAGCCCGCTGAACGTCCGTCGGCAATTTCTTAGATGGATGGCCCCGCCAAATCTTTTCACTCTCTTTTGAGCGGAAAGATTGAATCACTGTTCCAGGCTATAACGCAGCGCGCCATAGCGTCAAGGGCCCTCTGTGGATGACCGGCCGTGCAAAATATCGGCCCCCCTCGCTTGGAAATATCGCCCCGGAACTTGCAGCAATGGTCGCCCCCATTTAATGATTGGTTCCCTTATGACCGATCTGCGGGACCGCATCACCCGCGCCGCCGACTCCGCCGGCGCGACTGCCGCCGCCGTCGCGCTTTATGATTACCAGAAGGCGCTCCCGTTTTCGCACGATGGCGGCCGCTGGTTTCACGCCGCCAGCACCATCAAGGCGCCCCTCCTCCTTGCCGTTTATCACATGGCGGAGCAGGGCCGCATCCGGCTGGATGATACGCTCCACGTCCGCAATCGCTTCCGCTCCATGGCGGGCGGCGTCTTCCGCGTGGCCGCCGGCCGCGATGGCGATAGCGAGGTCCACCGCCGCCGGGGCCGCTCGATGGGCGTGCGCGATCTCGCCCGCGCCATGATCGTCCGCAGCAGCAATCTTGCGACCAATCTGCTGCTCGATTTCATCGGCGTGGAGGAGGTCCGCCACATCCTGGCAACGGCGCGGCTGGATGGCATCGAGCTGCGCCGTGGCGTCGAGGATTCCGCCGCGTTCGACCAGGGCATCAATAACGAGGTCACCGCCGATGGCCTCGTCCGATGCTTCCGCCTGCTCTGCCAGGAGGGCTTCTTCCGTGCGGAGACGCGGGAGCAGATGATCGAGGTGCTTTGCGCGCAGGAGTTCAATGCCATGCTCCCCGCGCCCCTGCCGCGCGAGGCCCGCGTCGCGCACAAGACGGGCGAAATCTCCACGGTCTGCCACGATGCCGGCATCGTCTTTCTGCCGGACCGCAAGCCCTATGCCGTCGCCATCCTCACGCAATGGCCGGTCGATATCGAGCATCGCCACGCTTGCGTCGCGGAAATCTCGCGCGCCGTTTACGAGCACGTGACCGGCGGGGAAGGGGGTGCGCCGTGAATGGCCACCCGCCATTGCCCATTCGCGACGGCCTTCATCTGGCGCCGGAGCTGCGCAGCCTCCTCCGTCCCGGCCAGCGGGTGCGTGACCGCCTGGGCCACACCCACACCCTGCCGCGTTATTTTTTGGAAATTCCCTCCTGGGAAGAGGCAAAGTCCCGCCAGGCCACCCCGCATTTCACTTACGCGGAGCTGCTCGTGGTCGATTGCCGCGAGGCGGACCCGCTGCTGAATAGTTTTCCCCATTACGTTCCCTTCGCCGTCCAGGTGCTCGCGCAATACCTCGAGCGCTTTCGCGCGGCGGTTGAAGCGCCTGTGCACATCGCCACCAATGGCGGTTACCGCTCCCCCTCCCACCGTTACCATGCACGGCATGCCGGCGCGCATTGCTGGGCCTGCGCCGCGGATATTTATCGCATTGGCGATACCTGCCTGGATGACGAAAAAAGCATCGAGCGCTACCGCCGGATCGCCGAAAACCTGGGCCAGGAGGTGCGCGCAAAACCCTTTGGCCACGGCCAGGATGAAACCGATGACCACCTGCATATCGATATCGGGTACGTGATCCTGACGCCCGGCGATATCGACGAGGGGCAGCCATGAGGAAGCGGGATAAAAGGCGCGAGCCCGACGGCTCCGCGCCGCGCAAGGCCGTTGTCGGCTTCGAGGCGGAGTTCAATCTCTACCTCGCCGGTCGCAAACGCCGTCCGGAAACCGTATTCCGCAATCCCCAGGAGATCGTCCGGGAGCGCATGATTCCCCGCACCGGCCGCTCCTTCCACATGCCCTCCGGCGGCGCTGTGTATTTTGATACCGGAGTCATTGAGGTTGCCACCCCCATCATCGAGCTGGAGCAGGGCTGCTGCAATCGCGCCGCACGCTCGCTCTGGGAGCAGATCGCCTTTCTCAGGCAGGAGCTCAATGCATGGGAAGCCCGCCGCGGGACGGAGGTGCGCCTCGAGGGATTTTCCCAGCACTTCAATGTCTCCGTGCCTCTGGAAAATAGCCTCACCGGCGCCGGGTTGCGCCAGGCCGCGCTGCTTCTTGCTTACATCCTCCCCGCTCCCGTCATGCTGCTCGCCGCAAATCGCCTCAGCACCGGCATTGGCGTCCGCCCGCGCAGGAATCGTGTGGAGATCACGGTCGATTTTACGCCCGATCCCGATTTGATGACCGCCGCCGCCGCGCTCGCCATTGGCATCGTCCTCGCCGTCCTCGCGTGGCCCTCCCATTCGCTCGCGGAATTGCGCCGGCGCAACATCCCGGTGATCGCCGGCTTCCGCCCCCGCCGCCATACCTCGCGCAAGGGCTGGCTGGCCCGCGCCGATTGCTTCCCGCGCAACCCCTTTGCCGCCGATCCCGGCGCACGCCACTGGTTGATCTCCGATGGCCGCACCCTCTCGCTCCGCGACATCGCCCGCGAGATCGCGACCCCTTTCCGGAAATCCATCCGCGCCCTCGTCGATGCCGCGGGCTGCGAGCACATCTTCGCGGTCTTCGATGGCCGCGCCCGCTCGCTGCTCGATTTTCCCGAACGCCCGCCCCGCTATAGCGATGTGGGCCGCACGCTCGATTGGAACCGCCGCGCCGCGCGCCGCCAGCCGCGCAGCGGCTACGAAAGCGTCATCCACCACATCCTTGAGCATCGCCGCATCCGGTACGAAGGCCGCACCTACATCCCCGAGCGCATGCAAGGCTGGTACGAAATCGCCTTCCGCGAGGTACGCACCGGCCGCCGCCGCGTCTTCAATCTCGATGAACTCGTCGCCAGCGTGACACGGTCTCCACGCTCTAATTGCCCAACCTCCGGTAAAACCAAAACGACGCAATCGCAAGGCTGCCCGCGAGGATCAGGTGAAATCCCTGGTACGTCATCGCAAGGCTGAATTGGTGTGGATTCCGCTCCCTCGTCACCGGCTCCGTTTCCGTTGTCCCCGCATTGGGCGAATAATAGGCGATTCCGGTCCGCTCCGCATGGACCACCGAGATCGCCGTGGCCCCAAAGAGAATCGTGCACACGGCGCCGATCATCAGCGCGCACCACCGGGTCATTTGCGGCGTCGTTTCCGGGACGGACACGGAAATATTCCTAACCCACGCATCACTTTTCCTGCAAGGATCGGCTTTATGAAACGCCAGCCGGCCCGGCCGGGATTTCTCAAGCCGAATCAAGGTAGATCAAGGGCGGAATTATTGCGTGCCGCCTCGGGCATGGCGGCGTTATTGGGCATTGAACCTGAATTCCAACGTCGGGTTTCAGGTTGAACCGGCCACGCCGCCTGTGCAAGGCTCTCCCTTCCTATGTTAAGAATCCGCCCCTTCCAAGGTTTGCGCCCGGCGCCGCAGCTTGCGCCCCAGGTGGCCTGTGTGCCGTACGATGTTGTGGACCGCGACGAGGCCGCCGCCCTGGCCGCGGGCAATCCCCTCAGCCTCCTGCACGTGGATCGGGCGGAAATCGATTTACCCCCGGAGACCGATCCCTACTCCGAAACCGTTTACGCGAAGGCGCTGGAGAATTTCCGGAATCTGCAAGCCGGCGGCGCCCTCATTCGCGAGACCGCGCGCGTCGTTTATCTGTACCAGCAGGTCATGGGCGGCCACGCCCAGACCGGCATCGCCGCCCTTTGCCACATTGACGATTACGAGAACAATCTCATCAAGAAGCACGAGAAAACGCGCAAGGATAAGGAGGACGACCGCACCCGCCTCATTGCCACGCTATCCGCCGATACCGGCCCCGTATTCCTCACTTACCGCGATGTGCCGGCCATTGACCGCATCATCGCCGAGGGCAAGCGCAACGCCCCCCTCTATGATTTTACCGCCCCGGACGGCATCCGGCACACGGTTTGGCGCATCGAACACGCGGGCGATCTCGTGCGGGAATTCGGCGGCGTCCCGTGCTCTTATGTCGCGGATGGGCATCACCGCACCGCCAGCGCCGTCCGCGTGGGCCGCGAGCGCCGCGCGGCCAATCCCGGCCACAACGGGAGCGAAGATTACAACTGGTTCCTCGCCGTCCTTTTCCCCGCCAGCCAACTGCGCATCCTCCCTTACAACCGCTGCGTCCGCGATTTGAATGGCCGCGGCACGGAAGACTTCCTCGCCGCGCTCAAGACTGCCGGCTTTTCCCTCGGCGATGCCGGCGATCAAACGCCCCCCGGCCCGGGCGAGGTCCGCATGTATCTGGATGGCAAATGGAGCCGCCTTGCCTGGACGCCAAATCCGCAGGCCGATCCCATCGCCCGCCTCGACGTCACGGTGCTGCAGGAGCGCCTGCTCGCCCCGCTGCTGGGCATAGACGATCCCCGCACCAGCAAGCGCATCGATTTTATTGGCGGCATCCGCGGCACGGGCGAGCTGGAGCGCCGGGTCCGGGAGGGCCGCGCCGCGGTCGCCTTCTCCATGTACCCGACCACGGTGGACCAGCTCATGGATATCGCCGACGCCGGCGCCATCATGCCGCCCAAGAGCACCTGGTTTGAGCCGAAGCTCCGCTCCGGACTCTTTATCCACACATTCTAACCGGATCGCCGGGCCGCCGGGCGCTAAAGCCTCTCGCGGTTTCCGCTTTTGAACAGTTCAGCCCCGCGCCGACTTCTTTTCTTGTCTCCAAATCTCACGGCGGTAACGTCTCCGGGTTCCCCCTGAAAACCACAGGAGCCATCAAACCAAATATGCAGCCTTTATTCACCTACAATGTAGTGCCAAAACTGCCCGCGGAACTCGAGCCGTTGCGCGAGATGGTCTATAATCTCTGGTGGACCTGGGAGCCGTCCGCCCGGAAGCTTTTCCGCCACCTCGATCCCGACCTCTGGGACCGCACCAATCACAACCCGCTGCGGATGCTCCAGCTCTCCCGCCAGGCCCGCCTCGAGGAGGTCGCCCGCGATGACGATTTCCTCCGCGACCTGACCATCGTCCACAAGAAATTCAAAGCCTACATCGGGCGCAAGGACACCTACGGCAAGCAGCGCAAGAACGGCTGCTCCATCGCCTATTTCTCCGCGGAGTTTGGTTTCCACGAGTCGGTGCCCAATTACTCCGGCGGCCTCGGCATCCTCGCCGGCGACCATTGCAAGAGCGCCAGCGATCTCAACCTGAATTTCAACGCCGTCGGCCTCCTCTACCGCCACGGCTACTTCCGCCAGCAGATCAACAAGGAGGGCTGGCAGGAAACCGTCGCCCTCAACCAGAGTTTCCATCACCTCCCGCTGGTGGAAGTGTGCGCGGAAGACAAGCCGCTGCTCATCGAAGTCGATCTCCCGGGCCGCAAGGTCGCCGCGAAGGTCTGGCAGCTCGCCGTCGGGCGCATCAATCTTTACCTCCTCGATACCGATATCCCGGAGAATAACGCCGAGGACCGCCTCATCACCGCCCAGCTCTACGGCGGCGATCTCGAGATGCGCATCCGGCAGGAGATCGTGCTCGGCATGGGCGGCGCCCGCGCCCTGCGCGCCATGGGCATCCAGCCGGACGTCCATCACATGAACGAGGGCCACGCCGCCTTCCTCGCACTCGAGCTCATCCGCCGCGCCGTCATGGAGCGGAAGATCGATTACTATGCCGGGCTGCAACTGGTGGCTTCCGGCAATATCTTCACCACTCACACCCCGGTGCCCGCGGGCAATGACGCCTTCTCGCGCGAGCTGATGGAGCGTTACTTCTGGGAGTTCCCGTCCAAGGTCGGCATCAGCTTCGAGGATTTCTTCAAGCTCGGCCAGGCCAGCGTCAATGCGACGGAAACCTTCAGCATGACCATCCTCGCCCTGCGCACCAGCCGCCACGCAAACGGGGTGAGCGCCCTGCACGGCGAGGTCAGCCGCGGCCTTTGGCAGGATGTCTGGTCCGGCGTCCCGCGCGATGAGGTGCCCATCACCAGCATCACCAACGGCATCCACACCAAGACCTGGATGGCGCCGGAGTTTTCCGCCCTCTACGACAAATATCTCGGCGAATGGGAGGAGAATCTCGTGGATGCCGATTTCTGGCGCGGCGTGATCGATATCCCCGACGATGCGCTCTGGCAGACTCACCAGACGCTCAAGCATCGCCTTATTGATTTCGTCCGCGGCCGCATCCGCTCCCAGCGGGAGCGGTTGGGCGAGAGCATGGAGAGCATCCGCAAGGCCAACCTCCTGCTCGATCCCGAAATCCTGACGGTCGGTTTCGCCCGCCGTTTCGCCACCTACAAGCGCGGCACGCTCCTTTTCTCGGATATGAACCGCCTTCGCCGCATCCTGGCAAACAAGGATCAGCCCGTGCAGTTCGTCTTCTCCGGCAAGTCCCACCCCAAGGATGACGGCGGCAAGAAGTTCATCCAGGAGGTTTACAAAATCTCACGCGAGCCGGAGTTCGAGAACCGCATCGTCTTTGTCGAGGACTATGACATCTACGTGGGCCGCCGGTTGACCCAGGGCGTCGATCTCTGGCTCAATAACCCCCTCCGCCCGCTCGAGGCCAGCGGCACCAGCGGCATGAAGCTGCCCCCGAACGGCGGCCTGAACCTCAGCGTGCTCGATGGCTGGTGGTGCGAAGGCTACAACGGCAAGAACGGCTGGGCCATCGGCTCGGAGATCAAGGATCCGCTCGACCCGCATCTCAAACCGGAGTTCCAGAGCGAGGTCGATTCCGCCAGCCTCTTCCACATCCTGGAGACGCAGGTGATCCCGCTCTATTACGCGAAGCCCGATGGGCGCCTGCCCATCGCCTGGCTGCAACTCATGCGCGAGTCCATCCGCAGCGTGACGCCGGTCTTCAACACCCACCGCATGGTCAAGGAGTACAACGAGCGCCTCTATGAGCCGGCGGCGGTCAAGCATCGCGAGTTGGTGCAAAATAATTGCTCCAAGGCTGTCGAGATCAGCCAGTGGAAGGCGCGCATCCGTCACGATTGGCCGCAGGTCCGCATCTCCGATGTGCACCTCGCCTCCGAAAACCGCCTCAACGTGACCGTCGGGGAAACCCTCAAGGTGACCGCACGCATCCACCTGGGGGATATCGACCCCAAGTTCGTTCAAGTGCAGGCCTACTTTGGCGAAGCCGTCAACAGCAGCATCGGCAAGGCAAACATTGCCGACCTGGACAACTGCAAGAAGGCCGAGCATGGCGATTACATGTACACCGGCGCCATCACCGCCATGGAGAGCGGCGCTTACGGTCTCAATGTCCGCGTCATCCCCGTGAATCCCGTGCTGACGCAAGCCCACGAGCTGCGCCTGATCACCTGGGCGCGATAACCCCGGGAAATCAGCGACTCAAACGCAGTAATCCCGATCGGCGAAGATTCGCAATCGGTGTTCCGGGGGAGCGCGAGCTTCCATCTCGCCCTGTCCGGCATCTTGCCGGACAGATCCCAGGCAAGGGCAGCACCTCCCAGCCCCGGCCGAAGTGCAGCCACGAACGCTAAAAAGCCTGGAACGCTTTCGGCGGACCCAGCACCTCTCTCAGAATGATCGCCTCGCGAAGGGTCGCCGGAGTCCGCAAATCCCCCAGGAGAGATCGGGACGAGTAGGTCTCGCGCACCGCGGCAGCCGGCGCTTCCGGTTCCAACGCCGTCACCCAGGACGCGAGGTTTTTCAATTTCGAAACCTCCGGGGCAGGCACTGGCGCCTGCGCGGGCGCGGGTAGAACATATTCAATGATCGGCGCCGGCTGGAGGGGGCGCGCCTGGATCGTTTTGGGCTGCACCGGCGCAGGGCGGGTGATCGGCGGCGGCGTCGCCCGCCGGAGGCGTCCTGGAATTTGCATGCCCGGCGGCGGCTGTACCGGCAGCAGCGGGCGGGGCTGGGATTGCGGCCGCGGCCGCGTCACCGGCGGACGGCCCCCGGCGCCGCCTTGCGGGAGGCCCACCGCCTCCATGAATCGGCGCATCCGCTCCTCCTCGGTATCCGGAGCCGGCTGGGGTCGCGGCCCGGTGCGGCGTTGCTGGGGCGGCTGCTGCCGTGCGGCAGTCATCACCTTCGAGATTATTACGATGAGGAAGGCGACGAAGATGAATATCAGGTGTGCCATGGCGGCAGCCTCCCTATTTCACATCCTCCTGGGACCGCTCGGGCCCGGCGATGGTGTCGCGCATCTTCGTGTCGGCCTCCACATTGCGGATCCTCATGTAATCCATGATGCCCAGGTTGCCGGCCCGGAACGCCTCCGCCATTGCCTGCGGCACCTGCGCCTCGGCCTCGACAACCTTCGCGCGCATCTCCTGCGTCCTTGCGCGCATCTCCTGCTCCGCGGCCACTGCGGCCGCGCGGCGCACCTCGGCTTTCGCCTGGGCCACGCGCTTGTCGGCGTCGGCTTGCTCCGCCTGCAACTTTGCGCCGATGTTCTCGCCTACGTCCACGTCCGCGATATCGATGGAGACGATCTCGAACGCCGTGCCCGCATCGAGCGCCTTTGCCAGCACTGTCTTGGAAATCCGGTCCGGATGCTCCAGCACATCCTTGTAGTAATCCGCGGAGCCGATGGAACTGACAATGCCTTCGCCCACGCGCGCAATGATCGTCTCCTCCGTCGCGCCGCCCACGAAACGGTCCAGGTGCGAGCGCACCGTCACCCGCGCCTTCACCTTCACGCCGATGCCGTCCTTCGCCACGCCATCGATGCTCGCCCGGCCCAGCGCGGGGTTCGGGCAATCGATCACTTTTGGATTGATGCTGGTGGTGACGGCCTCGAGCACTGTCTTGCCGGTGCCGCGCGTTGCCAGGTCGATCGCGCAGGCGCGGTTGAAATCCAGCTCGATGCCCGCCTTGTCCGCCGCCACCAGAGCGCGCACGGTGTTCTCCACATTGCCGCCGGCCAGGTAATGCGCCTCCAGCAGGTCGGAGGAGATATCGATGCCCGCCTTGATCGCCGCGATGCGCGTATCGACGATGAGCGCCGCTGGCACGCCCCGCAGCCGCATCCCGACAAGCCGCATCAGGCTCACCGGCGCTCCGGCGATCCAGGCGCGAACCCAGATATTGATAAATCGCAGCAGAATCGAGAGCAAGATGATCGAAACGACCGCGACAATGCCGATGAACACAATGAATGCGTTACTCATGGGAAGGATTCCTGGTTGCCAAATACATGGGTGAAAGCCAGCCGGACAGGCTTAACTCCGTCATCATCATCGACCTTCGCCCGCCAATCAGCAATTCCAATCGCGACCGCCTTTTGTAATCGCAAAGCAAAACCTAAAACGCCATCCCGAACGAGATCTGGATCATCATGTGGCGCTCCCCGGTGTGCCGGTCGGGGTTGAACCCCACATCCAGGCGCAGCGGACCCACCGGCGAGGCATACCGCAGGCCGGGCCCCACGCCATAGCGCATCACCCCGATGTTATGCGGAGTTTCGCCCACGCTGCCCGCATCGGCAAAGAGCGCGCCGATCACCTCGCCATAAAGCGGGAACTGATACTCGGCATTGAATGTCGTGAACGTATCCCCGCCGATCGGGTACCCATGCCAATCCTCCGGGCCGAGCCGCCGCTCAGGGAAACTCCGCACACTGCGGCTGCCGCCGTTGAAGAAGCGTTCATCGATCGGGATATCGTTGGGGTTGCCCATCAGCGAGCGCATCCACCCGCCGCGCGCCCCCAGCGCCAGCAGCGTCTTCGAGGTGACCGGGATGTAATAGGAAAGACGCGCCGTGACTCGCGCAAACTCCACACTGCTCCCCAGCTCGGAGGAGGCGACATCCGCGACCGCATCGCCGATCACCCCCTGGCGCGGGCTCAATTTATCCGGCGCCCGCGTATCGAAGGTGATCGAGGCGCCGGCACTGTTGACGAAATAGGAATCCGGCCCAATGCGGGATGGGTCGATGCCCTGATCCGTGGTTTTCACCTCCTTGGCCTGGAGGAAAACGGCCGCCGTAAGCTGCTTTGTGAGCTGCCGCGAAATCTGGGGGCGGAACCCGGTCTCCAGCACGCTGTAGCGGTACCATAGCTCGGATTGCCCATAGAGCCGCAGGTCCAGCTTGTAGTCACTATTGAGCCACCATGGGTCCTGATAGAGGATCTCCCCGCGCAAAAAATTCGCCGATAGCTCCACCTTCGCCGTCAGGGGCCGGCCCGTGCCGAAGAGATCGCGGTCCCCCGCCACCAGGCCGATGATCGGCCCCTCGAATGTCCCGTAGCCCGCGGAGAATCCCAGCTCGCGCGCCTTCTCCTCCTCCACGTGCAGATGCAGCTCGATCGTGTCGTCCGGCAGCGGGCGCGGCTCGATTCGCAATTGCCGGAAGAGGCCGGTCTTCATCATTTCCTTGAATTTTTCGTCAAGCAGCTCCGGATTGTAGAACTTGCCATGCAGGCTGGCGAAACGGTCCGGGAGGAATTTCGGGTTCAGCCGCTCCAGGCCATCCTGGCTCACTCCGTCGAATCGGTAAACCGCGCCGGATTCGATGGTAAAGGTGATCGGCACCCGGCCATCCACGGCTGTCTTGGGATCGCTCGCGACATCGACCTTCGGGTCATAATAGCCGTGCGTCTTGTAGTAATAGACAATCGCGCGCTGCATATTGACGGTTTGCTCCGGCGTGTACGGCTTGGAGGTGAACGGCTTCAACTGGTTCAGCAATTCCGTGTTCGGATAAAAGACGAGATCCCCCGCGAAGGTGATTTTGCCGAAGAAGTATTGCGTTCCCTCATGCACCGTCACCAGCACGGCGGCGGTGGATTTATCGGGCGAGAACGTCACTTTTGCGGGATCGACCACCGCGTCCAGGAAGCCCTCGGAGGCGTACAGGCCGCGGATGCGCTCCACGCCGGTATCGACATCCGCCTGCACAAACGGCAGGGCTGCCTTCGGATTCGGGAAACGCTCGCGCGTGGTCGAGGTGATGTAATCATGCAGCGTCTTCACCGGGAGCTTGGACACGCCGCGAAACTCGATGTTGCCCAGCGTCGTGAGCGGCCCTTCGGTGATCGCAAGACCCACGGAATGCGGGCCGAGGATTTTCCAATCCACGCTGACGCTCGCGTACCCGTGCTTCCGGTAAAATATGGAAAGGAAGAACGCGGCGTCATCCGCCGTGGCCGGGCCGACTCCCTGCGTGTTCATCTCCGTGATCTGGTCCGCGATGGCGCTGCGCAATTGCGCCTCGGTAAATTTCGTCGCGCCGGTAAAATGGACATTCGCCGGTCCGCCCTGCGGCGCGGGAGTGGGCGTGGCGAGCGCGGCCGCGGGATTGCGCGTGAGCGTGGGCGGATTGTTGCGCGGCTCCTGCGCCAGCACCGCGATGGCCGCGAACGCGCACAGCAGCGCGACCGCCAAAAAGATGCGTGGATGGGGCGGTGCGGCGGGATTCATTTGAAGCGCAACAGGTATCGGATCATGCCGCGGATATCGCCGCCCACGTCGAGATCGCCAATGAGGTAAAAATCCTGCGTCAGCTTAAAGCTGGAGCTAATCGATTGCTGGCCGGTGCGCGGGTCCACCCCTCCGACATCCACTTTAAAGCGGCTGGTAAAAGATTCGTTATCCATGGAAGAGGGCTTCGCTTTGAAAAACTTGTGATAGACCTGCTGGAGCAACAGGATCGCCGCCCGGCCCGCCAGCGCATTGCCGTTGCTCAGGTTTGCGGTGGTTGCGCCGGTCGCCAGCAGGGAGACAATGTCCTCCTGCCGCAGCGGCGGCTCGGAACTCATCACCGTTTTCGGATTCTGCGCGGTGCCGTAGATGAAGACGTTGATCTCGTAATCCTGCATGTTCGATACCGCCTGGATATTGAGATGCGGGACAAACGGATCGTCTTTCGAAAAATAGACGTAGCCATTGGTGATGTGCAGCTTCGAGAAGGGCAGGGAGGCCACAAAGTTCTCGATGCGCACCGTGCCCTCCAGCGTCGGCGCCGCGCCCGTGCCGCCCACATTCATGTCGATGAGCGCGGAGCCGTTGGCAAGGTTGCCCTGGATGATGAACGGATCCTCGGTGTGGATTTTGAGCGCAAATTTCCAGTCGCGCAGCGGCGGCGTGGTGATGGAGGGATTGGTGGGCGGCGCGGGCGGCGGCTTCGGCGCGGGGCGTCCCGGCAATTCCAGCGGCAGGATTTCGATTTCCTTGAAGAAACGGCTCTTGGTGATGCCGATATCCCCGGTGACCGACGCCGCGGCCAGCGGGCCGGCAATGTGGATATTCGAGTCGGCACGCACGGTGACGGACTCGTTGCGCAGCAGCAGATCGCCCTTTGAGAGGAAATGGAGATCGATGTCCGGATTGGTCAGGGTTTTGAAGCCGAGCCCGCCCGTCATGGTAAAATGGCCGCCGGAGAGATTGCCCTCGAATTGCCGGAACGCGAGGCGATCGCCGGAAAACGCGAGATTCGCACGGAAGCCGCTGAGCGAGGGCATATCGGGATTCGAAAGCCGCATGGCCGGCATATCCACAACCGCCGCTCCGCTGAGCACGGGCTTCGCAATCGTCCCGGCCACATCCACGGAAACCTCCGCCGTCCCCTGCACGAACCGGACGGCTGGCGCGAGCCGCGTGATCACCCCCAGCGAGCTGCGCGGCACCCGCACGGAGAGCTGCACCGGCGATTGCATGTTGACCTTGTGATCATGCAAGATTGCCGCCAGCGGCAGCGGGACCGTACCGGCAATCTCCACCGGAGAGACGGATGCCTGCGCAAGGCGGGCCTTGAGGGAAAGCTGGCTGCCCAGCAGCGTGAAATCCGCATCCAGAGCAGCCGGGGCAAGCTCCGCCGCGGCGTTTGCCTTGAGGTTGCGCCCCGTCACCACCACGTGGACGTTCGGCTGCCGCACGCTCCCGCGCGCGGTAATGGTGACCTTGCCCGTGCCGGATGCGGGCGCCTTTCCCTTGGGAAAAAAACTGGCGATTTCAATATCGCTGGTGACAAGGTCGGCGGCGAGCGGCCCGGTCTCCGGGATGAGCGTATCGACTTCCGCCGGGGTCCGCAGATCGAGCGGGATCGCCACGCTGCCCGTCACCAGCGGCCTCGCGGCCTGTTTGACCACCAACTGGTTTACTCGCAACACATCCTGCTTCGCGTCGATGATCGCCGAGACGCCGCCCTTGTCGCATGTGACCCAGAAGATGGGAAAATCGACCCCGGCCGGGCTGTAGTTGCCATTGATGGAGGCGTTGATGGCCGCGATGTTCTGCACCTTGCCATTGCTCAGCGAAAACTGGAGCTGCCCGCTGCTGGCAAGCGTCTGGAGGTCGCCCTTGCCCTTCCAATCGAGGTTCAGCGCGCCGGCAAGGCCGCCTTTGAGATTGGCAACCAGCGCGTTGAATTTCGACAGATCGCGAATGTGGGACTGCAAGGCGCCAACATAAGCGTAAGGCGGTTGAAGCCCAACGTGGCCAATCGCGGAAAAACCATCGGTCGGATTGAGCGCAAAGGTGAGGGAATCGATGGTGGCGATATTCCGGGCGATGGAAACTTTCAGGTTGAGCCCCTGTGCCGAGAAGTCCTGCATCCGCACGTCCGTGACATTCGCGGCGATGCCGCCGGCGTACCCGCCCGGGCCATTGGTAAACGTGCCGTCCGCTTCCACGGAGCCGTCCGGTCCCTTGAGGTTCGGCTCCGCGTTGAAGGCCGCGAGCGAGGGCGCGTGAAACGAGAATTGGACATTCGCCGGCGCTTCGCGCACGTCGGCCAGGTTGCCGGGCAGATCGCAGGCTCCGCTGGCCGTCAGCGCATCCTGGGCGCGGCGCACCGCGATATTTTTCACGTTCACATGGCCGTTATCCGTCTGCGCCTGGACGTCGGCGGAATCGATGGCGTACGCGCCCGCGCGCAGATCCGCCGCGTGCAGTTCCACCCACGTTTGCAATCCCGCAAACGGCGGCGTATTCGTCCCGGACTGCCGCGGCAGCGCCTTGATGACCTCGGCTTTTAATTCGCCCGCCGAGAGTTCCACATCGTTGCTGCCGGAGATGTCCGCCGCCTTCAGGTCCAGATTCGCGTGGAGCGTATTGTTGCGGAGGTCAAAGGTCCCGTTCCCGTCCACCTTGCCGCTGGCGATCTGCACGGCAATGTGCCGGAGATCGTTCGCGGTGATATTGAGCCAGCCGGTGATCGCCGTGCCGGCAAAACCATCCAGCGTAGTCGGGAGCTTGCCATCCGCCTGCAAGGTCACGCTGTTGCTGCCGCTGAACACCGTGGAGCCAAAGGTCGCCCAGCCGTTGCTCACATCCAGGCGCACGTTCGCCTTGTCCAGCACCGCCCCTCCGGCGTGGATGGTGCCCGCGTCTGTGGTCAGCGATCCGGTCCACCCGCTGGGCGTATTCGGATCGCCCGTCAGGTGGATCGCGGCCTCGGTGATGCTGCCGACAGCCGGCGTGGAGACGTTAAAATATTGCGATACTTTCGTCAGCGACAGGTCGCGGATGGTCGAGTCCACCTGCGCGACGGCGTTGTTGGCCTGGTTCGCGTGCTTGCCGGGCAATTCCTTCACCAGCAGTGAAAAATCCGCGCTGCCGCCAAAAAGCATTCCCTGAACGTCCAGACGATTGATCCCTTTCGCCCGCTGCGACGCATCCAGTTCAAACTTCCGCACCAATATCTGAGGGTCCAGCTCCAATCCCCGCAGAATCATATCGCGATCCGCATAGCTGGTCGTGGCCTTGAGATCGTGCCAGGTGCGAATCTTCGGCACTTGCAGCAGTGGAATTTCCAGCACCCCCGGTTGCGTGGGATCGAGGGTGAGCGTCAAACCCTTTACCGCAAAATCGCCGTCCGGCACATGGGCGATCAGGCTCAGGTTTTCAATATCCACGCGGTCGCTGAACAGCGCCGGTTGCTGGATCAGGCCATGGAGCGTCGAGGCCAGGTCGCTCTTTTGTTCCGGCGTTCCCTCCACTGGCTTTACCGCGATGGTCGCATTGCGGAGGGAATAGCTTTGAAGAAACTCGCTGATCCCATGGCGGATGAGGGAGGGGATGGAGTAATGGACCGTCACCTCTTCAATCGAAATGTCTTCCACCGGGGTCGGGCCGTTCCCGTTGGGCGTCGCGCGGATGTTCTTGAGGCTGATGTTTGTGAAAATCGTCCCCTCGACCGCCAGGGAGAGCCGGATGTTCTGCCCGGCCGCGACCTTGATCGCCACGGCATGGACAATGCCGATAAGGATGGGCCGGTGGAAGATGAGGAGCAACAAAAGCAGCGCCAGCAGGCCGCGGCGGATGCGCCGTCCCCAGCGCCGGGGACGTGGGACCGCGGGTTGCGCTGGTGTTGCCGGGGTGCCCTCGTTCACGTCGGGCTAGGCTAGCAATGCCCGCGCAGACTTCAATATGTCTCCACGCACTCTTTCCCCGTAATCAGGCTTTTGCTGACAGACCGCACCGGGTTCCCGGTAAGTGGCGGATTTCGCGGGCAGGCCGGTCCCCGCGGTGCTGTCCGGCCCGCGCGGCCCTTGCCTGTTTTCCGGGCAGCCTCTATAGATTGCACCCAGATGACGACAGACGCTCCCAGCCGCGGATTTTGGCACCGGCTTTGGCGGGTGCTCTGGCTGACGGTCCTCCGCTACTCCTCCATCGATGGAGAGCAGCGGGCGGCCTCCTTCGCCTACTACGCCTTTTTCGCCCTTTTTCCGCTCCTTCTTCTGCTGGTATCCATCGGATCGTATTTCTATAATCCAGCCAGCGCCGGGGACCGGGTGCTGCGGGCGGTCAGCACCTATGTGCTGGTGGAAAATGACAAGCACGACATGGTCACGCAAACCATCCGGGGGGTCATCAAGGCGCGGCGGGGGGTGGGCTCGTTCGCTGTGCTGGGACTCGTCTGGAGCTCGCTCCGCTTTTTCCAGGCGCTGGTCCGCGGCGTCAACCGGGCCTGGGGCACCCATGAGTACACCTGGTGGCGGCTTCCCATTCAAAACCTCCTGCTGGTTGCGCTCACGGCCAGCGCCCTCTTGATCGGCATGGCCGCGCCGACGGTCCTCGAGAGGATCGAGGCCGTGGTGCATCTCCAGTTTCCATTCGCCACCAGCATCATCTCTTTTGTGCGATTCCTGCTGCCGTCCCTGGTGCTCTTCTACGGCTTCAGCATGTTTTACAAGCTGGCTCCGCGGCGGAAGACGACATTTCGGGAAATCTGGCAGGCGGCCGCGCTGGTGACGGTGCTCATCCAATTGCTTCAGGGAGCCTTCCTGCTTTACACACGGAATATCGCCCACTTCAACGCCGTCTATGGCGCCTTCGGCAGCGTGATTGCGGTGCTCATGTGGATTTATCTCTCCGGCAGCGTCATCATCCTCGGCGGCTGTTTCTCCGCCTCCCAGGCGGAAATCGCCGGCAAGCTCGACTACGCCGCCGCCGCCGAGATGCAGAAGCGCGGCGGGTGATGCTTTAAGCCACGCCTTTGCTATCATGATTCTCGTGCGACTGCCGGTAATGACTGGATTGATTCGGCGGCGGTTACTGATCAATTTTCGGGTGGATCCGGAGGTGATTCAGCGGCTGCTGCCGGCGGGCATGTCTCCAAAACTGCACGGCGGGCACGCCATTGCCGGGATTTGCCTTATCCGCTTGGAGCAAATCCGTCCCAAGGGAATGCCTGCGTTCGTGGGAGCCGCGAGCGAGAACGCCGCGCACCGCATCGCCGTGGAATGGGCGGAAAATGGCGGCGAACGCCGGGAAGGGGTCTTCATCCCGAGGCGCGATACCAATTCGGCGCTCGCAGTGCTGGCCGGTGGCCGCATTTTCCCCGGCGTCCATCATTACGCCAGGTTCACGGTGAAAGATGACGGGACAAATATCGAATTTGAAATGGCTTCCCGCGAAGCAAGCGCACAAATCCGCGTCAGGGCTCGCGAAGCCGCCCTGTTTCCCGGCGGCTCGTGTTTTGCCTCGCTGGCTGACGCATCGGCTTTTTTCGAGCGCGGCTGCGTGGGCTTTTCGGTCACGCCCGATGCGGACCGGTTGGACGGACTGCAACTCTGCACGGTGGATTGGCAGGTCCGCCCCCTCGATGTGCTGGAGTTCCACTCCGGTTTCTTTGCCGATGAAACCAAATTCCCCAAAGGCTCCGTGGAGTTCGACCACGGCCTCATTATGCGCGACATCTCGCACGAGTGGATATCCCAGCCCGACTATCGAATCCCCGGGCGGCAGCCGCAAGATCACCCCGCGGCCTCCGGTTCCGGCAGCGGCGTTCCGGCGGGTTTGCGCGAGACGCGTGCGACCAGGTAGCCCAGAATCAGGAGATTCAGGATCATCACGACAATCTTTACCCCCGTGACCCGGTGCGCGATTTCAAAAATCTCCAGCGGCAGAAATGAGGAGGTGATGATGATCGTAAAATATTCCGCCCAGCGTTTTCGCAACGCCAGGCCGGTCCCTTCCGTCAACACGATGGCCGCGTAGAAAAAGCTGCCGAGGCTCAGCTCGTGCAGCCGTTTCGCGCTGAGGATCTGCATCTTCTCAAGCAGGAGGTGGATGTACCGGTTATCCGGATCGACCCGGAAGGTATCCACCAGATGCTCGCAGAACGCGCTCATATCCCGCCCCATGAGATGATGCGCGCCCAGGGCGACGGCGATCAGCATCACCCCCTTGAAATACTTGAAGACGACGATGAGCGTCAGAAGCCGGTCCTTGGGTCTGGGAGGTTTCATCTCCGCCAAGACGTTGCGAAAAGCGGGCTTCGCCGCAAGGCTGGATTTGCGGGCCTCCACCGGCCAAAATGGCCGCGATGAAAGAAAAGATTCGCTATGGAGTCGTCGGCTCTGGCGCGTTGGGCGGCTATTACGGGGCGAAACTCGCGCATGCCGGCTGCGATGTCCATTTCCTGATGCGGAGCGATCTGGAAACCGTGCGGCGCGATGGCCTCACGGTGCGCTCGAAGGATGGCGACTTCCATCTTGCCAATGTCCAGGCCCATGGCGATCCCGCCGGGATGGGGCCGTGCGACGTGGTGCTCATCGCCCTCAAAACCACCGGCAACGCCTCGCTGCCCGCCTTGATTCCGCCGCTGCTGGGACCGGAGACATCGCTCGTGACGCTGCAAAATGGTTTGGGCAACGAAGAGCTGCTCGCCTCGCACTTCGGCGCGCGCCGCGTAATGGGCGGGCTCTGTTTCGTCTGCCTCAATCGCGTCGCGCCGGGCGTCATCGAGCATTACGGCCACGGCACGCTTTCGGTCGGCGAGTTCAAAGGTCCGCCGCAGGATCGCACGATGCGGCTGGTAACCGATTTCCAGAAAGCCGGCATCGATGCGAAGGCGGTGCAGAGCCTCATCACCGAGCGCTGGCGCAAGCTGGTCTGGAACATCCCGTTCAACGGCCTGGGCATCGCTGCCGCCGCAAATGTAGGCGAGGTGCTGAATGACGAACATCTCCACGCCGAGGCTTGCGCGTTGATGGCGGAAACCATCGCGGCCGCGGGCGCGCAGGGTTACGCGATTCGTCCGGATTTTATCGATTTTCAGATCCAGCGAAGCTGGCCCATGGGCCCGTACCGTTCCTCAAGCCAGATCGACTACGAAGCCGGCCGCGAGGTGGAGGTGGAATCGATCTGGGGCGAGCCGCTGCGCCAGGCGAAATCCGCCGGCGCCGCCACCCCGCGTCTGGAGATGCTCTGCGCCCTCCTGCGCCACCTGGTCGCAAAGCGGAAGCCCTGACCGGGCATCGCACGGAGCGGATTACAGGCGAGGCGGCTCGCAGCCACCGAAAAGATTCGCGCTCCCCGCGGTTCAGTCGTCCAGCCGCCGCGCGCGCGGTTCCCGGTCCTTGGTGGTCGCGGTCGTCGGGACAGTGACAAACGGGCCGCCCTCCAGCGGCGCCGGCTTGGTAAACGCGACTTCCGGCACCTCGGAGGGTTTGCCGGCGAGCGGGAAATCCTTGCGCAACGGATAATAGGGATATCCGTCCCACATCAGGATGCGCCGCAGATCGGGATGGCCGGTGAAGCTGATCCCCATCATGTCGTAAATCTCGCGCTCGTGCCAATTGGCCGTGGGCCAGATGCCGGTCACGCTATCCACGGACGGCTCATCCTCGGAGATGGCGCACTTCAGCCGCAGATGCTCCTCGGCCGCAATGGAGGAGAGTTCGTAAATCATCTCGAAACGCGGCTCCTGGCCAAAGTTATCGACACTGCAAACATCGATCAGGAAATCGAAGCCGAGCTCTTCCTTGCAATGGCGGCAGATCGCCAGGATCGCCTCCCGATTGACAATGAGCGTGGTTTCTCCCCGGAATTCAATTTTGCCGAGGACGGTGAATTTGCCTTCGATCGAGGCAATGGAATCGGTGAGAGCCATCAGGAAAAGGATTCGATAAGGACGCGCTTCTGGTCTCCCAGGGAAGCCTCGGTTTCGATCTTGCGCTGCAATTTGAAAAGTCCCTCGAGCAGCGCCTCGGGCCGCGGCGGACAGCCTGAGACATACACATCCACCGGCAGCAATTGGTCGATGCCCTGAAGCACCGCATAGGAGCGGTACATGCCGCCGCTCGAGGCGCAGGCGCCCATCGCGATGCACCATTTCGGCTCCGGCATCTGGTCCCAGATGCGCTTGACCGCCAGCGCCATCTTGTACGTCACGGTGCCGGCCACGATCATCACGTCGCTTTGCCGGGGCGAGAAGCGCATGACCTCCGCGCCAAACCGGGCGATATCGAACCGGGACGCCCCCGCGGCCATCAATTCGATGGCGCAGCAGGCCAGGCCCATCGGCATCGGCCAGAGGGAGTTCTTGCGCATCCAGTTAATGGCGGCGTCCACCCGGGTGAAGATGATATTTCCCTCCACCTTGGAGTCGTATGCGGCGTTTGATTCAGGCATATAAAATAGGAAAGCTCATTTTCACCTGATTCCCGCCCCAGGGAAAGAGGAAAAATCGGGAGCCGTCGCAGCCTCGAGTCATGGCCGCCGTCAGATTGTTTGAGAAACGCCGCGGTTCGCGATTCAACGGGCCTGGCTCGAGGCCACCGTTTCCCACTCGGCGGTGACGCGTTCCAATTCCTGGGTGATCTCCATCAGTTCACGGTTGAGTTTCATCGCCGCGCCGCCGGCGTCGTAAGCTTCCGGTTTTTCCAGCTCCGCCGTGATCTCCTTTTGCCGGCCTTCCAGTGCCATAATGCGCATCTCCAGCGCTTCGGCGGCTTTTTGCTGATCGCGCTTTACCTTTGCCTCGGCCTTGCGCTTCTCCGCCTCGGCCCGGCGCTGCTCGCGCATTTCCTTCAAGCCGGGGCCGGAGGCTTTCGCATCCCGCTCCGCCTCCGCGGGCTGCGCGTTTTGCAGCTTCTCCCCGGCGACCAGCGCGCCGCGCTCCGAGCCCGCCCGCGATTTATCGAGGTAATATTGATAGTCGCCGGGATAGGACGTCAGCCGCCCGGCGCTGATGTGGAGCACCGTGCTGGCAATCGAGCGGATGAAATGGACATCGTGGCTGATGAAGACCAGCGTGCCCTCATACTGCTTGAGGGCATTGATCAGCGCGTCGATGCTGCCGATATCCAGATGCGTGGTCGGCTCATCCATCAGCAGCAGATTGGGAGGGTCGAGCAGCAGCTTCACCAGCGCCAGCCGCGTCTTTTCCCCCCCGCTCAGCACGGCGGTCGGCTTAAAGACGTCGTCATCGCGAAAAAGAAACGACCCCAGCACCGTGCGCGCCGTCTGCTCGGATACCGGATTCTCGCAATCGAGCACCGACTCCAGCACGGTGTGCCGCGGGTTCAGCATCTCCACGCGATATTGCGCGAAGTAGCCGACCTTCACGTTGTGACCCGGCGCCCGCTCCCCGGACTGCACCGGCAGCGCGCCTCCGAGCAATTTCAGCAGGGTCGATTTTCCCGCGCCGTTCGGCCCCACGAGCACGGTGCGCTGCCCGCGCTCCGCCTCGAAGTTCAGGCTCTCGTAAACCACCAGGTCGCCATAGGCGTGCCGCACATCCTTGAGCGCGATCACGCGCTGCCCGCTTCGCACCGGTTGCGGAAAACGGAAGCTCACGCTTTTCTCCTGGCCCAGCGGCGCCTCGATTTTTTCCATGCGCTCGATCTGCTTGAGCTTGCTCTGCGCCTGGCTGGCCTTGCTCGCCTTCGCGCGGAACCGGTCGGCAAATTCCTGCAGCGTCGCGATCTCCTTCTGCTGGTTCTTGTACGCCGCCCATTGCTGCTCCTCGCGCGCCGCTTTTTGCTCGATGTAAGTGTCCCAGTTGCCGCGGTAGCGCGTCAGCTTGCGATGCGCGATCTCCACGATGGAACCGACGAGCCGGTTCAGGAATTCCCGGTCGTGCGAGATCATCAGGATCGCGCCGGGATAATCGGTGAGATATTGCTGAAACCAGACCAGCGATTCGAGGTCGAGGTGATTGGTCGGCTCGTCCAGCAGCAGCAGATCGGGCTCCATCACCAGCAGCCGCGCCAGGTGCGCCCGCATCACCCAGCCGCCGCTCATCGTCCGCACCTGCCGGTCAAAATCGCTCTGCCGGAACGCAAGCCCCGCCAGGATGCGCTTTGCCTTCGGCTCCAGTTGCCAGCCTCCCTCCTCGTCGAAAATGCGAAGCGCCTCGTGGTATTCCGCGGAATCCTCGGGTGTGCTCTTCATCACCCGCAGCGCCTTGGCCAATGCGCCGGAGGCGGAGCAGGCCAGTTCGATCACCGTTTCATCGCCCGCCGGCGCGCTTTCCTGCGGCAGAAAACCGATGCTCGCGGAGCGGTCCAGCGATACCTTGCCCTCATCCGGCGACGCCTCGCCGAGAATGAGCGAAAAGAGCGTCGATTTTCCCGCGCCATTCGGCCCGACAAGGCCGACGCGGTCGCCGCGATTTACCTGGAGCGAGGCATCCTCGAAGAGCGTGCGTCCGCCGAAGGCCTTGGATATTTGCGAGAGGGTCAGCATGGGAAAAAGCCGCGCATCATCCCCGCCGCCGCCTTGCGCTGCAAGTTATTGCGCGAAGGAGATGCGCCCGTTGCGCGCATCGACCGTTACGCGGTACTGCGAGAGTACCTCGCTGCCGAGCAATCCCGCCTCGCCCGGAAAAATGGGGCTGCCGTGCAGCGCCGTCGCCACATGCGGCAGCGTCAGCCGGCCCAGCTTCATGGTCACCAGCGTCTCGTCATTGTCATTGGTAATGAATCCGATGGAAACACCCCGCTGCGCGCCCGCCGTGCTGCGCGGCACCACCCAGTGGAGCGCATCGTTGCAGCCGGTATCCAGCCGGGTCCAGCGCGGCTTGCTGCCATTCACGCTCACCGGCAGGCAGAAAATCCCGTTTTGCGCCCGCAGAGGCAGCGTCTCGCCTTCCGCCGGAGCCGCATCCAGCAGCCGCAGCACATGCTTCGCGTAATCAATCTGGGTGACGCGCCCTTTGAAGAAGCCCGCCCCGATCAGCCCGTCGATATGACGGCTGCAAAGCTGCTCCGCATTGTGGAGATCAATGGCCAGCTCGAAAACGCCGAGCGGCAGCCCATTGGCGACCGGCACCGTCTTTGCCATGGCAAACGCGGTGCTGGTCGCATCCACGCCATCCACGGCCTGGCCTTCGCCCAGAGGGATTTGCAGCCGCCGCGCCGTATCCACGCTCAGGACGGAAGCGCTCGCGCCTGAATCCAGCACCAGGGTCACTGGCTGCGCATTGACGCTGGCACGCACAAGGATGTAGCCGTCCACAAAGTCGAACGGAATCTCCCGCGCTCCCGCGGTGAAACCAAAAGCCAGAATTGCAAGCAGCGCGAGGATTGAACGCACGGGAGAGACTAATAGCACAAATTGCGTACCCCGCAAACCGGAGGCGCATTCGGGCCTCCGTTTTCGAATCCATATTTGAATAACAACCGCCTGGGAGCTGTCCAAGATTACTGAACGACAGGATCGGTAAAAGCCGGTCCCAGGCATTGAAAAAAGTTATGAGACTTGTACATAAAATCATTCCGTTGGTGGCGGTCCTCGCCGCGTTTTCTTTCGCGGCCCCTACTGCGCAGGCCCGCTGGTTCTTCCATCCGCACATTTACGCCGGCTGGGGCGCGTATCCCTCCTATGGCTACTACCCCGGCTATTACGGCTACTACGGCACCCCGTATTACTACGGCAATCCGTACTACGGCGGCTTTGGTTTCGGATTCGGCGGCCACGGGTATTACCATGGCTATCATGGTTACCACGGCGGCTACCGCGGCCATCGCAGGTAAGGGTTGGTTGAGAATTCCGCCGGCTCTTAACGGGCCGGCGGAATAACGGCCAGGGGCTGAATCAGACCGGCCAAGCCCGAAATCCAGACGCAACGGTCCCCGCCGCGACACAGCGGTGGCATCAGAACTATTTCAATGGTTCCAGGGGCTGATTCTCCGCCCGCGACAACGCCTCGAATTGGGCCTTGATCGCTCCCTCCGCATGGTGGTGAAGATACTGGCCGCGGACGATTGCCTCGGCCAGATCGGTAAATCGGACCAGCATCGATTCCTGAACATCCAGCGCCGTATCGGCGCGGTCAAAGGAATCGCTCGAATCGATGATTTCCTGGCATTTGGCGGTATCCTTGCCCAGGTCCGCCTCAGCGCCCCGGGTGGCTTTGTCATAATCGCCGCTATCGCGCCAGCGCAACGCCGGCCATCTCGTGAAAAGGTTATGCAGGCTCTGCATGCGGACCTCATTCAGCCTGTCCTGGGCGTCGCGATAATTGCGCAGTTCCGCCGACTGCGCCACCGGATCGCGAAACATCAGCCGGTCATAGGCATCGAGCAGCCGCTGGTCCCCATCCAGTCCCAGCTTTTCAGAGAGCGCCTCCAGCGCCGCCTTCTGCGCGGGATCCGCCCCATCGAGAACGGTCTTCCATGGCGTGACGTAAATGGATGAGTCCGGGATATCCGCGTATTTCCGCAGGAACACCAGCGTCGTGCAGACCGGCGTATCGATCGATTGATCGTGGATCATCGCGTAGCAATAAGCCTCGTGGCAGCTCACCCGCCCGTCGCCATCGTAATCCGCGCCGGTCACCACGTGGCCCAGCTTGTCGCGCCCGGAGAGCGCGCCGAAGAAGTAAGAGGAAAAATCCTGGTACAGGGGCGAGTTGGTATCCGTGCCGCAACCGGCTGCCTCGCGGTCGCTTTCCGCGGCAAAGAAACCGGCAACCGGGTGATTGTTGAGCGGCAGATCCAGATTGGCGTTCCTGAAAATCACATCGCCAAAACCGCCGCTGAAACACTGGGCCATCACCAGCGTGACCGGCACGTGCGAAGGCAGGGTGTTGATTTCACGCACCAGGGTCTCCGGGTCCAGGTTCTCATCGTTCCAGAGGTTGTAAACAGAGTCCTTATTCTTGTCGTGGGCCACGGAGCCATGCCCGGCAAAGTAAAGCAGAACGGGAGGTCCGGATTGCTGGCTCAGCGCCGCCAGCCGCGAAAACGCGCGATCGATGGCGCCGAGGCGCGCCGGTCCGTCCAGCGTCGCTCCGATGACTGCGGGCCGCGTCATCATCTTCGCTCCCAGCCCATCGTTTGGCAGCAGGATGTCCAGCGCCCGCTGGCCGGCAGAAAGATGGGCGTTGTCCGTGTAAGTCAGGTCGCGGCTGTTCGCCTTGCCATCGGCAAAAAGGATCACTCGTCCCGGCGAGGCCGGCACAAGACTGGCCACAAACCGCAGATGCTCCTCGATTTGCGCCGTATTATTCTGCCGGTCCGGCCCGCCGCCCACCAGCAGCGCGTGGATTTCCCCCCGGGCGATCCCCGCGCACAGAAGAATGGCCAGGGCGAAAACGGTTCCGCGAATATGGATTATGCGTGCCATGGCGAAATTCTCTCCCTATCATGCCGTGAGCGGAAGAGGAGCGCAAATATACTCCGCCAGCCGAATCCTCAGCAAAAATGAACAGCACGGAAGACCAGCCCCGCCAATGCAACTTGTTGGAGTATGTGGAAAATCACCCGGTAGCCGCGATCACGCAGGCGCTGGCCATAGGCTTTGCCGTCGGCCTGGTGGTGCGCCTCCTTGAGGGCGGCGGTAGTCGCGACCCTAAGATCGACGTGAAAAGGAAACCGACCCTCGACGAAGCCAAATTCCACCTCGGCTCCCTGTTGCTCCCCTTCCTCTGGCCCGCCTGGCAAAAGGCGCAGGAGGGTTACGGGAAATCCTCCGATACCGTGCGGGACACCCTCGATAAGCTTAAAAAGAGCGACCTGAGCGGTCTGAGCGCCGAAGGGCGGAAACACCTCAAGAAAGCCGAGGAGTGGGCCGAGCGCGAAGCCGTGCACCTGGCCAAAATGGGCAAATCCAGGGCCAAGGAAGTGGAAAAATGGGTGGAGGATGAAGTCCTCCCCGCCGCCGAGACCGGTTGGAAAAAACTGCGGAAGTACCTCAGCTAGGCCGGGTTGACGCCCGCCGTGGAGAGCCCCGGGGCAACGGAGGCATTCTAATCACGAGCGCAGCCATTGTTGGCGGCCGGCTGAAACCGATGTTTCCAGGGGGGCGCGAGATGGACGCTCGCACCGCGCCATTCCTGATCCACATCGGTAATTAAAGAGATTACGGTCATTACCGGTTCATGCGAAACCCCGGGGCTCCCGAAGGTGTTTTTCGTTTGCGGCTTGCGCCATAGGCGGGTATTTATCTCGACCCCCCGTCAGACCGCGACCGATATAATTTCCATGTGCCGATTCCTTCCAGCCCCCTCCGGCCTCGCGTCTCGCGGATAATGAGCAGATCCACCTGGCAGCGAGACCCGGTATTCCGGTTTTTCTCTTCGGTAAAGCTGGCGATGCTCCTGCTGGCGGTCCTCATCGTCGCCATCGTGGCCGGTACGCTGTATGAATCGAGCTTCGATGCCCGCGTCGCCCGCGCTTACATTTACGATGCGTGGTGGTTCAATATCTGGCTGGCATTGCTGGCCACCAATCTCGCCTGCTCCGCCTTCTCCCGCATGCCGTGGAAGAAGCATCACACCGGGTTCCTGCTGACGCATCTGGGTATCATCACCCTTCTGACCGGGGCGCTTATCGGGCGCACATTCGGAGTCGAGGGCAGCATGACGATCTTCAAGGGCGACCCGCCCAATAACCTGCTGACGGTGGACCAGCACGTCCTCCAGATCATCGATGAAGACAGCACCAGCCAGAGCATCGAGCTGGAAATGATCAATCGCCATCCCAGCCCCGGCCATCCCTGGCCGCTGACCACCACGCATACCGGCTGGGCCGTAAGCGCCGTCGATTATGCCCCCGCGCTGGATGTGAACATGATGCCCAAGGCCGTGCAAGGCGGCATCCCGGCGCTGCATTTCGCGATCAAAACGGCCCGCATGGGGCAATCCATGGACTCCTGGGTGCTGGCGGACGATCCCGACCATAGCTCCTTCGACATGGGCCTCGCCAGTGTGGACTTCAAGCATGGCAAGGCCGCGGAAACGACGCCGGCCGCGAGCGAGGCGAAGGACCTCGAGGAAACGATCTTCGTTTTCGGCAATGCCTCCGCGGGGCAGGTATCGAAGGTGGTCAAAGGCGGCAGCACCGGCGCGAAACTCCAGCTCATCAATGCGGAAAAGGGCAAAGACCCGGTAGTGATGGTGCAGATCGGCGCGGCCAGCATGCCCATCGATCTGAAGCAAAACGCCGGCAAGGCGGTGCCGATTCCCCTGACCCCCTTCACCGCGACGGTGCAGGAATACTGGCCCGATTTCCGCATCAAGGATGGCAAGCCGCAGAACGCCAGCCCCGATCCGAACAACCCTTGCGCGCTGGTGACGATCACCGGCCACGCGGTCCCGGTTGCGGACGCGCAGGATGCCGCGGCCGGCCCGCAGGTAAAAAACCATCTCACGCTCTACGTCGCCGATGACGGCTCGCTCAGTTACGAGCTTTCCTCCCGCCTGAACGGCCTCTCCAGCGGAAAGCTGGACCTCAACAAACCGCTGGCCACAGGCTGGGCGGACTGGACGTTGACCGCCGACCAATACCTCCCCAGCGCCGAGGCCCGCTATGATGCGGAGCCGGCCGCCCCCAACTCACGCACCATGCACGCGGAGGGCATCCGGGTGAAAGCTTCCCGCGGCAGCCAGAGTGTCGAGCAATGGATCCCGCTCGGCTGGCAAATCACGGTGCCCACGGAGCCAAAACCGCTGCTCATCGGCTATGGCAACAAGCAGGTGCCGCTTCCCATTGGCCTGCAACTCACGAACTTCCAGGTCGATTGGAACGAGGGAACCGAAACGCCTGCCGGCTTCAAGAGCACGCTGAACGTCATGGACCGCGAAACCGGCGACATCACGACCGGCCAATGCTGGATGAATCACCCGATGAGCATGCCGGACAATTGGTGGAACACCTTCACCGGCCTCACCTACAAGCTCTCCCAAGCCTCGTGGAATCCGCAAAACCTCTCCCAAAGCAGCATCCAGATTCTCCGCGACCCCGGCTGGTCCCTCAAGTGGATCGGCTCGCTCTTGATCGTGAGCGGCATCTTCAGCCTCTTTTACCTGCGACCCTACCCGATGAAAGGCGCCCCGAAAAGGGGAGCGGCCAAGCGCAAGGTGCTCCCACAGAAACCGGCGCCTGCGAGCAAAATAGAACCCATATCGGTCGAAATATGAAACTCCGCACTCTTCTTTTCACGATCCTCGCGGCGCTCGCGTTCTCCGGCGGCGCATCGGGACAGGGCCTCGATTACCATCAATTTGGCCTGCTGGCCATCCAGGACGCGGGACGGCGCAAGCCGGTGGATACCTTCGCCCGCGAATCGCTGATGCGCATCTCCGGCGGCGCCACCTATACCGGCACCGGCGGCAAGACCTGGACGGCGCCCGATTTCCTCCTCTCCGTGCTCTTCAATACGCACGATTGGAAAAAGGAGCCGCTGGTGCTCATCCCGTATCATCCCCTGGCCGCAAAGCTGGGGCTGGACGTCACGCGCAAGCGCTTCTCGCTGGAGGAATTGGGCGGCGCTTCGATTCTCCCCTCGCTCCTCCAGCAGGGGCAGGAGTTGAAGCAGCAGGAGAAAGAAATCCCGCGCGAGCTGAAGGAGGCGGAATCGCTGGCCACCCGGATGGAAGCGCTCGGGCATCTGATGGACAACTCCGCGTTTACCATCGTGCCGCCGCCCGCCGGCTCGGCGAGCGATCGCTGGACGGTCCCCACGCCGGACAATCCCGATTACAACCAGGGCCAATACAAGGAGGCCATGGATCAGCTCGCCCAGATGGCCCAGGCTTATACCGGCAATGACGGGTTCGATTTCTCCGTCCATTCCGCGCTCCTGCGCAAAGCGTTGCGGGCATTGAATCCGGCGGTCTATCCCACAGACTCCATGCTGCAACTGGAGTACCGCTACAATCACCTCCGCGCCTTTGCCTGGGCCGCGACTCTTTACGCCGTCGCGTTCATCCTGTTGCTGGTCGCCAATGCGCGCAAGGGCCGTCCGAAATTCCTCACGATAGCCGGCCTCACGCTCGCCACCGCGGGCCTGGTGCTCCAGGCCGGCGGCATCGCCATGCGCTGCATCATCGCGGGCCGCCCGCCGGTGACCAATATGTACGAGTCCGTGGTGTGGGTGTCATTCGGCATCATGGCCTTTGCGTTCATCTTCCTGCTCCGTTACCGCGCCCTCACTTACCTGCTGGCGGCGCTGCCGGTGAGCCTCACCTGCCTGCTCCTGGTCCAGCAGTTGCCGGTGGCGATGCCGGAAAATATCGATCCGCTGGTGCCCGTGCTGCGCAGCAATTACTGGCTCACCATCCACGTGCTCACCATCACGCTCAGCTATGCGGCCTTCGGCCTCGCCATGGGGTTCGGCCATATCGTCCTTTACCGTTTCATTCGCAATCCGGTCAACGCGGCGCGGGATGAAACGCTTCACTTCTGGCTTTACCGCATCCTGCAACTGGGCGTGCTGCTCCTGGCGACCGGCACCATCCTGGGCGGCGTATGGGCCAATTATAGCTGGGGCCGCTTCTGGGGCTGGGACCCCAAGGAGACCTGGGCGTTGATCGCGCTGCTCTGCTACATCTTTGTCCTGCATGGGCGCATCGTCGGCTGGTGGGATCATTTCGGCCTGGCGCTGGCCAGCGTAGTCTGCTTTTGCGCCGTGGTGATGACCTGGTACGGCGTCAATTTCGTCCTCGGCAAGGGCCTGCACTCCTACGGATTCGGGATCGGCGGCGAAAAATATGTAAGCGCCCTGGTCTGTGTCGATCTGGTGTACGTCGCCTTCGCCGCATGGCGCTACCGCAAGATCGCTCCCCGCCTCGCAGAGCTTGAACTCGAGGACATCCCCGAAGACGAAGCCTCGGCGGTGTAATCGGCCGTCCATTTGCAACGGTGGAGAACGGCCGCCAAAAAAGGTGGCGGCGCGCCACCCGCAGTCACCTTCCGTAGGCGTCGGCTTCCATTCACTCAATCCCGCAATTGAGACCAAAACGCCGCGGTTTCCGTGGCGGACAATTGCCGCCCCAGCGGCCTGCGCGCGGCGGATCGCGATGCCCAATCGGCCTTCCGCAACCCGGGCTTTGAAACCGGGGCGAGGGTCGCAAACGCATCGCCGTTGCGCGTGATGGTCACTTGCTCCCCGTCCTCAATCCATTTCGCCACGTCGGCAAAGTGGTTTCGCAAGTCTCGCACGGTGGCCGTTTTCATCGTGATACAAATGTGTCTCACGCATCCATCCTGTCAACGCGGACCGCCGGCGGTTACCGCCCCTCAACAACGTCGGGGTCCGAGACAAAGACACGCGACGCAACCGCCCGGGCCAGCCCGCCCACCACTCCTCCGGAGGCCTCGCGGCGCTTGCGCTTTGCGATTTCCGGCTGGGCTTCCTTCAGTTGCTCGTTCAGGCGCTCGACCATGCGGCGCAGCACCTCGTTGTCCTGCTGGAGCTGCGTATCGTCATGGGCATCGCGCAATGCGGCAACCTTCAGTTGCAAATCGGTCCGCTCCCGCTTCAGGCCTTCGCGTTCGGCGGTCAGGGACTCGATCTTCTCGCGCATCCCCTCGACTCGCGCCTGCGTTTCCTTCAATTCCGCATCCAGGCGGTCGCGGTCGGTCTTCGTTTCCACGAATTCCGCCAGATCATGATCTTCGCGCACCAGGCCCTGCAATTTGTCGCGTTCGGCCACAGCCAGGCCCAGCTCGGCGCGGAGGTGGGCGATGGCCGCCTGCTGCTGGGAAACCTCCGCGGTGGCCTGGTCGGCATCCGCCTCGGCGGTGGCCAGATCGGCGGTCGTCCGGTCCAGATTACTCCGGGCGCGTCCCAATATCTGCTCCATCTCCACGCGTCCGGCGACCGCTTTTTCAAGCTGCAGGTTCAATTCGGCAAAAGTCTCCTGGTGATGGGCCAGTTCCAGCACCGCTTCGCTCCGCTCGGTCTTCACCAGCTCCAGTTGTTGGGTCAGCTCCCGCAGCGAGTCTTCCGTCTGCTGCAGGCGGGCGGAGGAATTGGCGAAGCCGGTTTCGTATTCATTGGCGCGCTTCTCCGCCGCGGCCCACTCGCCACGGGCGAGGTCCAGCTCCGGCTCCAGGGCCTGGCGGCGCTGCCGCTCCTCATCCAGTTGCGAGGCCAGCCAGTCGCACTCCGCGCGCAAGGCGCTGATCCGCTGGTCCCGCTCGATGAGCGCCACGGCCTGCTCGGCGGATTGGTGATGGTTTTCCCAGAGGCGTTCCTGGGCGTTCCAGAGGGTGCCATCTGCGGCGCGCCGTCCGGGCTGCGCCTCCGCAAGGGTGGCGTTGGCGGTTTCCTGGGGAGTATTTGAAGACACGAAAGGCGAATGGGTAGGGATGATCTGGGCGGTTTTACATTGGGGGCAGACGAACGACACCCCGGCTCCACTCTCGTCAGCCACCAACGACTGCTGACAGCCAAGGCACCTGAAATGCACGTCCCCCATGTCCAGAGATTAAAGCAAGCCCGGCCCAGACTCACAAGCCGCAATTTCTGGTTTTCATAATTAGCAATTCATACTTCATACTTTCCCCTTTATGCGCCTGGCCATTTATCCCGGAAGCTTCGATCCCATCACCAACGGTCACGTGGACGTCATCGCCCGCGCCGCCTCGCTATTCGATCACATCATCGTGGCCGCCGCCGTGAATGACTCGAAGCGAACGCTCTTTACCATGGAGGAGCGGCTGGAGCTGATGAAGCTGGTGACTGAACGCTTCCAGAACGTGCAAGTCGTTTCCTTCGAAGGGCTTCTGGTGGAATTTGCCCGCCATCACGGTGCCGTTGCCGTGGTCCGCGGCCTCCGGGCCGTCTCAGATTTCGAGTTCGAGTTCCAGATGGCCTTGATGAATCGCAAACTGGAACCCTCCATCGAGACGGTTTTCCTCACCCCAAGGGAGGAATACACCTACCTCTCCTCCCGCATCGTAAAGGAGATTGCGCGACTCGGCGGTCCGGTGGATGCTTTTGTGCCCCAGCCTGTTGTGGCCGCATTGCGAAAGAAACTGGGCAATACCTGAGATTTTCGGTTTCGAAAACCATCAATCGATTTTACCATTTTCCCATGAAAATCCACCTCAACCAAATCCCTGCCGGGGGCGCCCACCTCGAAGGCGAGGAACCCGCTTCCATCCTGCAACTGGACGAGGACCCCCTTGTCCGTCCGCAAGGGCCGGTCCGGTATTCCCTGGAGGTCGGCCTCTCGGACGGAGGCCTTTTTGCGACCGGCCGCCTCGGGGTCGATCTGGAAATGGAATGCGGTTCCTGCCTCAAGCGCTTTTCCTACCCGCTGCGGATCGAGGATTTTGCGACCCAGGTGGAATTGACGGGATCCGAAACGGTGGACTTGACGGAGCAGGTGCGCGAAGATATTTTGCTCGCCCTTCCGCCCTATCCGCATTGCGATTGGAACGGGCAAAATGTCTGCAAAGGCGCCGCCCCGGAGGGAAAACAAGAGGAAAACCCGGAAGAGCCAACGCAAACCTGGGCGGAACTCGATAAATTAAAATTTAAGAATAAATAAGCCATGGGAGTTCCAAAACGTAAAACCTCTAAGATGCGCCTGCGTACCCGCAAGGCCGCCAACCGCTGGCATGCCGGCCAGCTCGGCAAATGCACCCAATGCGGAAGCCGCCTGCCGGCCCACACCGCTTGCCCCTCCTGCGGCTACTACCGGGGACGCCAGGTTCTCACCATCGAGGCCGCCTAGTCACAGGCGGTTTCCAAAGCCCGACTTCCCGGTCCATCGACATTGTTCATTAACAAAGCCGACATCCGCGGTTGCTCATGAAGATCGCCCTGGATGCCATGGGCGGCGATTTCGCGCCCAAGAATACCGTCGCCGGCGCCGTCCTGGCGTTGCGGGAATATCCCCATATCTCGAAGCTTTTCCTGGTAGGCGATACCGACCGTATCAAGGCCGAGCTCGCGGCCAATAAATCCTCCGACCCCCGCATCGAGATCGTCCACGCCTCCCAGGTGGTGGATATGAGCGATGGCGCGGTGGAATCGCTGCGGCGGAAAAAGGATTCCTCCGTCAGCAGGGCGGTGGACCTCGTAAAGAACGGCGATGCGGAGGCAATCGTCAGCGCGGGCCATACCGGCGCCGCTGTCGCCGCCACCACCATCAAGCTCCGCACGCTCGAGGGCGTCGAGCGGCCCGGCATCGCCTCCATCATCCCCACGGAGAGCAACGTTTTTGTCCTCATCGATGCCGGCGCCAATATCGACGCCCGTCCCATGCACCTCCTGCAATACGCCATCATGGGCAGCGTCTATTCCCGCCAGGTGCTTGGGTACAAGAATCCCGCCATCGGGCTGATGTCCATCGGAGGCGAGGATGTGAAGGGAAGCGATTTTACCAAGGAGGTCTTCAAGCTCCTCAAGGAGAGCAAGTTAAACTTCCGCGGCAACGTCGAGGGCCACGATCTCTTCGAGCACCCGGTCGAGGTCGTGTTGTGCGACGGCTTTGTCGGCAATGTGATGCTGAAAACCTGCGAGGCCATCGCGGATGCCATCTTCACCTGGCTCAAGCATGAATTGAAGAAAAGCCCCATCCGGATGGCCGGCGCCATGATCGCGAAAGGCGCTTTCAAGGCCATCAAGGATAAAACCAATTACGAGGAGTACGGGGGCAGCCCCTTGCTGGGAGTCAACGGGATCTGCATTATCGCCCATGGCGCCAGCACGCCCAAGGCGGTGAAAAATGCCATTCGTGTTGCGGCGGAAGGCATTCAGCAGCAGATTAACCCCCAAATCGTCGAGGAACTTCAAAAATACCATGACGCGATCGCAGCCTCGTAGTCCGCGGCTCCTCAAACCAAAACGCACCGTTTCGATCATTGGCACCGGCTCCTACGTGCCGGAGAAGGTGCTGACCAATGCCGAACTGGAGAAATCGGTCGAGACATCCGACGAGTGGATCGTCACCCGCACCGGCATCCGCGAGCGGCGCATCGCCGCGGACGATGAATTTACCAGCGACATGGCCGCCCATGCCGCGCAGCGCGCCATCGAGCAGGCCGGCATCGAGCCCGAGGAAATCGATCTCATCATCGTGGCCACCGTCACGCCCGATATGTTTTTCCCCTCCACCGCCTGTTTCGTGCAGCAAAAGATCCGCGCGACCCGCGCCGCCTGTTTCGATGTCTCCGCGGCCTGCTCCGGCTTTCTCTACGCCATCGAGATCGCGCAGCAGTTCATCACCAGCTCGACCGCCAACACCGTGCTCGTGATTGGCGCCGATAAGCTTTCCTCCATTGTCGATTGGACCGACCGCAACACCTGCGTCCTCTTTGGCGATGGAGCCGGCGCCGCCATCTTGCGCAATCGCGCCGGCTCCCACGGCGTGGTCCACACCTACATGGGCAGCGACGGCTCGCTCGCGGAGGCGCTTTGCATGCCGGGCGGCGGCAGCCGTTTCCCCATCAATGAGAAGACGCTGGGCCAAAAGCTCAACACCATCAAGATGAACGGCAAGGAGACGTACAAGTATGCCGTCAACGCCCTGCTCACCGCCGCCAATGCCGCCCTCGAGGGCGCCGGGCTCAAGACCGACGATCTCGCGTGCATCATCCCCCATCAGGCGAACCTCCGCATCATCGAGGCCGTGGCCGGCCGCCTCAATGTGCCGCTGGAGCGGTTTATGGTGAACCTCGACCGTTTCGGCAACACCAGCGCCGCGGCGGTCGCAATCGCTTTGGATGAAGCCAACCGCACCGAGCGAATGAAGATCGGCGAGTACGTCCTGCTCATCGTTTTCGGCGGCGGCTTCACGTGGGCCAGCTCCGTCATCCAGTGGTGAGCCCGCTGACCGAAACCCACGCCCACCTGGATTATCCGGAGTTTCAGGAGGACTTTGCGGCAGTCTTGCAGCGCGCGGAGGAGGCGGGCGTCCGGCGGATGCTCAGCATTGGCACCTCGCTCGAGAGCAGCCGGCGGGCAATCGCACTGGCGGAGCAGGATGCGCGCATCTTCGCGGTCGCCGGCGTGCATCCCAACAGCGTGGACGAAGCGCCCGCCGATGTGCGCGGCGAATTGCGCGCGCTTGCGGAGCATCCGCGCGTGGCCGCAATCGGCGAGGCGGGGCTCGATTATCACCGGCTCCCCGCCGGCGGAGAGGCAACGCACAAATCCGCCCAGGCGCGGCTCTTCACCCAGCAGCTTGATGTCGCGGCGGACATGGGGCTGAATGTCGTCATTCACCAGCGCGATGCCTGGGAGGATACGCTTGCCATTCTTCGCGATTACACCGGGCGCCTCCGCGCCGTGTTCCACTGCTTTGGTGGCACGTTTGAACAAGCCTCGGAGATCATTCGTCTGGGTCACATGATTTCCTTCACCGGGATCGTCACCTTCAAGAATGCGCCGGTGGTGCAGGACTGCGCCTCCCGCGTGGGCGCGGAGCATTTCATGGTGGAAACGGATTGCCCTTACCTCGCTCCCGTGCCCCGCCGCGGCCAGCGTTGCGAGCCCTCCTTTGTGCGCCTGGTGGCGGAAAAAATCGCCGAGCTGCGCGGCGTGCCGATCGAGGAGATCGCGGCGCGCACCACGGAGAATGCGGAGCGCTTCTTCCGTTTCAAAAAGTGAAAGACCCCCTGGATAACGCGCCCCTTTTCGTCTTTCTGGACCCAAAGGGCCGGCGATGGCCGCGCCTGCGCCGCCTGCTGGTGCTCCTGGGCGTGCTGGTGTTCCTGGCCGTCGTGCTCTTCCTCCAGGCGCTTTTTGTAAACCCGCAACTGCGCCTCCCCGCTTCCGTCCGGAGGATGAAAGGCCAGCTCAAGGCCATCGAGCAGCAGGAGGCCCGCAAGGAATCCGCCGCGGAGAAAGCCACGGATGAATCGTGGCGCAAATTCTACCCGATGACCGCCACGGGCCAGGAACGAATTGCGAAACTGCGTGAGATTCTTCATCCCAAGCCGCAGAAATTCTCGGAGATTCGCCTCGGTTTTTACACAAATTGGGACCCGAACGCCTTCGAGTCGCTGGAGAAACACGCCGATCAGCTAACCCACGTCTGTCCGGACTGGATGACGCTCACCGATGGGCTCGGCACGCTCAAGGTGGATGGCGATCCGCGCGTGCAGCGCCTGGCGGCAGCCAAGGGGCTGGTCCTGATGCCGCTGCTTACCAATGAGGTGGATGACGCATGGTCGCCGGAGGCGGTCGAGGGCCTCGCGATGGGCAGTGATGACCAGAAGAACGCGTTCATCGTCAACCTGCTCGCGCAGCTCCAGGCCATGAAGGCCGGCGGCGTGGTGATCGACTGGGAGGAGATCGATCCGCAGCGCCAAAAGGACATCACGGATCTTCTGATCAAGATGGCCGATGCCCTCCACGCCGTGGACAAGGAGCTTTGGGTGGAAATCCAGATGAGCGACGAGTTCAACGTGCTGGACCTCGAGCGGCTGGCGGAGCACGCGGACCATTACATCGCGATGCTGGACGATGAAACCTCCGAAACCGATCCGCCCGGCCCCATCGCCTCGCAGGATTGGTTCGAGGGCTGGCTTCACACGCTCGCGGGCTATGGCGAGCCGGACCTCTGGATCGGCACGATTGGCGTCTATGGCTACGATTGGTCCTCGGGTAGGAAGACGGCTAAGATGATCACATTCGGCGATGCGATGAGCCGCGCCAGCTATGCGGAGCTGCCGCGCGTCGATTCCCAGGCGCCGATGTATAACCCGATCTACTCCTACCAGGATCCGCAGCACGATCACACGGTCTGCTTCCTGGACGCGGTGACCTTCCTGAACGAATTGCGCGCCATCCGCGCGGCGGACCTCGGCGGCATCGCGATTGGAAGGCTGGGACAGGAGGATCCGCAAATTTGGGACGTCCTCGGCTTCAAGGATACGGACAACGTAACGCCGGAGGAATTGGCAGAGCTCGACCACATGAAATCCTCAGACATGGTCACCAACGTGGACGAGGGCGAGGCGATTACGGTGGATGACACGCAGGAAGACGGCAGGCGCACGGTGAAACTGGAAAAGAACGGGCGCTACACGGTCGAGTACAGCCCGGACTTTCCGCGTTACCCCACCATCTTTCACTATGGCTCGGGCGGCGAGCATCAGGTGGCGCTCACGTTTGACGATGGGCCGGACCCCAAGTGGACGCCGATGGTCCTGGACATCCTCAAGAAGTACAACATCAAGGCCACCTTTTTCCTGGTCGGCAGCCAGGCGGAGCAATACCCAAACCTCGTCAGGCGCATCGTTGCCGAGGGGCATCTCATCGGCAATCACACCTACACCCACGCAAACCTGGCGGCGATTCCCGGGAAGCAGGTGGAACTGGAATTGAACGCCACGCAGCGCCTCATCGAGAGCATCACCGGACGCTCGGTGACGCTTTTTCGCCCGCCCTATAATGCCGACTCCAGCCCCAGCCACGCGGATGAACTGGAGCCGCTCGAGAAAGTGCACGACATGGGCTACGAGATCATCATGGAGAACATTGATCCCGAGGATTGGGCGCGGCCGGGCACCGATGTGATCGTGGATCGCGTGAAGGAATTGCGGCGCGACGGCAGCCTCATCCTTCTGCATGATGCCGGGGGCAATCGCGAGCAGACGGTGGCCGCGCTGCCGCAGATCATCGATTGGCTTCAGACGCGCGGCGATACCATCGTGCCCCTCAGCACTCTGCTGCACATCCCGTACAATGAGCTGATGCCGCCGGTGGATTCCGATCCCGTGACGCTGCTGGTGGCCGGCAGCGGATTCATGATCTGGCACTGGACGGTCGAGTTCTGCTGGGCCTTCATGATCGCCGCGACCGCCCTCATCGTGCTGCGCACGATCCTCGTCGCCGTCCTTGCGGCGCGCCATTACCGGCGCGAGCGGAAATTGAGCGAGGATGCGCCTTACACCCCCCCGCTGAGCGTGATCATTGCCGCTTACAATGAGGAAAAGGTGATCGCCGCCACGCTCCGCGCGGTCACGGATACCGATTATCCGGGGGAGTTCGAGGTGGTGGTCATCGACGATGGCTCGCAGGATCAAACGGTGCGCGAGGTGGAAAAAGCGGCGCTCACCGATAAGCGCATCCGGCTTGTCCGCCAGGCGAATGGCGGAAAATCCGAGGCGTTGCGCACCGGAGTCGCCCACTCCGTTTTCGATACGCTCGTCTTTCTGGATGCGGATACCCATTTCGACCGCCGCACCTTTGGCGAGTTGGTGAAGCCGTTGCGCGACCCCAAGGTGGGCGCCGTCTCCGGCCACGCAAAGGTCGGCAACCTGCGCACCTTCATCGCCCGATGCCAGTCGCTCGAGTATATCTGCGGCTTCAATCTCGACCGCCGCGCCTATGCGCAGTGGAATTGCATCACGGTGGTGCCCGGCGCGGTGAGCGCCATCCGGCGCAGTGCGCTGGAAGAGGCCGGCGGTTTTTGCCTCGATACGCTGGCGGAGGATACGGACCTCACGCTCTGCCTTCACAAGGCCGATTACCGTGTCGAATATTCCTCCGGCGCCATCGCCTGGACGGAAGCGCCGGAGAGTGCGCGCGCCCTCACGCGGCAGCGGTTCCGCTGGGCGTTTGGCACGCTGCAATGCCTCTGGAAACATCGCGATATGGTCTTCAATCCGCAATTCGGCGCGCTCGGCTGGTTCTCGCTCCCGAGCGTCTGGTTCTTCCAGATCATCCTGGTGGCGCTCACGCCGGTGGTGGATGGCCTGCTCATCATTTCGCTCATCCTTGGCGGCTGGTCGGCCATGTGGTTTTACGTGCTGATTTTTTTGGTGATGGATTTGATCCTGGCCGTCCTCGCCTGCGGGCTGGACGGGGATAAATTGTACAAGTCATGGATCATCCTGCCGATGCGGATCATTTATCGCCCGCTGCTGAGCTGGGTCATTTGGAAGGCCCTCTACCGCGCATCGAAAGGCGCCTGGGTCACCTGGCATAAAACGGAGCGCACGGCCTCGATGCCAGTGCGGGCCGCATGAAACGGGCGCTCGCGCTCACCGCCTGCGCACTGGCGTTCGCCGCCTGCTCCAGGCAGCCCGCCGCTCCGCCGCCGCCGCGGGGGCCGGAGAAGTTGCTCGTGCCGGAGAAGGGCGCTTACACCGGCGCGTTTATCGACTTTGGCGACACGGAGGACGACGTGACCGTCGAGGGCATCGAGGCCTTCGAGAAGATGGTGGGCAAGCACCAGGCCATCGTCGCCTCCTCCAGCTATTGGGGGGAGCAATGTTTCCCTACTGCGAACCTCCTCTGCATCTGGCGGCACGGCTCCATCCCGCTCGTCTATTGGTCGCCCTGGGACCGGCCCTATGATGAAGACCAGGGTCCGGATAAATTCTCCCTGGTCAATATCGCCGCCGGAAAATGGGATGCCTATATCGATCATTGGGGCGATGCCGCCGCGGCTTTCGGCCATCCTTTCATGGTTTCCTTCGCCAATGAGATGAACGGCCAATGGTTCCCGTGGTCCGGCATGTTTTACGGCCAGGACAAGGTCATCCCCGGCACCAAACCGCCCAAATACGTCGCCCCGGAAATCTTCAAGGCCGCGTACCGCCGCGTGGTGGACCGCGTGCGCGCACGGGGCGCAACCAATGTCGTGTGGGTCTTCCACGCCATGAACTACTCCATGCCGCAGGCGATGGGCGGCGCCTACCCCGCCGCGATGGAATGGAATAAGATGGGCCAGTATTATCCCGGGCCCAAGTATGTCGATTGGCTTGGCATGTCCGTTTACGGCCAGCAATACGTGGAGGATAACTGGTCGCCGTTCGAGCCGCTGCTCGACTGGCCCTATACGGAAATCACCACGATGGAGCCAAACAAGCCGGTGATGCTCGCCGAGTGGGGCATTGGCGAGTTCCCGCAATTCGGCAGCAAGTCCGGCTTCATCACCGAGGCATTCAACGTGATGAAGCGATACCCGAAACTCAAAGCCGCCGTATTCTGGAATGAGCGCTGGCAAAATGAACCCAGCTACGATGACAACGGCATCTACCACGATGGCGGCTACAGCGATCTCCGCGTCAATTCCACCCCAGCCTCCCTCGCCGCCTACCGCAAAGGCGTCGGCGAGCCCTTCTGGCTCGGCTTCCCGCTGATCGGGCATTAACAACGGCCCGGATCGCATCGCCCTTTAACGCCATGCGCCCTCCTGCCGGCGGGAGGCTCAGAGATAAATCCGGATCATCTGGCGCCAATACCGGAAGCGGTGCACATCGCCGCACCAGATCTTGAAGGAATGCGGGATTTTCTTCGCGGCCATTGCGGTAACCAGCCGCTCGTTGTCCGGAAAGAATGGATCTTCCTCGCCGATGACCAGCGTGAAATGGATCGAACGCAAATCGCGCAGAACCTTCCGGTCCTTGACCTCGGGTATCGTCAGGCTTGGCATTAGCGATTTCAACTCCTCGCTGAAATAGCCGTGGAATAGCGAATGGAAATCGCCCGCATTCAACATGAGATCGTACCGTCCGCTAAAGGCGAGCGCCCCGTGAAAGAGTTCCGGGTGGCGCATGGTCATGCTCACCGCGTGGAATGCGCCGAAGCTGCATCCGTGCGCGATAAGAGCCGTCCAATGCTTCTGGGTTTCAGTGAAGGGCACCACCTCCTCCACAATGTAACGTTCATAGAGAAGATGGCGCTTCAGCCGCTCCTCGGGTGCGATCTCAAAGCAGTACAGGCTCTCCG